>JANQLJ010000102.1 GCA_028280665.1 Alphaproteobacteria bacterium
CGAGCGGCGAGGCGGCGAGGCGGTCCGCAAGCCGTGTGCGCACGTAATGGCTTGACCAGAGAATATCGAAGGCGCCCAACGCAATCAGCCCCGCCACCGCGCCTTGTTCGTTATAGCCCCGCCAGGCCCAGCTTTCGGGATAAGCGTCCGGAAGACAGACATCGTGTATGTGCAAAAGCGCCTTGCCGGCAACGCGCGGCAAGATACCGCTTAGAAAATGGTCCACATCGGTTCCCGGCATGAGGATATGGCTGCCGTCGATGCTGACAATATCACCGGGGGCGACCTCGTCCCAAAACGAAGCCGGCATTTCGTGGAGCAAATTGCGGTGAACCGTAACCCGTCCGTAGGCGGAAAGATCGGCGCGCGGTGCCGGGTCGATAGTGTGAACTTCCGTGGCAAGTCCTTCGTCTTCCACCGCGAGCGCAAAGAACCTGGTGGAATGGCCCGCACCGGTCTCGATGATCCGCGAGGGCGCCCGCGTGCGCGCAATCGTGTAGGCCGCGGCCGCATCGAGGCAAGGAAACCAATCCTGATCCAGCCGCGGTTTAGGGTCGGGGGCGCAGGAAACATCCGTCAGTTGATCGATATGCGCTTCGACTGCCGCGAGTATTTTTTCAAACGAGCCCGTAGCGCCCGCGAAAAAAGGTTCAAGCGCAGGGTAGCCCCCTGGCGTGGGGACACCAGCCGCGTAACGATAGGGAATGAAAAAGCCAAGTTTCTTGAACCCAAGAAGCGTCGAAAGGCCAAAGCGCAAACGGCGCCAGGGCTTTGCGCCGCTCACGGGCGCAGAACCATGCCCTCCCGCGCGACAACAGCCGTGGGCAGCATTTTTTTGAGCTCGCGCGCGATCCCGTCCATGACCGCATCGTCGTGGCTGGGGTCGTGGTGAAAGACGACGAACTGTTTGACGTTTGCCGCGCACGCCAGCCGCGCGCCCTCTTGCCAGGTGGAATGGCCGTAGCCCGCAAAACGCGGGTATTCTTCGTCTGTGTAAGTGGAGTCATAGATAAAGACATCCGCGCCGTCGATCAGCCCAAGGATGTTCTGATCCGGCGCGCCGGGCACATGTTCCGTGTCCGTTACATAGCAGACCGCCTTGCCGCCATACTCGATGCGGTAACCGGTGGCGCCGTTGGGATGGTTGAGCGGCGTCGTTTGAATGGTCACTTCGCCCCCGGGCTCGAGCGTATCGCCCGCGTCGAAATCCACAAACTCCAGATGCGCCTTGAAAATGTCCTTGGAGACGGGGAACAGTGGCTCGGCCATCAGCTCGTCCACGGCCTGGCTCGTGGTCCAGCCGTTTTCCAAATGCCCGGACCACAGCCGCACATGCGCATCGGGGCAGTGGAAGGGGCCAAAGAACGGAAGCCCGCACACATGGTCCATATGCGTGTGAGAGAGAAGAATGTCCGCATCCACCGGCTTTCCTTCGGCCAGGAGCGCTTCGCCCAGATACCTGAGCCCGGAGCCCGCATCGAGGATGAAGCGGCGTTCGCCGCAGCGCACCTCCACGCACGAAGTATTGCCGCCATATTTCGCGGTCTCGTGCCCGGAGCAGGCGATGGACCCGCGCACGCCCCAGAACCGCACTGCGACCGACGTCTTGGCGTCCGCTGCAACAGGAGTTTTTGTCGAGATCATCTGGCCCAAAAGGCCGTCGCGCTTAGCCCACATGTTCATGTGAAGAGCGTCCCTCTTCCTCCCGCGGGCGCGCGCAAAAAGCGCCGCCGCACCTCAACCATCCCCAGCACCATTATATTTGGGCAGGGGCGCCCATGAGGGAATACATCAAAGCGCCACAAAGCTGTTCAGCCGTCACAGCGGGTTCGGTTAATGGGCGTTAAGGCTCACGCGGCCCTACGGCGCGAGCTTGTAGCCGCCGGATTCGGTGATGAGCAGGGAGGCGTTGGAGGGGTCGGGCTCGATCTTCTGGCGCAGGCGGTAGATGTGGGTTTCCAGCGTATGGGTGGTGACGCCCGCGTTGTAGCCCCAGACCTCGTGCAGGAGCACGTCCCGCGTGACCACCTTGTCGCCCGCGCGGTAAAGGAACTTCAGGATGTTGGTTTCCTTCTCCGTGAGGCGCAGCTTCTTGCCACCCTCGTCGATCAGCACTTTGGCCGAGGGCTGAAAAGTATAAGGGCCGATTTTGAACACGGCATCTTCGCTTTGTTCGTGGCTGCGTAAATGGGCGCGCACCCGCGCCATCAGGACGGAAAACTTGAAGGGCTTGGTGACATAGTCATTGGCGCCGCTTTCGAGCCCCAAGATCTGGTCGGCATCGGTGTCCGCGCCGGTGAGCATGATGATTGGGCAGGTGACGCCCGCTTTGCGCATCTGGCGGCAAACCTCGCGGCCGTCCTGATCGGGAAGGCCGACGTCGAGCAAGACCGCCTCGTAAAGGTCGGCCTTGGCGGCTTCGAGCCCCTCGCTACCGGTCCCGGCCTCGGCGCAAGTAAACTCGCCGTTGAGTTCAAGCTGCTCGCACAGGCTTTCGCGCAGGGGCTGGTCGTCATCGACAAGCAGAATCTTCTTGGCCGCGCTCATGGGGGGACCCTTTTTGTTGCTGGATTGCGATGCGGTTCTATGGTTCTTAGCCGAGTGTGGGGCCCCTTAAAAGCGCCTCACGGAAGTTTCATGTGGGTAAAAAGGGCCTTTTGCGCAAGATATGAGCGGCAAAAATGACAGCCCCCTGGCCCGTCTCGACGTGGTTGAGGTGGAACGCGCGGCAGTGGACCTCCGCCGAGGGCTGCCCGTGGTGGCCGCCTCGGGGGCCCGTGCGCTCCTCGCGCTTTCGCCCGAGGCCGCGCGCGAGGGCACGTTCAAGGCCGTGGCCGCGCTTGCTCAGGAAGGGGCCCGACCTCTGGCCGCGCTGACCCACGCCCGGGCCGAAACCCTGAAAATCCGGCTCTATACCCCCGAGGTGGTGGCCGTGCCCCTGGCCCTTGATCAGGAGCCGCTCCGCCGCGCGCGGGTTCTGGCCGACCCCAGCGGCGACCTTGCCCACCCCCTTGGCGGGCCTTACCAAGCGTTGCGCGATCTTGAGGACCGCCCGCTTGCCGCTGCGGTGAAACTTGCGAAAGTCGCGGGGCTTCTGCCTGCGGTGCTCACGGTGGATCTGGACGCGAAATCCGAGGCCGCGGCGCGGGAGTTTGCCGGGCGCCAGCGCCTGAGCTTTGTTACCGAAAGTGCAGCGGCCGCCTACGATCAAGCCGTTTCCGAAAGCCTTGAAATCGTCGCCCGCGCCAAGCTTCCGCTCAAAGGCGCGGAGGGGGCCGAGTTCGCCGTGTTCCGTTCCGATGCGGGCGGGCCCGAGCATTACGCCATTATCATTGGCGAGCTGGGCCCTGCGCCCGCGCTCACGCGCATTCATTCGGAGTGTTTTACCGGCGATCTTTTGGGCTCGCTCAAATGCGATTGCGGCGATCAGCTGCGCGGCGCCATTGCGGAAATCTCAAAGGCGGGGGCGGGGCTGCTGCTTTATCTCGCGCAAGAAGGGCGCGGCATCGGGCTGCCGAACAAGCTGCGCGCTTACCGCCTGCAGGATCAGGGCTTCGATACGGTCGAGGCCAACACGCGGCTGGGTTTCGAGGTGGACGAGCGGTTTTTCGAACCCGCAGCGAAGATGCTCGATCTTCTGGGCATCAGCGCGGTGAAGCTCATGACCAACAACCCGGAAAAAGTGGAGGCGCTCAAGCGCTTGGGTGTTACCGTCGCCGAGCGCGTGCCCCACAAATTCAAAGCCAACGCCCACAACAAGCACTACCTGCTCACCAAAAGGTCCAAGACTGGGCACCTTCTTTAGGCGCCGTGAAATTTGCAATGCGCGAAAAAACTAGGGGCGGTCCTACCCCCGTACGGACCGCCCCTTTATCCCCTCGAACCTCGGCTCGAGGCTAAATCGCCTAAACTGTCCGAGCGCCGATTGCCCTTAGAGGCGCTCTAGGACCGAGCGATGTGAGGATAATTAAGCCAAAGAGTGTACCCACCCCAAGCGAAAACGTCCGCGCTGGGTGACGTCAGCGCACCAGTGTTGTCATGGTGCTACAGGTAGCTCCAGCGGCCTTCGCGAGGCAGCGGAACCCCGCAGAATCCCTCACATTTCGGGCGATCTGACAGGCTGTCAGGGAGCCCCGCGCGGACCGAAAATAGCGCTTCCCACCCGCAGATGGGTGGCGCCCAGGCGCACCGCCAGCTCAAAATCCGCGCTCATTCCCATGGAAAGGCCCGCAAGGCCGTTGCGTTCTGCAATCTTGGCGAGCAGGGCAAAATGAGGGGCGGGGTCGTCGTCGAGGGGCGGGATGCACATGAGGCCTTTGATCGTCAGCCCAAATTCCTCCCGGCACTTACGCACGAACCCGTCCGCGGCGTGGGGCAGAACACCCGCCTTTTGGTCTTCTTCGCCGGTATTGACCTGAACGAAAAGGCGGGGACTACGGCCCGATTTTTCCATTTCCGTCTTGAGTTTGGCCGCAAGCTTGGACCGGTCAAGGGAATGAATCACATCGAAAAGCGCCACCGCGTCCGCTGCCTTGTTGGTTTGCAGCGGCCCGATGAGGTGCAACGTCACGTCCGGGTAAGCGGCACGCAAGCCGGGCCACTTGCCTTGCGCTTCCTGGACGCGGTTCTCGCCGAAGTCCCGGTGGCCCGCATCAAGCACCGGGCGGATCACCGCTTCGCCGAAGGTTTTGGTCACGGCGATGAGCGTCACCGGTTGCGGCGCGCGCATCTCCGCCTTTGCAGCGGCGGCAATCTTCTGTTTTATCTCGGCAAGGGCGCGGGCGGCGTCCGGCATGAAGGAAGACCCAAGTTCGGTGGATCAAGTCTGGTGAAGAATAGCAAGCTAACAGAGGCGGCAGCGGCGCTCAACGCGGGTCACCCCACAGGCCTTGCGGCGGGCGGCAAGCTCCCTCCGCTTTTCTTTTTCACCGATGAGGCACGCACGCCGGATCCGCTTGCTGCGATCCCCGCCTTGCCCGAGGGTTGCGGCGTTGTCTTCAGGCATTACGGCATAGCGGCGCGCGCGGAACTCGCCACGATGGTTGCGCGCGCCTGCGCCGCAGAGGGCCGGCTATGCCTTGTGGCGGGGGATGCGGCGCTCGCGAGCGCAGTAGGCGCGGACGGCGTGCACTTGCCTGAGGGAATGCTCCGTAAGCTGACGGAACGGCCCCGTGCCGGTATCGTGACCGCGGCGGCGCATGGCCTCGATGCGATCCGTATAGCCGAGTCGCTCGGGGCCGATGCGGTTTTCCTCTCGCCGGTTTTTGCCACTCAAAGCCACGCTGAAAACAACTCCGGCCGCACGCCACTGGGCATTGAGACGTTTGCCAGGCTCACTGCTGCAACGGCCCTGCCCGTTTACGCCCTTGGCGGCGTGACGAACGAGAATGCCATGCTGTTTGAGGGCAGCGGCGCGGCCGGGATTGCCGCCATCGGCGCATTGCTTTGAAATACCTGCCGCTTAACGGCTGATCCCCCAAATGAAAAGGGCGGCCCCACGGGCCGCCCCTTTGCATAACTGGATTTGTTCCAGCGTTAGAACTTGATGGAGTTCTCAAGGAACACCGCAAGGCCGTCAAAGCCTTCCCACGAATGAGTGCGACCGTCCGTCGGCGATCCGCCGGGCCAGACATCGTAGGGAATGCCCGTCCGGGCGAGTTCCCGTTCATAGGTTTGCACCCCGACGCCGAACTGCATGCCCGGACCGTAGCGGTAGGTGATACCGCCGATCCAGCTTTCCGCCTCGGCTTCGTAGTGATAGATGCCGTCGGTCGAGACATCTGTAGACGGGTCGTAGATGATGTTGGAACTCGTGCCCCAGCGGCTTTCCGCATCCATGCGGCCATACGCCAGGTTAAAGCCCCAGGGACCGGATTCGTAGCTGATCCCAACATCCCAGGAGTTCTCATCATACGCGCCCGCTTCGTTCGCCCGCCAACTGGGCAGGCCCGCGCCATCAAGGCCCGACCATGTCCGCCGGGCATTGGTGTCCTTGTAGGAGCCACCGATGGTAAAGCCGCCGAAGCCAACGTTACCGCCAACGGTCCATTCCTGCGGATCATCGTAGTAGTACCAGCCTTCGCCCTGGCCGTAGCCGCCGGAAAACTCGAACATCACGTTGTTGTAGGAGCCTTGCCAGGTGCCTGCGACTTCCCAGTAGTTACGTCCGTACTCATCGTAAACGCACTGGGAATACCCGGTGTCATTCTTGCACGGGTTGGGCGTGTAGCTGAACCCAAGCTGCAGGCCGTTCATTTCCGGCGTAAAGTAGATGATCTTGATGTGATCGCCGGAGAGATCGCCGACCGTGTTGATGTAGTTCCGTCCGCCTACAGGCAGGAACGGATCCATGCGCCGGTCTTCCATGTCGTTGTGCGAATGGCCCCGGAACGTCGAGGGCGCGATGACCGCCGTCTGGTCCATAACGCCGTCCTGCTGGCCGAACTGGACCCGACCGAAACCGCCATCGAACTGCACGTACACTTCGTCGATAGTGTCCGTCGCTTCGTAATAGTAGAGCGCGGCGTCATTATCGTCTTCAAGTTCCAGTTCCGCGTGGAACGTGACCTCAAGCCCATTGTCGAGGGTCGTCGAGCCAATGAAATGCACTTCGGAACTCGAACCGAAGTTGATCTCATTATAATCGTCGCTCCTGGGGCGGAAAGTGCCTGATTGAACAGTCGTGCCGTCGTCCGTGTAGCGGTAGCCGCCGTCCCTGTCGGCATCGACGTAGGTTATGCCTTGGGTTGAAAACCCGCGCAGCGTCAGCTGAATCCGCTCGGCCGACATTGCCGGTGCGGCAAACGCCGACGCGGCGACCAGCGCCGTCGTGCCCATGAGAAACTTGTTCATCCGTAACCCCTTCATCGGTTTGGAGTTTTGCAGGCCCGATCCGCATACGCGAGAGGCACGGCCCCTCTGCCCGCATTACCGAGGGGGATTAAATCCTCGGATTCCCGCATTCTGCAAGGGGTTTGCTGCAGTTTAAGGCGTGAATTTCTGCAATGTGACAGAACTGCAACACGGTTAACGCCCGGCAGGCCTATGAGCACCACCTGCGCGAGAATTCTGACCGTGCCGGCAGTTCCGGCGCTTCCGCCCTCCCCTCGGGGGTGGGCGGAAGGTTAATTTTTGTGAGACGGCCCGATAGAAATCGGGCCGTCTCAATTCCAGTTTAGTCCCTAGAAAGACGCCGAGTGCTCAATGAACACCGCAAAGCCGTCTTCATTTTCACCGCCATCCTCGATATCCAAGGTCTGCACCCCAAGGCCGATGGCAAGACCTGGACCGTAGGCGTAGCGAATGCCGCCAAGGAAACTCGACTGCTCGTCATCCTCGGCACCGCCCATATCCACATCGCCGTCGGCGTACGCATAGGAAAGACCGAAGGTCCACGGCCCGGTTTCATAAGTGCCGCCGATGTCCCAGTGATCTGCCTGGTTATCGTGGTCGCCGCCTGTTTCCTTGAGGGCGTAGGAGCCACCGATGGTGAAACCGCCAAAGCCGATCTCGGCGCCCAAGGTCAACTCGTTTGGATCATGCGGCTCGGACGGAGAGTCCGATTCGCCCTGGCCGTAGCCCGCGGAGAGACCGAACGACACGTTGTTGAAATCGCCTTCCCACGTCCCGGCGACTTCCCAGTAATTGCGCGCAAACCCGTCGTAGACACAGCCGGAATAGCCGGTGTCGTTCTTGCACGGGTTGGGCGTGTAGCTGAAGCCAACCTGCAGGCCGTTCATCTCCGGCGTGAAGTAGATGATTTTGATGTCGTCGCCGGAAAACTCGCCGAACGTGTTGATCCGGTTGCGAAGCCCGTAAGGCCGGAACGGATCCATGTTCGGGTCGTTTGCATAGTGGCGCTGGAAGATCCGCGGCGCCGCAACATGGGTTTGGTCCATGACGCCGTCTTGCTGGCCGAACTGGACGCGGCCAAAGCCGCCGTCGACCTGGATGTAAACTTCGTCGACCACATCGGCGTCTTCGTCCACGTCCGAGTTGTCTTCAAGCTCAAGCTCGGCCCGGAACGAGATTTTGAGGCCGTTGTCCAGCTCGGTCGAGCCGCGGAAATGAACTTCCGAGTCCGAACCAAAGTTGATCTCGTTTGCATCGGAGCCGTCGTTGTCGACATCCGTATAGGCGATGCCGCCCACATGATAGCCGCGCAAGCCCAACTGCAGACGCTCCGCCGACAGGGCCGGCGCTGTAAAGGCGGCCGCCGCGACCAGTGCAGTAGTGCCAAGTAGTACCTTCTTCATCTTTCCCCTCACATTCGCCCCAACTAAAAGGCGGTTCCATGTGAATGTTAAACCCAAATTGCGTGGGGCATAGCGTAACCGGCAGGCCCCCCGCCATCAATGCACAACGGTGCCGAAGACCCCTCTGTTCAGAACACCCTTAGCAGGACGGGGGTTCCGTGCATCGTCGGGCGGCAACGTATTACTCTCACAATATCAGGGTATTTCAAGAAATGCGATGCTTGTGTGAAGCTTTCATGAAGTCGCAACACCGCAGAAAAAAGGTGTTTGTTACTTCCCCGCCACACCGGTTCTTGGCGGCGGATCGGCCGCCAGAAGAGCGACGATTTTTACCCTAGCGCCCGTTTAACCCGCAGGCTATACCAACGGCCCTGAAATTCTTCGATGTTTTCGCGTTACAGGAGTGCCCCCATGGCGTTTGCCCCCATCACGCGCAGCGCGCCGGCCCGGTTTGCCGCGGCTGCCGTCATCGGTCTGCTGCTCGCAGGCTGCACCTACGGCGCAGGCACGGAAAGCAGATATCCCGAGCAATACGGCGGCAGTGAGCGCAGCGACCCCTTTGGCCGTGAAGGCGACCCGGAGGACCAGCCCGGCCTTTTCGGCCCGGGCGGGCTTAGCTGGAGCTTCGGCGGCGGGGGCTCGGACGGCGGGCCCGCAGGCATCGGTGTGAACAGCTTCCTGTGGCGCGCCTCGCTCGACACGGTCTCCTTCATGCCCCTCAATACCACCGACCCCTTTGGCGGCGTCATCATCACCGACTGGTACCAGTCGCCCGAAAGCCCCGAGGAACGCTTTAAGCTTACGGTCTTTATCCTGGACCGCGAGCTCAGGGCCGACGGGGTGCGCGTCAACGCTTTCCGCCAGGAACGCAGCGCAGCGGGCGAATGGGCCGACGCGGACATCGACCCTGAGGTGCCGGTGCAGATCGAAAACGCCATCCTTACCCGCGCCCGTCAGCTTCGGGTGCAGACACTGGGCAACTAGAAACAGTATCCAAACTGACGGGCCATCGCCGCGACGCGCAGCGCTTTGCCGCCGCGCGGGCGGTTTCGTTTTACGTTACCTTCACCGAATCAACCGGCCCTAGAGACGCCAGATAGTTCTTAAAGACCGCAACCCATGAGCCAAGACCGCTACAACGCCAAGGCGACGGAACAAAAGTGGCAGAAGATCTGGAACAATGCCGCTGTGTTCCGTGCACGGATGGAAGAGGGGAAACCCAAGGCCTACGTCCTTGAAATGTTTCCCTACCCCTCGGGTCGCATTCACGTGGGCCACACGCGCAACTATGCCATGGGCGATGTGGTGGCGCGGTACAAGCGCGCGCAAGGGTACGCGGTGCTGCACCCCATGGGCTGGGACGCCTTTGGCCTGCCGGCGGAGAACGCAGCGCGCGAACGGGGCGAACACCCGGGAACGTGGACAAGGCAAAACATCGAAGCCATGAAGGCGCAGCTTGGCGTGATGGGGCTGAGCCTTGACTGGAGCCGCGAGATCGCCACGTGCGATCCGGACTACTACCAGCATCAGCAAGCGTTGTTTCTTGATTTCCTCGAAGCTGGCCTTGCCTACCGCAAGGAAGCGACGGTCAACTGGGACCCGGTGGAAAACTCCGTGCTCGCCAACGAACAAGTGGTCGACGGCAAGGGCTGGCGCTCGGGCGCGCCGGTTGAGAAGCGCAAACTGACCCAGTGGTTTTTCCGCATTACGGCGTATGCGGACGATCTTCTTGAGAGCCTTGAGGGCCTTGCGCGCTGGCCGGACAATGTGCGGCTGATGCAGGAAAACTGGATCGGCAAGTCCTATGGCGCGCAATGGACCTTCGCGCTCGAGGGTTCGGGCAACCCGGAAGCCCAAAAGGGCCTTGAGGTTTATTCGACAAGACCGGACACGATTTTCGGCATGAGCTTCTGCGCCATCGCCGCCGACCACCCGCTGGCCCAAGCGCTTGCCCAAGAAAACCCTCAGCTTGCGGATTATTGCCGTGAGGTCGCGCAAAGCTCGACCATGCAGGCCGATCTCGACACCGCGGAAAAGACCGGCTTTGACACGGGGCTTAAAGCCGTGAACCCGTTCGACCCCGCTCACAAAGTGCCGGTCTTTGTCGCCAATTACGTGCTGATGGAATACGGCACTGGCGCGATTTTCGGATCGCCCGCGGGCGATGAGCGCGATTTCGAGTTCGCCCGCAAATACGGCCTTCCTATCAAGACCGTGGTGGCGCCCGAGGATTCCGCAAACCCTGAGAGCTTCGATGCGGACGCCAAGGGCGAGCCGTTCGCCGGCAAAGGCGTTGTCATCAACTCGGAGTTTCTAAATAGTCTCACATCGGACGAGGCGCTCGAAAAAGTTATTGACGAATTCGAGACGCGCGGGCTTGGCACCCGCAAAGTGGTGTACCGCCTGCGCGACTGGCTCATCTCGCGCCAGCGCTATTGGGGCTGCCCCATCCCGGTCATTCACTGTGAGGCTTGCGGCGTCGTGCCTGTGCCGAAAGATCAATTGCCCGTGGCGCTGCCGGAAGACGTCACGTTCGACAAGCCGGGCAATCCTCTCGACCATCACGCCTCTTGGAAATATGTGGACTGCCCCAAATGCGGCAAGGCGGCGCGGCGCGAAACCGATACCATGGATACCTTTGTCGATAGCGCCTGGTACTTCACGCGTTATTGCGACAACACCGCGGAGACGCCCACCAACCGCGAGGCGACCGATTACTGGCTGCCGGTGGATCAATACATCGGCGGTATCGAACACGCGGTCCTGCATTTGCTCTATGCACGCTTTTTTGCCCGCGCCATGTCCAAGACCGGCCATCTGGATGTGAAGGAGCCGTTCCAGGGCCTCTTCACCCAAGGCATGGTGTGCCACGAGACTTATAAGTCCGCAGACGGACGATGGCTTTATCCCGACGAGGTCGAGTACAAAGACGGTAAAGCGGTGGAGCGGGGCGGCGGTGCGCCGGTCACCGTGGGCGCGGTCGAAAAAATGTCCAAGTCCAAGCGCAACACCATCGACCCCGAAGAGATTGTCGAGCAATACGGCGCCGACACCGCGCGCTGGTTCATGATGTCGGACACGCCGCCCGAGCGCGACATCGAATGGACCCAAAGCGGCATCGAGGGCGCATGGCGTTATGTGCAGCGCCTGTGGCGGCTGGTGGACGAGGCCCTGCCCCACCTGCCCGCAACCGGCGCCGCCCCGCCTGACGATTTTTCGGACGAAGCGCTTTCCTTGCGCAAGGCCACCCACAAAACCGTAAAAGCGGTCACCACCGGCATCGAACATTTTCACTTCAACACGGCAATCGCCCGCTGTTATGAGCTTGCATCCGAGATCGGCGCGCGCGCCCACGCTGGCCTCGATGCGCCCGGCGCGGGCTTTGCGGTGCGCGAGGCGCTGGAGGCGCTGACCGGCCTTATCAATCCCTTCATGCCGCACCTGGCCGAGGAAATCTGGCAGAAACTCGGGCACGAGACGCTGATGGTCGAAACCCCCTGGCCCACGTTCGACGAGGCGCTGACCGTGGATGACGCCATCACCCTGCCGATACAAGTGAACGGCAAGAAGCGGGGCGAAATTGAGATTGCGCCTGACGCGGACAACGCTACCATTGAGGCGCTGGCGCTCGAAGACGAGGGCGTCAAGCGGGCCATGGGCGGAAAGGCGCCGAAGAAAGTCATCGTGGTGCCAAAGCGCATCGTCAACATAGTGATTTGAGGACGGCAAATGATCGGTGGGCTGATCAAAACGGGTTTTGCGGTGGCGCTGGCTACTGTGTTGGGGGCGTGCGGGTTTCAGCCGCTCTATGGCGAGCATCCCGGCGGCGCGCGCACGGACGCGGAGCTTGCGCAAATCCAGGTGCTTTCGATCGACCACGGCCGCACCGGCCACGACGTTTACAACGCGCTGATCGACCGCCTTTCACCCAACGGTGAGCCCGCCGAGCCCGACTACCACCTCCGCATTGATTTGCGCGAGACCCGCGAAGGGGTTGCCATCGAACGCGACGCCTCGATTACGCGCTACAATTATCTGCTTACCGCGCGCTACAGCCTGGTGGACACGCGGTCCGGCAACATCGTGCACGAAGGCCAAAGCCGCTCGATCGCTTCCTACAACGTGGTGGACTCGCAATTCGCGACCTTGATCGCCCAGCGCGACGCCGAAGAACGCGCGGCCACCGAGCTTTCCGAGGACATCAAACTCCGCCTCGCCATTTTCTTCGACCGGCAATTGTCGAGCGGCGCCAGCATTTAGCAGACCCCAGGAGGGGCTCGCCCTCATGCGCCTCAAGTCAAACGAGATCGCTTCGTTCATGGCGGCGGCCAAGCCGCCCGCCGCGGCGGTGCTCGTCTATGGGCCCGACGAAGGGCTGGTGCGCGAGCGCGGCGAGGCCTTGGGCAAAAAAATCGTTGCCGATCTTGCCGATGCGTTTCAGGTGACCGCCCTCTCGGACACGGACCTGAAAGCCGACCCCGCCGCACTTGCGAATGCGGTGGGCTCGCTCTCGCTCATGGGCGGCGAGCGGCTGGTGCGCCTGCGGGGCGCGGGCGATTCGTGTACGGAGCATGTGAAGGCCACCCTTGCCGACATGGCGCCGGCGGACCTGACCGACGTCTGGCTGGTGATCGAAGCGGGCGATCTGGGGCCGCGGTCTTCTTTGCGCAAGCTCTTTGAAGCTTCCAAAACCCACGTGGCGCTGCCTTGCTATACCGACGATGCGCGCGGGATTGAGAATCTTATCAGGAGCGCCGCCAAAGACCATGGGCTTTCCATCGCGCCCGAGGCGGTGGCACTTCTGGCCGAACGGCTCGGCGCGGACCGGGCACTCAGCCGCAGCGAGCTGGAAAAACTCTGCCTTTATGTAGGCGCGGGCGAGATTACCGAAGCGGACGTACGCGCCATCGTTGTAGGCGATGGGGAGACCACGTTCGACGGGCTCGTGGGGGCGGTAACGGGCGGCGATCTGAAAGCCGCCGACCACGAATACGAAAAGGCGCTGACAAGCGGCATGGCGCCCGTGGGCGTTCTCCGCATGCTGACGAACCAGATGAAGACGCTGCACATGGTGGCGGGGCTCGCAGCGGAAACCGGAAGCGTGCAAGAGGCGGTGCGTGCGCTGCGCCCGCCGGTGCGCTTTCCCCGCGACAAGGCACTGATCCGCCAAGCGAGCCTCTGGTCACGTCCGGCTTGCGAGCGAGCGCTCGCATTGCTCGAAGCCGCCGAAACCGAATGCAAAACGGCCGGCGTTCCGGGCGAGGCGATTTGCGGGCGGCTGATCTTGTCACTCACCCGTTCGGCGGCCAACGCGCGGCGCTAACAGGATCAGGCAGGCGCTTCACCTAGTGATTGCGCGAACATGAGCTTGTTGCCATCTGGATCAAAGAATGTGGCGAGCCTCACCATATCGGGGATGGTGATCGTGTCTCCGTCAAAGGGAACGCCTTGTCCTTCGACTTCCGCGCGCGCCTTGTCGATATCGTGAACGCCAAACGTCAGTGTAAAGCCGCCCTCAGCCGAGGAGGGCTTCTCCACTTGGGAAAGACCCACGGAGACATTCTCCACGGGGCTTTTGAGTTCGCACCAGCCAATTTCATCGACCCGGTACATAAGCTCAAAGCCGAGTATTTGTTTGTACCACTCAATCGATTTGTTCATGTCACTGCATTCCACTGGGCATGTCAGCGTGCCGTCGAACTGAATTGCACCTGTCATGTATGGGGCCCTCCCTTAAACGATGGTTGACTTAAAAGTATAGTAGATATATTTTTGCGTCAACCGAATGACCGCCACCACCACATCCGGCGCATTGGGGCGCCTTTTTCATCACCGCTGGGCCGTGCCGGCGCTCGCAACGCTCCACGACCTCGGCGGCGGTGCGAAACTGGTGACGCTTGTCAACAAAGCGGGCGCCACGCGCGATTCCATGCGGCGGACCCTCACCGCGCTCATCGATCTGAACCTGGTGCGCCGCAACCCGGGCTACGGCCACCCCATGCGGCCTGAATACCTGCTAACGCCAAAGGGCAAACGGGTAGCGCCCGCCTGCGCGGCCTTGTGGCGCACGCTGCAAGCGCTCGGCCTAGAGCAAGTGGCGTTCAAGAAATGGGCGTTGCCCGCGCTCGGAACCCTTGGCCGCTCGGGCGAACGCTTTGGCCGCATCGGCGAGGCGCTCGGTCCCGTAACCCCCCGCGCGCTCGCACAAGCGCTTAGGGAGCTTGAGCGCGCGGGCATGATTGAGCGCCGCCTGCGTGACGGCACGCCCCCCTTTGCGGAGTATCACGTCACACGGTCGGGAAAGAAGCTCGCGGCCCAGGTCACCACGCTGGAAGGTGCCGCCCTCTCATCCGTAGGCTGATTATTTCGAGAGCCGGCGGCAGATGTCGTCGAGCTGTTCAAGGCTGCGGTAAAGGATCGTCACCTTGCCTTTCTCGCCCTTGTGATCGATCTCAACCTTCATGCCGATCATGTTCGACATGCGTTTTTCGAGCGCGCGCGTATCGGCATCCTTGGGCGCCTTGCCCTTTTGGGTCTTTCGCTGCCGCTCCGCCCCCGCGAGCGCTTCGGCCTCGCGCACTGAAAGACCTTTCTTGGCTATTTCTTGCGCCAGCGGCACCGCGTCTTCACGGCCCACCAGCGCGCGGCC
>JANQLJ010000111.1 GCA_028280665.1 Alphaproteobacteria bacterium
GGGGCTCAGAAGAAGATGGCGCAGCAAGAAGCGCTCATGCAACGCAAGGCGCACCGTTTCCTCATCGCCGCGATAACCTTCCGAGATTTGCCCGCGCGCAATGTGCGGGGTGTTCTTGGCATACCAGCCGAGGGAGTAGGGGTTGAACGAGGCGATAGCAAACTCGCCTTGGTAGCCTTCGACGATCGACGCAACGCGCGCTTCGAGTTTTCCCACACGATGGCTTGTGTTTTTGATTTCAATATAGACCGGCACGCGGCCGCCTATTTGATCGAGCACGTTGCCGAGGGTGGGGATGGTATCGGCGCTTCCTTCGAGCAGGATTTGCGTCAGCTCGCGCGCCGACCTCTCGCGCAAGGGCCCTTCCTCGCGCGTGAGCCGGGAAAGATCCCTGTCGTGAAAGACGATCGCCTCACCGTCCGCTGATTGCCGCACATCGAGCTCGATGCCATAGCCCGCGCACACCGCCGCCTCGAAGGCGCTGGGTGAATTTTCAATGATCCCGCGCGCGGCGTCGTGAAGGCCGCGGTGGGCGATGGGAAGCGTGCGAAGCCAGTTCATGCGGGGAAGTATAAGCTGTCAGGCGATTTCGAAAACGGCGTCGATCTCCACGGCGACGTTGAACGGCAGATTTGCCGCGCCCACTGCAAACCGGGCGTGGCGGCCCCGGTCCCCCAGCACCTCGACCAGAAGGTCCGACGCGCCGTTGATCACCGCCGGTTGCTGGTCGAACTCCGGCGGGCAATTCACAAACCCGCCCAGCTTGACGCAGCGCACGAGGCGGCCCCAATCGCCGCCGCAAGCGGCCTTCACTTGCGCCAGAATGTTGAGGGCGCAAAGCCGCGCCGCCTCTTGCCCTTGCTCAAGGCTAAGGTCCTGGCCCACCTTGCCCAATAGCTCAAGACTGCCGTCCGCGGCGAAGGGAACCTGTCCCGCCACAAAGACCTGCCCGCGCGACACCACAAAGGGCACATAATTCGCGGCGGCAGGCGCAGGCGCGGGAAGCTCGATCCCAAGCTCATTAAGCCGCGCGTCAATCTCTCCAGTCATGAGTATCTCCATTTGGGGCTTTGTTTCCGCGACCCTAGCAGTGGGCCCAGGCGTGGCCAATCGAAGCGCCCGCGCGGGATTCAACCGGCGGGGGCAAACGGCGGGCGATCACAAGGCAGGGAGGCATGGCAAGATCGCCTTACGCTTGTAACAGGACTGGGCTAAGCTGGCGCCATGAAACGGATATTCCTGTTAGCCGGAGTGCTCGGCCTTGCCCTCCATTCCGCCGCGATGGCCCAGGCCCTGCAGCCCCACCGCGCGCTCTACCGGGTCGAGCTCGCGCACACGGGCCAGTCCACGAGCATATCCGATGCCTCGGGCCTCATCGGGTTTGAATGGCGGGCGTCTTGCGATGCTTACTCCACCAGCCAGCGGTTCTTTACCCGTTTCGTAACCTCGGATGGGACGTCTTCGGAATCCGACGTGGTGTTTTCCGCTGAAGAATCCCGGGACGGATCGAGTTTCTCGTTCGACCTTGCGGACCGGATCAACGGGGAAGTGATCGACCACGTGGCCGGGGAAGCGGGTGGCGGATCGATTCAGTTCTCTCTGCCCAACTATCAGCGCCTCGACCTGCCGCCGGGCACGATCTTTCCCACCGAGCAATCGGCACGGCTCATCGCCAGCGCCATCGCGGGTCAAAGGTTCCTGGAAACGCGGGTCTTCGACGGCGGCGATGAAACTGAAATCTACGACACCATCGCGCGCATCGACGAGACCGAGAGCTTCTATCTGCCCCATCCCGAATCCGAAGGGGCAAACCGGCTCACGCCACTCCGGTCCTGGTTCGTCTCGCTAAGCTACTACGATCTGAACGATGACACCGGCGCGCCGAACTATGAGGTGAATTACCGCATGTTCTCGAACGGCGTCGTGGACGAACTGCTCATGGATTACGGCGACTACGGTTTCAATGCACGGCTGGTTCAGCTTGAATACCTAGATCACCCGTCCTGCTGAGTGCGCTTGAGGCCCCTGCCTTTGCCAATCTTGTCCTTGCCGAATTTGCCGCGCACCTGATCCATGGCGCGCTCGGCGGCGGCGCGCCGGGCGCGGCCTGGGTCGACAAGGTCGGGCGGGTCGGCGTGCGCCATGTCTTCAAGCGCGCTGATGCCAATGCCGATCAGGCGGTACGGCGTGCCGTCGGCTTCGGGCGCCAACAACTCCTGACCCACGGAGAAGATAACATCGGCGAGCATGGTCGGGTCCTCGAGCGTGCGGCTGCGTGTTTTGATTTTGAAATCGGTGGTCCTCAGTTTGAGCGTGATTGTGCGGCCGCTGGTTTCCTTTGCCTTGGCCCGGGCGGCGACGGACTCGGTCAGCCGCCACAGAATGCGCTCGAGTTCCTGTGCGTCGGAAATATCGTCAAAGAACGTGGTTTCGTTAGAAATGCTTTTGCGTTCGGCGCCCATGTGGACGCGGCGGCGGTCCATGGCGCGGGAGAGGCGCCAAATGTGCTGCCCCATCACCCCATAGCGGCGGATAAGATCAGCTTCCTCCATCTTCTGAACCTGACCCACGGAGGTGATGCCGTCCCGCTTGAGCTTAGCGCCGAATGACTTGCCGACACCCCACAGAAGGCTCACGGGCTGCCGGGCCAGAAAGTCGAGTGCTTCTTCGCGGCCGATCACCGAGAAGCCGCGCGGCTTGTCGAGGTCCGAGGCAACCTTCGCCAGGAACTTGTTGAAGCTGAGCCCGACCGAAACGGTTATGCCAAGCTCGTTTTCAATGCGCTGCACGAGCCGCGCAAGCTGTTCCGCCGCGGGCATTTTGTGCAAACGCTCGGTGCCTGAAAGATCGAGAAAGGCCTCGTCCAGGGCCAGCGGCTCCACAAGCGGCGTCAGTTCGCGCATACGGTCTTTGATCTCACGGCTGACGGCGGCGTATTTTTCCATGTCGGGCTTGATCACTACCGCGCTGGGGCAGGCTTTGAGCGCCTTAAACATGGGCATGGCGGAGCGGACGCCTGAAAGCCGCGCGATGTAACAGGCAGCGGAAACAACGCCGCGCTTGCCCCCGCCAACGATGACCGGCTTGTCGCGAATGGAAGGGTCGTCCCGTTTTTCGACGGAAGCATAAAACGCATCGCAATCGAGATGAGCAATGGTGAGCGCCTGCAGCTCCTTATGGGCCGATG
>JANQLJ010000016.1 GCA_028280665.1 Alphaproteobacteria bacterium
CTTTTCGGCACCCACAAGAACTGGGCGGGCACCCCCTCGAAGGAACTGCATGTGGGCCTTTCCGACCGCATTATTCTTTCGCCCTTTGCCGCGAAGCGCCTGCTGCAGGTCCTCGGCAAGACGCTGGAAGACTATGAAGCGCGTTACGGCACCATCGACGTGGATATGCCGCAAAACGCGTAAAGCCCCGACGCCCCCCGCGTCTTCATGACCGCAAGATTAAATCTTCGACAGGTTCGGCGCGCCGCGTACCTTGAGAACCGCTGTTCCTTGCGCCTTTAGGGGCATGGGCGGGGGTCTCACCTTCCATTCACATTAAAGCGATGGCTCCTGCTATCGACATATTCGTGCGGCCCATGCATCTTGCGCCCCATCGCTTAAGGGGTTGTTCCGCAGACAGACGAAACAAAAGGGACGGCCCCTACAAAGGAAACGCTTAGGGGTATCGCGCATGCGTATGGCGATCTGGCTTGCCGTGGCGGCTTTTGCCGCCGCGGGCGCGCCGGGGGCATTCAGCCAGACAAACGGATCTGATGTTGGCGGCTCGGGCTTCAGCGAACAAAGATCGCTGGCCGCGCTGCCCCTGGCGGCGGGCGAAATCATCGTCATCGACGGCCGGCTCGACGATGCGCCTTGGGCCCGCGCCGAGATCGCCACCGATTTCCGCCAGATGCAGCCCGAGGAAGGCGGGGCCCCGCCACAGCCCACTACGGTCCGCATCGCCTATGATACGAACACGCTTTATGTGGCCTTTGAGGTGACCGAGACCCGCGAAGGTCACTATTTGGCCAATGTGCGCCAGCGGGACGGGCCCACGGGGGTCGATGATTTTGTGCGCATTTTCCTCGACCCGCACCAAAGCGGCCGCGACGCTTATATGTTCGTCGTGCATCCCTTGGGCGCGCGGTGGGATTCGCTGCTTGAGAACAATGACAACACCATCATTCAGTGGGACGCCACCTGGCAGGCGCGGACCCAGCGGACGGCCACCGGCTGGACCGCGGAACTGGCGATCCCTTTCCGCGAGCTTTCGTTCAATCCCGCGAATGGCGACTGGGGCTTTGACGCCATGCGGTACTTCGCTCAGTCGCAAACCGTCACGCGCTGGGCGCAGATCGAACGCACCCTCGGCACCTTCGATGTCTCGCGCGCGGGACGGCTGACGGGCATCACCGGGATTGACACAGGGCTCGGCGTCGAGGCGCAGGTTTTCGGCACTACGCGCTATACCCATGTCTGGCCCGAGCCCGGCCGCGAAGATGACGTGATCTTCGATGCAAGCGGCAATCTTTTCTACAAGATCACCGATGCGCTGACCGGCACGCTGACGGTCAATACGGATTTTTCCGACACGCCGCTCGACCCGCGCATTGTTTCCACCTCGCGCTTTGCCACTTTCTTTGAAGAGACGCGGGATTTCTTTTTGCAGGACGCCGCGATTTTCGAATTCGGCGGCAACAATTTCGGCCCTTCCAACGGGCTGCCTTATTTCTCGCGCAACATCGGCAATGCGAATGGCGAGCTTGTGGACCTTATCACAGGCGGCAAGCTCTCGGGCCGGGTGGGCGGCGCCGATGTGGGCGCGCTTGTGACATACATGGGCAGTACGGACGATGTGGACTCCCAGGTGCTCGGGGTGTTGCGGGCCTCGCGCGAGGTTTTGGGGGATTCGCGCATCGGCCTTCTTGCGACCTATGGCGACCCAAGCGGGGACGCGGACAATATGGTTGGTGGCCTCGATTTCCAGCACGTCATGAATTTGGAAAACGGGGCGCAGATCAACGCGGACGTCTTTTTCTTGGACAGCTACACCGGCGGCGGCGTCGGTCATGGCCAGGCCTGGGGCGGAACGCTGGTCTATAACACCGACCGGTGGTGGGCCCGTGCGCGCACCAAGCATTTGGAGGAGGGCTACAACCCCGCGCTCGGCTTTGCCAACCGGCCTGAAAGCCGCGCCTTCAATGGGGTTGTTCGCCGCCGCTGGCGCCCCGAAGGCGACCGTTTCGATTCCATAGATGTCTTTACCTGGTGGGGGCGGGTAAACGATCTTGACATGAACCTGGAAAGCCAGGAGATCGGCGGCTCGCTCGAGTTTGACTTCGCCAACGGCACTTATCTAGGGATGGCGGCGGAGGTGGAAGAAGAACACCTCAATCACGGCTTTACCTTGCCAGGCGGCGTTTTTATTCCACCAGGCGACTATGAGATGGCGGAATTCGATCTGTGGTGGGACGGGTCCGGATCCTGGGTCCTGCAGCCCCATTTCGGCATTGAGGTGGGAGAATTTTTCGGCGGCACGTATAATCATGTGAATGCCGGGATCCAGTGGCGCCCTTCAGCGATCTTTTCCCTCAGCACGCGGCACAGTTACGACAATATCGACTTCGGCGCGGCCGGGCGGACGGAGATTTATGTGGGCAGTCTCGATTTCCGCATAACCCCCAACCCCGACATGCAAATCATCACCGAGCTGCAATACGACAATATCTCGGGGAACCTCAATTTGCTGTCGCGCTTGCGTTGGGAAATCCGTCCGGGGTCGGAGATTTTTATCGCCGTCGGCCACAATGCGGACGTACCGTCCCGCGATTTCCCGCAGGACTTTACTTCCAACGTCACCACCGCGGTGGTCCGTATTGGCCACACTATGCATTGGTGAGTAAAAGGATGACTGCGGAGCGCCCACGCCCCGCAGTCAGAACATTTTTCTAGAACGCCTTTTGGTAGCCGATCATGAACTGCCAGTCCCGTTCCATCTGAAGCCCATTGGGGTCTTGATGGAGCGGCAGGATAAACTCCGCCGCAAGCCGGTGATCGAACAAGATGCCGCTTTGGCCGATCAGGTTGACACCGAACGAAAGGTCCACAAACTCCCCGCCATAGTTTTCCGGATCGGCGGTTTGCACGGGCCCCATGATGCGGGCATCCCTGCCGTCGATGGCGCCTTGGGTGCGCGCGGCCAACCGTGCTGACATGCTGATCCAGGGCGCGGCCTGATAGGCGGCCCAGGCGGTCAGTTGATGCGCATCGCCTAAGGCATAGCCCTCATCGTTTTCGCCCAGGCGGATGGTGCCGCGGTACTGCGCGCCCCAGCTTACATCGCCCCGGCGGTCCAGGTAGGTGATCCCCGGCATGGCGTCGTAAGTGCCCGCGCCGAGCTGCATGCCGTAAGGCAGGCGCATCTCCATCACCATGCCCATGGGTGTCAGCACTTGATCGGTCTCGGTGATGGACCCGGTGGGAAGCGACAGCCCGGCGTTCAGATGAACCTGGGTAGTTCCTTCACGATAGAGACGGATCAGGGCGGTAACGCTTGCATCGCCCCAGCCGCTCGACCGGGTGGTGAAGCGGCCCAGCCTGGCCGTCCCCATCATCCCTTGATAGGTCACAAGGTCCATTTCCTTTTCCATGTACATGGCCATCGCCATCAGCGTCAGCCAATCGGTGGGCGCATACATGGCGCCCGCCATGTGCATGGTCATGTCCATCTCTTGCGGCACGATGCGCAAAGTGGGCGGCTGGCCGGGCATGCCGAAGAACGTGTTGGGCACGTTCTCGGCAATCCAATCGGATGAAGCGCTGTTGCCGCGGTAAAGGTTGCCGCTCATGGACATGGCGGCGAAGCGGTAGCTGATCATCCACTCGCCCGCGCTGTGCATGTGATCGCCCATCACGGCGATGGGCGCGTGGGCATCGGCGCGGGCGGCGGTGGGGCCATGGTCTTCACCTTCATGGGCAAGGGCAAGCGGCGAAATGCAAAGGCCAAGGGCAAGCACGCCCAAAAGGACGCGCCGGTTCGGTTTCGATGTCATAGGTCTTCCCTCAAGTGTGCAGGCGTTCGCGCGCGGAGTGCATCCGCGCCGCAAACGTTTCGTGATTGGTTACAAGATTAGAGAGGGAAAGCGTGGGGAGGCGCGCGCGCCGAGAAAGACCTCAGCGCGCGAATGGCGCTTAGCACCAGGCCGTTTGATGGCTGCGCTCTGGACCAAGCCAAAATCATCAAAAGGAAGGCGGCGGCGACGAGCGCCGTCATGCCGCAAAGGGTGCAATGGGCACAGCCGAAAATGCTGTTGGGCTGTCCCGCAGATGGACCTAGAGGCTCGCCCGCTCTTTGTCCCGCCAGGTAGTCGGCAAGGGGCACGCGCTGGGTGCCCGCGGGGCTGCAGATAATCACGTAAGAAAGCCCGCCCGCACCCACCACGGTCTGCGTCGCGATGGGCCCGCCCTGGCCGCAGCAAACGGCCGCGATCACAAGCTGACCCGCCACCGCGAAAATGGCGAGCAGGCTAAGCGCCTTTTTGTCGGACTTGTGAAACCGCAAGGTCTTGCCCCCGAAAAACCGCCTGATGGGGTTAGCAATCAGGTATAGATTAGTCCATGAGGCAGGATGCCGCTTTACGCCAGATCAATTGACGCGCGCGGCCCAAAGAGAACCGCCGCCCTCCCCGGGGATAAAGGGGAAGGGGCGGCGGCGATGTAAGGTGCGGTGTTTAAACGGGGCTTAGGCTGGTTTAGGCCCGTGCTCGTTGTCGCCGTCCTGGCTCGGCTGAATATAGAAGTAAATCAGGACAATGAATCCCACGATGGGGACAAAGGCGATGAGCAGCCACCAGGCCGAGCGGCCCGTATCGTGCAGGCGGCGGAACGAGACCGCGAGTGTGGGCAGCAGGAGCGCCAAGGTGTACAACCCTGTCAAAACCAGAGCCAGCCCGATCAGGCCCTCGACGATTGTCAGGATGATGTAGATGATGATGTACGCAAGATAGTACCACCAAAATTCACCCCGGCTGGCGCGGCCAGTGAAGCCCACGTAATTCGTAACCACCGCCTTGAATGAGTTAACGAGATTGTCCATGGGTGCCCTCCTTGTCCGCCCAAAAAACGAATCACTTTGGGAGTCTGGCGCAAGATGGTCAGGTGCCACAACCCTGTGATTGGATTTTGTGGCGTGCGCGTCTAGTGTGGCGTGTGTACGGAATAGTTGATCCGTAGGCGGCGGAAGAGTTTTTGCACATGCGAAAGGACGATGACCTGAGGCAGATCGGCCGGTGGACCGGCGGGCCCTGGCCTTACGTCGGGGTGACGGGGCTGCTGCTCGTCACGTTGGTTGGCATGCTGATCTTCCGTCCTGGGGCATGGTCCGAACGCACCGATTTGCGCTTGCGCCCGGGCGTGCCGGAAATCGTGGCCTTAGGGGAACGGCTTTATGGGGAACAGTGCGCCACCTGCCATGGACCCGCCGCAGAGACGAACTGGGACCTGTCTGATCGTGCTCTTTTCCGTGCGACCAAGGACGGGACGCCCGGCATGAGCGGGTTTGGCGGCATCTTGTCGGATGCCGAGATCATCGCGGCGCTGTCCTATATCAAGGCGCAATGGCCGGACGACATCCGCGCGCGGCAGGACCGGATCAACGCTGCGGCGGAGGGGGAATGAACGCGGCTAGTCGTAACTGGTGGCGGGGAACCAGTCCGTGCCGCGGCCCTCGGGGGTCAAGTCAAAGGCCGCCCACAGGGGCCAGAGCGTATCGAGATGGCGGGGGTGCATGCCGGCATCGCCCACAAGAAGAAGCTCCGAGCCCCAGAAGTGCCGAACCGCGCCGTCCTTTTTCACAAAGACGTTCATGACGGGCTGCTGCTCATCTTCCCCATCTTCGGTGAAGTAATCCCGCCCGTAGCTGGTCCCGCCCCAGGAGACGAGGCGCAGGTTATTCCAGCCCCGTTTCTCCGCATACGCATTAAGTTCAGCCACACTTGCCTTGGCGGTGATGGTGAGATTGACGCGCTGGCTGATGTGCGGCGCGGCGCCGTTGAGGCTATCAAGAAATGCAGTGCACAGGGGGCAGGGGCTGCCGCCCGGCGCAAACATAAAGCCATAAAGAAGCAGCGTGTCCTTGCCGCCTTCAAAAAGCCCGCTGAGCGTGACCGGGCCTTGGGCGCTTTGAAACTCGTAGTCTTTCGCCTCCCCGCCCAGGGGCAGCTCGCGGCGCAAGGCGGCGACCTCTTCCATTTGCCGGCGCAGCCCGCGTTCGGCCTCCAGCAAGCCGTCCCGCGCGGCGCGGTATGCGGCGCTCTCGTTCGGAAATGCCTTGTCGTGGTGCGTGCCCATGAGAAACCTCCCGTCGCTGGCGGAAGCCTACGACGGGAGGGGGTTTGAGTCGATTGGGCGCGGAATTACCGCTTCTGCAGCCACTTGGGGAGGAACGAATAGGCGTCGTCTTTGAACGCGCCACTGAAGGCGATGCCGTTCTTGTTGAAAAGTTCCTGCAGCTTGCCGTCGTTGAAGGCGTCCATCACTTCCATGGCGCCGCCGATATGGGTGCCGCCCACAAAGATTTGCGGAATGGTCGGCGTGCCGAGTTTGTCTTTCAGCACCGCGCGGATTTTGCCGCCCCAGCCGTCTTTCTGGTACGCGACGCTGTCAAGATCGATGGAACTGTAAGGAACGTCCAGCTCCTTGAACATTTTCCGCACCGACCAGCAGAACTCGCACCATTCAAGCGCGAAAAAGGCGATGGGGTTTTCTTTATCGCCCACGGCCTTATCGACAAAGGCGACGGCTTCCGCGTCAAGCTCCACCGGGCCTTCGGTGGCGGCCGGGGCGGGCGGGGGCGCCGCGCGAACATCGAAACGGCACGAGGGGGTTGACCGCGAAAGCTCCATCTCCTCTTCGGTCATGTCCGCGGGCACGTCTTCAAAGAGCGGCGTTGTGAGGTAGCGCTCGCCCGTGTCCGGCGCCATGGCGAGAATGGTTGTTCCGGGTGCGGCGTTTTGCGCGATCCTGAGCGCGCCCGCCAGCGTCGCCCCTGCCGAGGGACCCACGAAAATACCTTCGCGCGCGGCAAGCGCCTTGGACATATTCATGGCGTCGCCGCCGTTGATGGGGACGAGCTCGTCGATGAGCCCCGCATCCATGGCGTCCTGGGTGAGCTTGGGCACAAAGTCCGGCGTCCAGCCCTGCACCACGTGGGGGCGGAAGTCCGGATGGCTTTCCGCCGGGCTGCCGTCGGGGTTGCGCTTTTGCACATACGCGCTGGCGAGGATCTGGCTGTTGTCGGGCTCGCACACCATGATCTTGGTGCCGGGGGATTTTTCCTTGAGCACCCGGGCAACGCCCTTGAGCGTGCCGCCGGTTCCCGCGCCGGTGACCCAATAGTCGAGCTTCTCGCCCTCAAAGTCGCGCAAGATTTCCTGCGCCGTGGTTGCCGAATGAAAATCCGCATTGGCTTCGTTTTCGAACTGGTGGGTGAGAAAGCCGCCCAGTTCCTCGGCCAGCTCCACCGCCTTGGTCACCATGCCAGTGCCTTTTTCCGCCGCCGGGGTCAGCACCACCTTGGCGCCCAGAAAGCGCATCAGCTTGCGCCGCTCAACCGAAAAGCTCTCGGCCATGGTGACCACAAGCGGATAGCCCTTGGCCGCGCACACCATGGCAAGACCGATGCCGGTGTTGCCGGAGGTCGCCTCGATCACGGTCTGGCCGGGTTTGAGCTTGCCGGATTTTTCCGCGTCTTCGATCACCGCCAGCGCCAGCCGGTCCTTGACCGAGCCGAGCGGGTTGAAGGCCTCGACCTTCACATAAACGTTGACGCCCTCGGGCGCGAGGTGGTTCAGCTTGACCGCCGGCGTGTTGCCGATGGTGCCAAGGATGTTGTCGTGTTTGCTCATGGTCTTCTGCCTTTCATCGGCCCCGTCATTCTTTAGAGGGGCTCGCAGCCGGGCCATTATAGCCCGCGGGGGGAAGGCTCAGCTAGGGGCGCAGCGTGCAGCGCACAAGAGGGCGCTTTGCGCGGGGGCCGCATTGCAAGGGCCCCCGTGTGATCCCGGTCACAGCAAAAGGGGCGCGGGGATTTGTTGTTTTCCTTGGAGCGCGATGTGGCTAGGTAAGGACGGTAGATACCGCGCGGCCCACCAACGCTTATACTTATGCCAATGCTTCACCCTTCATTTCCTTTCGAGTCCGAACGCCTGATCTACCGGCCTTATGAAGACGGTGATTTGGGGTGGTTACGCGAGTTGCGCCTCGATGAAGAACGCATGCGCTTTGTGCCCTTCGGCGGCGAGACGGAAGACGAGATTTTGGAGGTGCTCGCCCGGCGCAAGACCCATACGCGGATTGAGGGGCCGGGCGACGGCATCATGTGCGTGATGATGGAAAAGGAAACACGCGCGCCTGTGGGCGAAGTGATGCTGCGCTATCCGCAAGGCTTTCAGGACACCGGCGAGGTGGGGTTCATTTTACGCCGCGGCTTTGAGGGCAAGGGCTTTGCCACCGAAGGGGCGCTTGAGATGATGCGGCTTGGTTTCGACGAGGCGGGCTTTCACCGCATCATCGGCATTTGCGATGGGGAAAACACGGCCTCCATGGCCGTGCTTCAACGGCTCGGCATGGTGCAAGAGGGGCTCTTGCGGAAATCCTCAAAGAAAAACGATGAGTGGCGCGACCAGGCGCTGTTCGCCGCTCTGGCGCAGGATTGGGTTCGCCTGGATTTTTCCCGTTAAGCCGCCTTGTGCGTCCCCGCTTCGGTTTCCGCCACCAGCACCACCGGGTTCCGGCCATAGGTCTTCGCGCATTTGGGGCAGGTCGTATAATAAAAATAAGTCTTCTTGAGCCGCTTGCCCTTCCCCGCAAGATAGCTTTCCATCTCGCGCTCCCATTTGGGCGCGTCTTTGAACGGGCCTTCGAAGACTTTCGTTTCATAGTCGCCCGAAAGCGTCACCATCTCGTGGCCCGGCACGTCTTTCGACACCGCAAAAAGGTGCTCGCCGCGCCAGGGCGTGGGATCGTGGCTGAGGACGATGAAATCGTCGTCCTTGCGGGCGTCCGCCGCTTCGATGGCGGCGAAGGTTTTCCCAAACATCTGTCCCATATTGAGCGGAATGTGAAAAAGACTGACCGTCTTCGCCTTGAGGAACTTCTTGTCCTTAAAGTGCAGGTCCGTCCCATCCCAGCCTTCGTCTTTGAAGCGCGCGCAACAGCCGGTGGGCTTGTCGCTTTGGTCGTAAGGGGGCAGTGCATTGGTTTCCATGAGGGTCTTTCTTTTCCTGGGTTCTATGCCATTAGCTTGCGCAGGCGCCTTCCAGAAAGCCGTCATCGGCGGTCTCCGGCCACCAGCCGAGCACCGCAGCGTACACAAGGCAGCGCTCGTCATCGCTATTTAGGCGATCATCCGTAGAAAGATTATCGAAGACCTCGCTTACGCTGAGTGCGCCCTGTTCCATGCGAATGCCGCCATCCGCTTCCGTGTCCAGCACGATGCGTTGGCCGCCACGCCAGGGCTCCCATGAAACGCCGCCGCCTTCGCCCGGGTCGCCGCTGCGGGCAAACTCGGCCCAGTACCCCATCATGGCGCGGGAAAGCGCAAGGCGCGCGTCTTCATTCCGGTCGTTCCACAAAACTCGGTCGAGCCGGCCCGCATAGTTCCAGTTGTTGAAGATGAAGGGGATTTCCCAACTATGGGCCGCGCCCAGCAGCGTCGAGAAATTGGTGAAGAGGAACGAGCCTTCCTCGTCCCAATCGAAACGGTAGGCATAGACATTATCGCGGCCGGAGCGCCTGAGCGCGCCCGCCACCGCATCGACGCCCATGACCTGCCACACCGCGGTTTGGTATTCCGCGATAAGGTCGTACATGCGCTGGTCCTTGGGGCGGATGATGACGCCGAAATAGCGGTTGACGAAACGGGGATCGAGGGCATTGAACAGTTTCGTCTCGTCCCGCGTGGTGCCCGCCATCACCGGCACCGGGTTAAAGGGCCCCATGCGTTCGAGCGCAGCGAGAATGCCGTCCTCGGGCAGCACGATGCCGTCGGCAATCACGCGCGGCGGGTTGATGGCGAGATCGCCCATCCCGTAAGGCCGGTAATAGGCCGCATACAGAGTTTCCACATCGACCGACCTGATGGCGCCTGCAAGCTCGGTGGCCGTGGGCGGGGCAACAAAGGCGACAAGACCGCTCACGATCTCCATGGCGGGCGGCTGGTCGCGGGCGTAAGGGTCGGGTGCGGTGCCCTCCGCAACGCCAAGCGGCACCGTGTCTGTGCTTCCGCTTTGAATGATGGCGCGTTGGAACAGCCCCGCGGCTTGCGGCGCCACAAGAAGGCTCGCCACATCATGGCCGCCCGCGCTTTCGCCGAAGATGGTGACGTTGTCCGGATCGCCGCCGAACGCAGGAATGCTATCCCGCACCCAGGCGAGCGCGGCCACCATATCAAGCGTGCCGAAATTGGCGGTGCGGTCGATGGCAAGCTCGGCGCTCTGGCGCAAGGCCGGGTGCGCGAACCAGCCAAGGGGCCCGAGGCGATATTGAATTGTCACTACAATGACGTTTTCTTGCGCGGCCAGGGCGCTGCCGTCGAACTGGCTCGCGCGGCCCCACACATTGCCGCCGCCGTGGATCCACACCATGACGGGCAGGGCGCCTTCGCCCGTGGGCACATCCCCAGCCGCGAAAGGCGGGGCATAGACATTGAGGTAAAGGCAATCTTCCGCGCCGTGCAGCACGCCCGCTTCGAGGCCGTAGCCCGCGTCAAGATCCGTCGTGTACTGAACGCACCAATCGGAAAACGCGAGCGCTTCCCGCCGGCCTTCCCAAGCATCAGGCGCGCGCGGCGCGCGCCACCTCAGATCCCCCACCGGCGCCTGGGCAAAAGGAATGCCGAGCCAGGCGTGGGCCGTCACGCCGCTCACTTCAGAGACGTAACCCACGATCTCCCCTTGGGGGAGCGCGCGCACGGTGGCCTCGTCCGCCACGTTGGGGGCCGGGGCCTCGGGCGCGCCGCCTCCGCACGCGGCGAGCAACAGCGTGGCGGGAACAATCGCGGCGGCGATCAAAACTTTAAGCGGTGCGGGCATGATGGCGTCCTTCCTCTAGGTCCCCTTGCGGGCCCGGCATTAAAGCGGGTTTGGGATGCAATGGGTAGGGGGGAGTAGAAACACCGTGTAGCGAAATGCGAAAGAATCAAGCCCGTGGTCTGGAAGTGTCCGAAGGCATGCCAGGCCTCGAATCGTCGCCAGGTTTCTTGGGAATGGGAACACTGGAGGAGTTAACTTCTGCCCAGAGATTGCTTAGTTGGTCTCGTTGTGCCCTAAGCAATTCAGGTGCGTTCTCAAGAATACTAATTTCGGAAAACAAACGGTTCTTCACGGTATCAAAAATAAGAAACTGTACATCACGATCTAACTCGCCGTGAAAATGATTCCGAAGATAGTAAAGCCCCATCGACAGCGTTTCTTCCGACAAAGGTGGTTTGTTTGTCGCCCACACATGCATCAGGTACTCTCGCCCATCCATTGCAAATGCCACCTCAGGCTCCAGTCGGACATGTAAGCCTGTATTGCCAAACTTCTTCACGAGACGTTCCGGTCGCCTTCGAACTTGAATCTTTCTGCGAGACAGCCACTTTAGAAGCACTGTTAGTGCATGTTCATTATATTTGCGCTGATGGCCTTTTGCCATCAGTCCGACACTGTTTTGAATTCCCGCGAGATCCAGTTCTCCACTGACAACGTTTGGTGCAAGAACCTGCAATGGGCGCCAATAATTATATCCCCCGCCGCGTAAAAACCCTCGAAGTGCAGCGAGTTGGTGGGGGCCATCAAGCTCCAAGAGTTTCAAAAATGTCGAAAACGCAAGTTCTCTTTCTGCCATATTTCATTACCTACAATTCATATTTGACTCTTTTATATTTATAAGTAGTTGATTCTATTGATACTTGTTTATAGGATAGGTGAATTGATATGGTATGTCAATGGAATATTGATCGGGTAGTCCAGTGAGGTGTCATCTGTCCTACTTGGTAAGCTAGGGCGTAACGGCTATTGAAAGCGCCGAGTGTTTTCAGTACGCCCACAGAGGTGAGAAAGGGCCACCCCCATGCACATGGCCGGCTCATGTTTCTGCGGCGCTGTCGAGTGGGTGGCGGAGGTTGACCCCAATCTCGTCGGTGTTTGTCATTGCCGCGATTGCCAGATCATGTCCGGCGGCGCGTTCCGCATGTCCTCCACGGTCGATCCGGGCACGTTCAAGTTCACCAAGGGCGCGCCTAAGCACTTCGACAAGACTGCCGACAGCGGCAAGGTGCGGCGCATGGCCTTTTGCGGCGATTGCGGCACGCATCTTTGTTCCCTGTCGCCGCCGGGCGATGAGGAGGCGAGCGTTGTTTCCGTGCGGCTTGCCACCTCGCATCAGTTTTCGGAACTGAAACCCGTGGGCGAGCTTTATTGCGACAGCCGCGTGCCGTGGCTACCAAAGTTTGAAGGGACTGTAGAGTTCCCCAAAATGCCGGAATAGATGTGGAGTGAATGTCATGGCTGATATCGCCGTTGTGGTGGGCGTGGGCGCCTCGAATGGTTTGGGAGCGGCGCTCTGCCGCCGTTTTGCGAAGGGCGGCATGAAGGTGGTGGTTGCGGGCCGCACCCAAGAAAAAATCGATGCGATCGCGCAAGAGATTGTGGACGCGGGCGGCGCGGCGGTGGCGAAAGCGGGCGACGTGACCAAGGCCGCCGACATGAACGCGCTTTTTGACTTTGCCGCGGGCGAGGGCGATGTGAAAGCCGTGCTTTATAATGCGGGCAACAACGCGCTTATTCCGTTTGCGGACTTAACCGAAGAGGTGTTCGAAGAGTTCTGGCGCGTAGGCTGCCTCGGCGGGTTCCTCACGGCCAAGGCGGCGGTGCCGAAACTGCTCGCGGGGGGTGGCGGCTCATTGATTTTCACCGGCGCGTCCGCCTCGCTCAGGGGCCGCGCCAATTTCGCGCATTTCGCCTCCGCCAAGGCGGGGCTGCGCAATCTGGCCCAGGCCTTGGCGCGCGAATACGGGCCCGAGGGCCTTCACGTGGGCCATGTGGTGGTGGATGGGGTGATCGACGGCGAGCGGGTGCGCACGCGCTTTGGCGAATATCTCGATGCGCTGGGCGAGGATGGCGCGCTTGACCCCGACGCCATGGCCGAGGCCTTTTGGGCGATGCACACCCAGCCGCGCAATGCCTGGACTCACGAGCTTGACCTGCGTCCCTTTAAAGAGACCTGGTAGGCGGGTCTCAAAAAGCCCAGCCTGATTTGATACCGCGCGCGTGGGGAAGGCGCTTATCATCAACCCATGGATCAAGGGGCTTTGGGAAAAATAGCTGGCGTGCTGATTGCCGCCTTCGCCGTTCTCGGCCTGGGCATCGGCGTCATGCATTTCTTTACCGGGACTTACAATCCGGGATTTGCCTCCTACCCGCTCATTGTCAAAACCCATGTGGCGCTCGGCGCTTTCTATCTTTTTGTCGGCGCGTTTCAATTCGTGCCGGCGATCCGGCGCAAGTGGATCGGCTATCACCGCGCGGCCGGGCGCGTGCTTGCGGTGGCGGCGCTTTTCGTGGGCGCCAGCGCCATCTTCATGGGGCTCGTCATTCCGTTTTCGGGCGTCGCGGAACAAATCGTCATGACGGTGTTCGGCGCATTCTTCCTCGTCTCGATCGTCAGCGCCTATCGCAATGTGAAGCAGGGGAATATAGCCGCGCACCGCGAATGGATGATCCGCGCCTATGCCATCGGCGCCGGGATCGTCACCATGCGGCTGATCTTCGTGCCGCTGCTCATTCTCTTCGAGGTTTCAAGCGACGAGGTGGCGGCGCAACTCTCGATCATTTCCTTCACCACCGCCTTTGTGGTGCATGCCCTTGTGGCCGAATGGTGGATCAGGCGCACCCGCCCGCGCGCGGTGGCGGCTGCGGCCTAAAGCCCCTCGTTGCGGAAGCCGCGGGCGATAAGTATGTCGCGCATCTCCCAATAGGCGGGGCCATTGCGGAAAAGCGGGATCGCCGGGTGCAGGTGATGAACCGCGTGATACTGCATGCCGAGGGAGAGCACGTTCCAAATCCCCATGCCGCCGCCTAGCCGCCAGGCGCGGGTGTCGCGGTAGCGGCCTTTCTCCGCAAACGGATGATGAGGCGCCCAACTGAGGAACAGGATAATGTAGATGGCGCCCAGATGCTTGGGCAGGAACCACAGGAAAAACGCCTCCAGGGCAAAACCGCTCCACGCAAGCGCGATCAGGATCGCCACATGCCCCAGCCGCCAGATGACGGCTTCGGTGAAGGCCGCGCGCACCTCGGGCGTTGCGCCCATTTTCTCAAGCGTCTTGCCATAGCTGTCGTCCGCGCCCGGCTGGCGGCTTTGGATCGTGTTCCAGGCCGAGGCGAGCCAATTGTCCGCCTTGTTGAAATAGTCCGGGTCGTCTTCGGGATCGTTCGTATGCGCATGATGTTTCATGTGGGTCAGGCGCAAGACCCCGTAAGGAAAGACCAGCGGGATGGTGGACACCCGCCCCACCAGCTCATTGAGCCAGCGCAAGGGATCGCCCGGTTTGGCGATGTTGGAATGCTGCGCCTCGTGGCTGGGGAGGTAGGCGAGCGTCACGTTGATGGTGGCGACGATAAAGCCGAGCCACAAAGGGATCGCGCCGAAGATCACCAGCGGCCACAGTGCAAACCAGATAGCCAGATTGCCAAGACCCCAGACCACCATCATCCACGGCACGCCGCCGATGTATTTGCGCGCGATGTCCTTTTCCATGCGCGCGAGGTCGGCGTCCGTCAGGGTAGAGAGATCGGGCTTTTGATCCAGGGCGCCCTCCCTTAAATCCAGCGGCCGGTAAACTTGGCGATGAGCCCCCAAGTGAGCCCCAGGGCAAGGCCTGTGTAGAGCGCGGGATAGCCGAGCGGCGCGGGAAGCCCAAAGAGTTCCAGAAAGGCGGCGATCACCGGCGCCACGAAGCCGATGCCGAATATCACCGGCATCCAGTTAAAGAGAGGGGTGAGAACGGTTTTGATCATTTCCGCGCCTTTCGTTTTTCAAGCAGGGCATCGGCCCGGTCGCGCACCTCGCTGCCGCCGGGCCCCGTGCGCTGGCCCACGCGCGCGCGGGCAAGCCGCCGCCCAGTGCGGGCGTTGACGGCCTCGATGGCGACCGGATCGCCGGTTTTAAGATCGAAAATCTCCGTACGCGGACCGTCCGTCTTGGGCACCCATTTCTCTCCCCACAAGGTGAAAGCACCGATGAGGGAGGAAAGGTCGAGGCCTTTTTCCGTAAGCTGATAAATTTTACCGCGGCCATCGGCGGGGTCGGGCGCAGCCTCGATCAGGCCGCGCGCCTCCAGCCGCTTCAGCCGGTCGGCCAGCACCTTGGTGGAGATGGGCAGGTGCGCCGCGAAATCCTCATAGCGGGTGAGGCCTAAGAAGAAATTCCGCAGGATCAACAGGCACCATTGGTCGCCAATGGCCTCCAGCGCTTGGGCAAAGCCGCAATCGTGATCCTCGAAACTGGTGCGCGTGCCGGGCATCCAAATTCCTTTCTTAAGGGAAGTTATATGCCCGGCGTGCCTGCGTCAATCCCGGGGCGCGGCCTCCGGCGGTGGCTCGTTGCAGCGGGGGTGGGGGTCCGGGGGCCTGCTGCCGTCCCCATTCACGCAGTATTCGCAGCGCATCTTGTCGCTGCGCCACCAGCCGCCCATGTCATAGCAACCGCCCACAGTTATGAGCCAAGTGCACGCTCCCGAGATTAGCAATAGTAGTAGGATACCGGAGATAATCAGTATACGCATTATAAATTCAACACTTTCAATAAAGTGACCTGTACCAGCTACGGTTATAGGTCACTCTCAAGGGGCTGTGTCGGGCATAGACTCAGGCTGGTAGCGCTCACAGATTTCATCGGCGTGAAATGTACCATCTCTGCCGTAGCAGTACTCGCAACGGTTCTCAGATTGAATCCAGCGTCCGCCACGGTCAAGGCAAGTATCAGATTGCAGAAAACGCCATCCAAAAAAGCCAAGCACCACTAGGAGCCCCAATCCAATTCCAAATACAATCCGTTTGGTCATGCTGCCTCCTATCAATCATCCGCATGCCAGCGGGGCGAGAGCCATGACGGTGCTTCGGGGCGACAAACTTGGTGGCATGATACACCAGGATTACCCCGAGCCCCATTTCTACCTCGCCGGTTCGCAGCGCGATCTGCCGCTTCATCACCGCCACCGAAGCGGTTTTCAACCCACTGCGACCACTCTCGCGCATTGCTGAGGTGCCGAGCCATCTGCTCTCCAACTGGTCCGCGTCTTGTAGCTTGACAGTTTGCCACACAGTGAAAGTACTTATCCGCGCCGCGAGTGTTCGCGTCTCTCATGTTCTGGTAGTTCCTAGCAAAATCACTGATTGCGCCTGCGCGTTGTTCTATCGGCGTTTGTTGGGGAATGGGCGGTTCTTCTATCCGGGTCTTGCCGAAGGCGCTCGGCTTGCTCACTGGTTTCACTTTGGGCGTCTTGTAGCCCCCAACGGCTTTCTTGATGGCGCTTTTGAGTGTTGGCCCGCGAAATTCCATGACTGTTTTCCTTCCTGTCCAATTATCGCGTTGTAGTTTGGAGAGGCAAGTGTAAGCGCCCCCGGAGGGGCGGGGATTACTTTTACGGGAATCCGCAGAAATACTTGGCAAACTCGACCTAGTGGCGGGGATAGCGGGCACCCTTTTAGCCCATGCCCGCCGTCCACTGCCCCGGTCAGGCGTACACCATGGTCGGGTCGTCGAGATCGAATGCGGGCATCTCGTCCCGCTCGGTATAGTAGTTGGTGTTGAAGATCCACGGCGCGCGGTCGCCTTGCTTGGGCATCTTGTCGATCCCGCGCTTTAAGTATCCCGAATTGAAATCGTCCTCGGTGACCCAGGGCCGGATTTCCATTTGTGCGTCCGCGTCTTGCCGGGTTGGCGTGACTGCGGCGGCGTCCTTCGCGTCCATGTGTTTCAAAAGCCGGCACACATAATCGCAAATAAGATCGACGCGCAGGGTCCAGCTCGACCGCAAGTACCCGAACACATAGACCATGTTGGGCACGCCTTCGAGCATCAGCCCGCGGTGAGTGACCTTCTTGCCAAAGTCCACCGCCTCGCCGTCCACCTCGAAGGGAATGCCGCCAAAGGCGAGCAGGTTAAAGCCCGTCGCGGTGATGATCATGTCTGCTTTCAGTTCCTCGCTGCCTTGGGTGAGGATGCCGCCCTCGGTGAACTTTTCGATCTGATCGGTGACGATGGAAACTTTGCCTTCTTTCACTTTTTCGAAAAGATCGCCGTCGGGCACAAAGGCAAGCCGCTGTTGCCAGGGGCGGTAGCGCGGCATGAAGTGCTTTTTCACAAGCTCCTCATCGCCCACTTTCTCAGTCACGCCGTTCAGAAGCTCGTCCTTCAGCATGTCCGGCGCGGTGAACGAAAGGTCCTGAATAAGCTGGGCGATGGCCAGCATCTCGCGGCGCACGATCTCGTGCACCCATTCTTCGGGCACCTCGAGCGCGCGCAGGCGGTCGGCAAGCTCATTCCGGTTCTCGCCCGACCAAAAATAAGTGGGCGAGCGCTGCAGCATGGTGATGTACTCACACTCGTCCGCCATATTGGGGATCAGCGTCGCTGCGGTGGCGCCCGAGCCGATCACGACAACGCGCTTGTTCTTGTAGTCGATGTCTTCGGGCCAAAGCTGGGGGTGGACGATCTCGCCCTTGAAATCCGCCATGCCTTTCCATTCGGGCGTGTACGGATTTTTATGGTCGTAGTAGCCTTGGCACATCCAGAGAAAACTGGCCGTGAATTTGACCGGCGCGCCGGTTTCAAGCTCCACGGCGTCGATATGCCAGCGCCTGTCGCCGCTCACCCACGCGGCCTTGGTGACCTTGTGGCGATAGCGGATGTGGCTGGTCGTTTGATCGTCTTCGATCACCTCGGCCATGTAATCCATGATGGCGCCGCCTTCGGCGATGGGATGGCCGCTCCACGGCTTGAAGCGGTAACCGAAAGTATAAAGATCGCTGTCGGAGCGGATGCCGGGATATTTGTGCGTCTCCCACGTGCCGCCGTGGGTGGCTTTTTCTTCAAGGATGACGAAACTTTTGTCCGGGCACTGATCTTTAAGATGGTGCGCGGCGCCGATGCCGGAAATCCCTGCGCCGACAATCAATATGTCGAAGTGCTCAGTCGTGACGGCGGCATCCATGGAGCTTCTCCCTCGGCAATGGCGAAACGGCGCCAAACCCTTGGCACACAAGGCCTTCGGCGCCGATATGACAAATTGTCATATAAGAGGTCGCGAATGTCCAGGACTTAGATCAAGAGGGATCAAGCGCCCGCAGAGCCCCCGCGCTACCCGGCGGGTTCGGCTTCCTTGGTCTTCTTCACGGTCCAGAACTCGATTTTCGCAGGCGGCTTCGAGGCCTTGAACGCCGTCTCGTCAAGGGCGGCGAGGGCGCGGGTCCGGTCGTCCTCGGTAAAGCTGCCGGTGGTCACGCAAAACTCCACCGCATTGCCGTCGGGATCGCGCGTGTAAACCGAGTGGCACCAGTTGTGATCGATCTCAAGCACGTCGAGCCCCGCTTTGTTCCAGCGCTCCTTCCACGCCATCAGCTCGTCCACGCTTTCCGCCTCGAAGGAAAAATGCGCGGTCAGCTCCGGCAGGTTCATGGCCTTGTTGAGATTGGTTTCGATCTCGTCTTGGCGGGGCGTTTCGTGCAGCTCCCAAAAGGCGATGAACTTGGAATCGTCACCGCCGATGCGATAGAAAAAGTGCTTGCCCCAGCCGCCCCCGTGCATGGGCGCGACCTCCACTTTCACCAGCTCAAAGCCCATAATGGTCTCATAGAAGTTATGAGTGGCTTTGATGTCCTTCGCCGGGAACGCAAGGTGATGATAAGCCATCGTCTGATCTTCCCTCTTAATCTTCCCCATTGGGTTCATCGGGCAGAATGTCGAGCCCGCGGCCCGGGCCCCGCGGGCCCGGTATCTCGATCACCCGCTCGTCCACGTCATCATACTCCAACCGCAAGGCCCTGCACATGACCGCGTGCAGCATGTAAGTGCAGGTGATGTAGGTGAACTCGAGGATTTCTTCATCCGATAGGTGTTCTTTCAGCGCAGCGAAAATGCCGTCCGCCACGCGGCCATGCTGCAGCACCAGCGCATCCGTGTAGGCAAGAACGGCGCGCTCAGCGGGGCTGAAACAATCAGCCACCTGCCAATTGGGAATGGCGCCGATCTGTTCTTCGCTCAGCCCCACATCGCGGCACGCCTTGCAATGCTGGGAGAAAACGAACTGCGAGCCCACGGTCCAGCCCGCGCGGATTTGCCCAAGCTCGCGCAGTTTCGCGTCGATCTTGCGCGCGGGGCTACGGTAAAAGCCAAGCCCGTCCACCGCATGGCGAAAGGCATCGGGCACGATGTTGAACACGGTCCACCAATTGCCCGGCGTGCCCGTGGCCGTGCCGGGTTCCTTCACCGGATCGCGCTCGCCGAAAAGATAATCGAAAACCGCATTGGCGTAATCGTTGCCCGCCTCGCGGCCGGCCTGTTTCAGTCGCGGCATGGCCCGCCCTCCCGTTGAAGATCGCGTGAGTTCAAAGGTGAGCATGGCACGGGGTATGCCGCGCGCCAAACGTGGGCCGCTAGCCGGTCACGCGCGCCGGGTTCCGATGGTCACGAGATAATCTCTCGGAATGGAAATGCCTGCCTCGGTTTTGAACTTGTCATGGAACGCCACGAAATCGGATTTGAGTTTGTCTGCTTCATCGGGGGCTAGAGATTGGGCGAGCAGGCGCACCGGGCCGAAACCGGCCATGTACTTTTTCCATATGGCTTCGGAATCGGGGAAGTACCCCGTGGTGATGCCGCGCTCGAAGACAAGGTTGAACCCGGCGCCGAGCAGGCTTTTCACATGATCCGTATCGCCCCAGTCAAGCGGCGATGAGGATGGCGCGGGCGCATCGGAATAGGGCGCGAGCACGCCGAAAAAATCTTCGATGTAGCCGCCCTTGGTCCAGGTGATGAGCACCAGCCGTCCGCCCGGGCGGCAGACGCGCGTCATCTCGGCGGCCGCCTTCTCCTGGTTTGGCGCGAACATGACGC
>JANQLJ010000020.1 GCA_028280665.1 Alphaproteobacteria bacterium
AGACGCGGACGAGGAACGCATCAGGCAAGCGGGCGAGCTTGCCTACCGCGTGTCGGAAACCGTTCAGTCCTGCGATGAGATGCGTGAGATCGCGCTCAGCAGCCCGCTCATTCTAGGGGGCGACATCGGGGTGCGCCGGTTGACCGAGTTGCGCGACCACTTCCAACAAGCCTTACGCGGTATTCCCGAAGGGGGCGTGACGGCGCCCATCCCCAGCGAGGTGGGATTTCACGTGTTGTTCGTCTGCGACCGCCAGGGCGATGAAATCAACATGCCTTCGAGCGAATCCATCGGGGACCAGTTGTTCCAGCAACAGCTCGCATCGATTTCACGCCGCCATTTGCGGGACCTGCGGCGCGATGCACTGATCGACATCCGGGAAGGTTACGGCGGCTAGTATGACCCGCCAGCTTCCGCCGCTTGCGCTCACCATGGGCGAGCCCGCAGGCGTCGGCGGCGAGCTGACCTTAAAGGCCTATGCGGCCAGAGAAACCCGTGACCTCCCTCCGTTCTTGGTTATTGACGACCCCCGGCGGCTTGAAGACCTCGCGCGCGGGCTTGGCATCGACGTCGCCGTTCGTGCGGTCGATGACGCCGCCGAAGCGAGGGGCGTTTTCGAAAGGGAGCTACCCATCCTCGATATCGGACTCACCGGGTCTTATGAGCCGGGCAAACCCGCACCAACTTCGGCGAAGGCGGTACTGGGCTCCATCGACCGGGCGGTGAAGCTCGCCCTTCAAGGCGCGGTGTCGGGCATCGTGACCAATCCCATTCAGAAATCATCGCTTTACGAGTCCGGGTTCCGGTTTCAGGGGCATACGGATTATCTAACCCATCTTTGCCCAGGCACGCCGTTGCCGGTCATGATGCTGGCGAGCGATTCACTCCGCGTGGTTCCGGTGACCCAGCACATCCCCCTCGCCGGGGTTTCGGGCGCGCTCAGCCCTAAACTGATCGAACAAACCGCGCAGGTGACAGCGGCGGCGCTCAAAACCGATTTTGGCGTGGCGCGCCCTCGCCTCGTCCTTGCCGGCCTTAACCCCCACGCGGGTGAAAGCGGCAAGATCGGCAGCGAGGAGCAGACAGTTATCATCCCCGCAATCGAGGCCTTGCGCGCGAAAGGGCTGGAGGTCAGCGGGCCCCACCCTGCCGACTCGCTCTTTCACGAGGCCGCGCGCGCGAAGTACGACGCGGCGCTTTGCATGTATCACGACCAGGCGCTGATCCCGATCAAAACACTCGCCTTTGAAAGCGCGGTCAATGTCACCCTTGGTCTGCCGTTTGTGCGGACCTCCCCCGATCACGGCACCGCCCTCGACATTGCGGGCAAGGGTACCGCCTCGCCCGAGGGCCTTATTGCGGCGACCAAGATGGCGGGCGCGATCGCGGTGCGCCGGGCCGCCCCATGACCGGCGAAGACGGCCTGCCGCCTTTGCGCGCGGTGATTGCTGCCCATGGGCTTCGCGCAAAAAAGAGTCTGGGGCAGAACTTTCTTCTCGATCTCAACCTCACCCGGAAGATCGCGCGAAGCGCGGGCGATCTCACGGGATGCTTCATCATCGAAGTGGGGCCGGGACCCGGCGGGCTTACCCGTGCGCTTTTGATGGAAGGCGCGCAAGACGTGATCGCCCTTGAGCGCGATGCACGCTGCCTGCCCGCGCTTGAGGAAATCGCAAACGCCTATCCGGGGCGCTTGCGCGTTGTCGAGATGGACGCCATGGAGGTGGACGAACGCGCGCTTGTCGGCGACAGCGGCGCCAAGATCGTCGCCAACCTGCCTTACAATGTGGGAACGGCGCTTTTGATCAAGTGGCTCACCGCCGGTTCTTGGCCGCCCTTTTGGCGCTCGCTCACGCTCATGTTCCAGAAAGAAGTGGCCGAGCGCATCGCCGCCGCGCCCGGTGGCAAGGCCTATGGCCGCCTCGCGGTGCTGAGCCAGTGGCGCGCGCGGCCCACGGTGTTGTTCGACGTACCCCCCACAGCCTTCGTGCCGCCGCCGCAAGTAACCTCGTCCGTGGTGCATATCGAACCAGTGGAGCCGCCCGAGAATGCGCCGACCGTAAGCGCCCTTGAGCGCGTCACCGCCGCCGCGTTCGGCCAACGGCGCAAGATGCTCCGCGCGGCGCTTAAGCAGCTCACGCCCGCGCCCGAAGCCCTGCTCAACGCGGCGGGCATCGACCCCACTGCCCGCGCCGAAGACGTGGACGTGGCGTCCTTCTGCCGCCTTGCGCGGGCCTTCGAGGACGCCTAACCTCGCTGACAATTTCTCAATCTACGCATTCCCGGGGAGGGTTCCATGGCCGTCTTGAGCTACATGACCACCACGCATTTCGATCACGGCGCGATTTCCATGCTGCCGCAAGTGCTGAAGGAACAAGGGCTGAAGCATCCGCTTATCTGCACCGACAAGGGCATTGTGGTGGCGGGGCTGCTCGACAAAGTGCGCGAAGCCATCGGCAACGAATTTGAAGTCACCGTGTTTGATGGCACGCCCGAAAACCCCACTGAGGAATCCGTGCGCGATGCGCTCGACGTCTATAAGTCTGCCGGATGCGACGGGCTTATTGCGCTGGGCGGGGGTTCGTCCATGGATCTCGCGAAGGGCGTCGGCATCATGGAAGCCTATGGCGGGCCCATTTCGAAGCACGCACCACTGGCGGGCGGGCAGATCGGCCCCATCGTGCCCCTGGTCGCCGTTCCCACAACGTCAGGCACGGGCTCGGAAGTTTCGAGCGGCTCGGTGATTATCACCGACGAGGGCCAGAAGCTCGTGTTCGTGTCGGGCACGATTATCCCCAAAGCCGCCATTTGCGACCCTGATCTTACGCTGGGCCTGCCCAAACACCTCACCGCGGCCACGGGCATGGACGCGGTCACCCATTGCGTGGAGGCGTTCCTGACGCCGGTCGTCAATCCGCCTGCGGAAGGTGTAGGGCTCGACGGGCTCGAACGCGCCATCCGCATGGGATACTTGAAGCGCGCGGTCAATGACGGCTCCGACAAGGAAGCGCGCTGGCACATGATGATGGCCTCGACCGAGGGCGCGCTCGCCTTCACCAAGGGGCTTGGCGCGGTGCACGCCATGGCCCACGCGGCGGGGCGGCAGCACGAACTGAAACTCCACCACGGCACCCTGAACGCGGTGATCCTGCCCGTGGTCCTGCGCTGGTCCGAAGGCGAGAACGACGAGAAATACGCCCGGCTGCGGCGCGCCATGGGCCTTGGCGAAGGCGCCGACCTTGCCGATTTTGTCGAGGACCTGAACGCCGAGATCGGCATTCCTAAGAATCTCGGCGATATGGGCGTCACCACCGACATGATCCCCGGCATGGTCGAGCACGCGCTGACGGACGTCTGCCACTTCGGCGCGCTCAAAAAGCCCGACGCGGACGGCTATGCGCATCTTTATGAGACGGCGATTGCGAAGTGACGAGCGCCTTGCGCGCGCTCACTCCCTCAGCAAGCTTGCCACAAAGGCTTCGAGTCCCGGCTGACGCTCGCGCCGGGTGGTGGCGCCGGTCAAAATGCCGGCGACCTCGCGGATGGCGGTCTCAAGGTCCTGATTGATGACCACGTGATCGTAGTCCTTCCAATGGACGATCTCGCCGGAGGCTTTTTCCATGCGCGCCTTCACAACGTCGTCGGGGTCTTCGGCGCGGCGGCGTAAGCGCGATTCAAGTTCCTTGCGCGACGGCGGCAGAATAAACACGCTCACCACATCCTCGGGCATGGTGGCGCGGAGCTGCTCGGCGCCTTGCCAGTCAATGTCAAAAAGGACGTTCTTGCCGCTGGCCAGCGCATCTTCCACCGGGTCTTTCGGCGTGCCGTAGAAATTACCGAAAACCTCCGCGTGCTCCAGAAGCTCGCCGCGCGCGACCATACGGTCGAACTCGTTCTTCTTGAGGAACAGATAGTCCCGTCCGTCCACCTCGCTCGGGCGCTTTTCTCGCGTGGTGACGGAGATGGAGAGCGTAAGGTCCTTGTTCTCTTCGAGCAGGCGGCGCGCGATGGTGGTCTTGCCCGCGCCCGAAGGCGAAGACAAAACAAACATGACGCCGCGCCGCGCGATGATGGACATATCCTACTCCAGGTTCTGCACTTGCTCACGCATCTGGTCGATCACCGCCTTGAGGTCGAGCCCGATGCGGGTGAGCTCAATATCGCCCGCCTTGGAGCAAAGCGTATTGGCCTCGCGGTTAAACTCCTGAGCCAGGAAATCGAGCCGCCGCCCCACGGGCTCGCCGGAGCCGAGAAGCTCCCGCGCGGCGGTGACATGGGCATTGAGCCGGTCAATTTCCTCCCGCACGTCGGCTTTGACCGCAAGCAGCGCAAGCTCCTGATGCAGCCGTTCCTCGGAAAGGTCTTTGCCCGCGCCGAGCAGCGCCTCGGCTTGCGTTTTAATCCGTTCACGGAGCGCTTCGGGCCGCGCCGCCGCGCATTTGCCCGCATCCTTGGTAAGGGCTTCGATCCGCTCGATCTGACCGCCGAGAATTTCGCCGATCTTGGCGCCCTCCGCCGCCCGTGCGGCCTTGAGCGCCGCGGCCGCTTCTTTAAGCGATCCGAGCATAGCCGCGCCGCGCGCCGCGCGGGCCGCCTCGTCTTCGTCCGGCTCGCTCACTTCGAGAATGCCGCGCAAGGCGAGAATGCCGTCGGCGGTGGCGGGCGCCACGCCGGTCTTTGTCTTGAGATCTTCGAGCACCGGCAGGATTTGCGCAAGCGCCTCTTCGTTGACGCGCAACTCGGACGAGCCCGCTTCCCGCGCTGCGCCCAAATTGGCATAGACCGACCCGCGTGCCAGCGCCCTTTGGAGCACTTGCCGAGCCTCACCCTCGATCCAGTCATGGCCCGGCGGCAGGCGGAAACGGATTTCCAAGTTCCGTCCATTGACGGATTTCAGCTCCCAGGTCCAGCGCCAGTCACCTTCCGCGCCCTCGGCCCGCGCAAATCCGGTCATGCTCGAAAGGCCCATGCGACTCGTCCCTGGTTGGTCTTGGACTTTGGGTAGGGGGTTCAGAAAGGCTGGTCAAGGCATGGCTGTTGTTCTGGAACCAGCCGCTCTGCACCACCCCTCTCGTATCCTCGGGCAAGCAAAGCGCGACCCGGGGATCTGGCGGCAAATGAGTGCAAGGCCCGGACGCACCCCTGGTTTACCCCCCCTCCCTATCCCTCCCCCGCAAGGGGGGAGGGAAGAGATAACCGCACTCTTATAACCTCCCCCTTGACGGGGGAGGTCGGTGCGCAGCACCGGGTGGGGGTGACCAATAAACAAAGATGTCATTCCGGGCGTTACTTGAGCCGGATGCGGAACGCATCCGCTGCGAAAGTTAGACCCGGAATCTTGCGCCCCAGCTTGCCGTTCGAGATTCCGGGCTCCTCGCTTCGCTCGGCCCCGGAATGACTTCTCTATTCTGTGCCTCTAAAACCTACCTGAGCCCATTCTCCCGCTGAAAGCGGCGCCAGGCCGCCACGTTGCGGTTGTGTTCCTCCACATTGCGGGCAAAGGCGTGGCCGCCGGTACCGTCCGCCACGAAGTAAAGATAATCCGTGTCCGGCGGATTGAGCACCGCTTCGATAGCGGCGCGCCCGGGCGCGGCGATGGGCGTCGGCGGCAGGCGGTCGATGTGATAGGTGTTGTAGCCCGTCACCCGGTCAAGCTCGCTCTGCCGGATGGGGCGCCCAAGGGGCCGCCCTTGGGTGAGCCCATAGATGATCGTGGGGTCCGACTGGAGCCGGTAGCCGATGTTGAGCCGGTTGATAAAGACGCTCGCCACCAGGGGCGTCTCCTGGGCAAGGCCGGTTTCCTTTTGCACGATGGAGGCAAGGATCAGCGCCTCGTAGGGCGAGGCGAGCGGGGTGTCATCCGCGCGGGCCTCCCACAACTCGGCGAGGATTTCGTCCATCGCCGCCTGCATGCGCTGAACAAGCTCCCCTCTCGTGGTGCCGCGCAAGAAATCGTAAGTCTCGGGAAGGATTTCCCCCTCCCCCGGCAGTTCCGGCATTTCGCCCACCAGCACCTCGTTCGCGGCGACGATCTCGGCGATCTGCACATTGGCGAGACCCTCGGGGATGGTGATCCAGTGCTTGATGGAAATTCCCAAGCGCATGATGTCCATGATCTCGGTCATGGACGCGCGCGAAGGGATCGCGTACTCGCCGGCTTTCAGGTCGTTCTGATGACCGGCCAGCCGCACACCGATGGAGAAAAGCCGGGCGCTAGAGATAAGCCCGCGGTCTTCCAGCCGCGTGCCGATGCCCGAGACGCTCATGCCGCCTTCGACCGTGACGATGGTTTCTTCCGCGCCGCCCGCCGCCGCGGGGCCCTGCGCACCGAACTGGACCTTGCCCCACAGGAAAACACCGCCAAGCGCGATTGCGGCGAACAAAAGCCCGCCGAAAAACACCGTCGCTAATGCTCTGCGAAGCCGCATTCCTTCCCCGTACGCGTTTATGCGCGGCAGTATAGACTATGCGTCGGGCGCTTTCACGATGACGGACGCGTTGGTGCCGCCAAAGCCGAACGAATTGGAAAGCGCCGCCTTGATTTCGCGCTTACGGGGCTCGTGGGGCACAAGATCGAGGCTCGTCTCAACGCTCGGGTTGTCGAGGTTGAGGGTTGCCGGGGCGATCTGGTCGCGGATGGCGAGGATCGAGAAGATCGCCTCGATGGCCCCCGCCGCGCCGAGCAGGTGCCCCACCGCGGACTTGGTCGCCGACATGGATATGGTCGAGGCCGCATTGCCAAAGAGGCGCTCAACCGCGTGAAGCTCGATCTCGTCGCCCTTGGGGGTCGAGGTCCCGTGGGCGTTCACGTAGTCGATATCGCCGGGGGTGAGGCCTGCGTTTTCCAGCGCCATCTGCATGGAGCGGTAGCCGCCGTCGCCATCGTCGGCGGGCGCGGTAATGTGGTGCGCATCGCCGGAAAGCCCATAGCCCACAACTTCCGCATAAATCTTGGCGCCGCGCGCCTGGGCATGATCGAGCTCTTCCAGAATAAGACAGCCTGCCCCCTCGCCCATGACGAAACCGTCGCGGTCCTTGTCGTAAGGCCGCGAGGCTTTCTCCGGCGTGTCGTTAAAGCCGGTGGAGAGCGCACGGGCCGCCTGGAACCCGGCAATCCCCAGGCGGCAGATGGCCGCTTCCGCGCCGCCCGCCACCATGACGTTGGCATCGCCGCGCTTGATGATCTCCGCCGCATCGCCGATGGCGTGGGCGCCGGTGGAACACGCCGTCACCACCGCATGGTTGGGGCCCTTGAGCCCATGGCGGATGGACACCTGCCCGCTCGCCAAGTTGATCAGCATGGCGGGAATAACAAAGGGGCTCAGCCGCCGGGGGCCTTTTTCCTTAAGCGTGATGGAAGCGTCGTAAATGGTTTGCAGCCCGCCGATGCCTGAGCCGATCAGCACGCCCGTGCGGCGCTTGTCGTCCTCGGTTTCGGGTTTCCAGCCCGCGTCGGCCAGCGCCTCGTCGGCGGCGGCGATGGCAAAGACGATGAACTCGTCGATGCGCTTGCGCTCGCGTTCGGGCATGACCGCTTCGGGGTCGAAGGCATCGGCGCCCACGCCGTCTTCGCCTTTGAGGGGCACGCTACCCGCGATCCGGCAGGCGAGATCGTCCGTTTCAAACTTGGTAATGGGCCTGATGCCGCTTTCAGCCTTGAGCAAGCGCTGCCAGGTCGGCTCGACGCCATTTGCCAGGGGGGAAACCAGCCCAAGGCCGGTGACGACAACCCGTCTCATGAACCCTCCTCCCTTTCCGGCCTTTCTGGCCGCCCGCGCAGCACGCAGATACAAAGACGCCGCCCATGATACTCACGAGCGGCGTTTTGAGCAAAAAACCCCTAGAAACCCCTTAGGAAGCGTTGGAGTCGATGAATTTGATGGCGTCGCCCACGGTCTGAATGGTCTCGGCCGCATCGTCGGGGATCTCGATGCCGAACTCTTCTTCGAAGGCCATCACAAGCTCGACCGTATCGAGGCTGTCCGCACCCAGATCGTCAATAAAGCTTGCGGCTTCCTGCACTTTGTCGGCCTCGACGCCCAGGTGTTCCACAACAATTTTTGCTACGCGTTCTTTGGTATCGCTCATTTCAGCCCTCTCAAGCCCACTTTTGTTTTCAGGTCATCCGCCGCACAAGGACCGGTTTTGGGGTCCCGATTGGCGCGGAGGGCCAAATGCCCCCGGATTTTCGCCCGTGTCCTAGCACACTTGTTTGCCGGACGCCACTTGCAAGACGGCCTTCACAAGACGGGCTAAACCTTTCAGTCCAAACCGCTTTTCGCCGCACGGGCCGGTCAGATCATGGCCATGCCGCCGTTCACGTGGAGCGTCTGCCCGGTGACATAGGCCGCTTCGTCGCTGGCCAAATACGCAACTGCGGCGGCCACGTCAACGCCCTGGCCCATGCGGCCCGCCGGGATAGTGGTGGTGATGGCGGCCTTCTGATCGTCCGTCAGCGCGTCGGTCATGGCGGTTTCGATAAACCCGGGCGCCACGCAATTGACGGTGATGTTGCGGGACGCCACTTCGTGGGCGAGCGATTTCGACATGCCTACGATCCCCGCCTTGGTGGCGGCATAGTTGCCTTGGCCCGGATTGCCCATGGCGCCCACCACCGAGGTGATGGAGACGATGCGGCCCCAGCGTTGTTTCATCATGCCGCGCAAGCTGGCGCGGGCGAGACGGAACGAGGCGGTGAGGTTCACCTGGATCACGTCGTCCCATTCCTCGTCTTTCATGCGCATGAAGAGGTTGTCGCGGGTGAGGCCGGCGTTATTCACCAGGATATCGAGCCCGCCCATGGCCTCGGCGGCCTTGCCGGGGAGTGCGTCGATGTCCGCATTGTCCTTGAGATTGCAGGTGGCCACGAAAGCGCGCTCGCCCAGCTCGCCCTTGAGCGCCTCCAGCGCCTCGGCGCGGGTGCCCGAAAGGGTGACCGCCGCGCCTAGCCCATGGAGGGCGCGGGCGATGTCGCCGCCGATGCCACCCGAGGCGCCGGTCACGAGGGCGCGTTTGCCGGTGAGATCAAACATCAAACTTCCTCCCATTAGGGCTTTGACCAGGGGTGTTGGTTAGAGTGTTTTTGCAAAGGCTTCGAGGTCTTCGGGCGTCTCGACAGTGAAATTCTCAAGCTCGCGGTTGATGCGCTTGGCCATGCCGGTGAGCACTTTGCCCGCCCCCGCCTCGACCAGCGTATCCACGCCGTTCCCGCCGAGCCACAAGACGCTTTCGCGCCAGCGCACCCGGCCCGTCACTTGCGCCACGAGCTGATTGTGGATGGTTTCGGGGTCCGAAGTGGGCTCCGCCGTCACATTGGCAACCAGCGGCACCTTGGGCGGCGCGATCTCGATTTTGCCGAGCGCCTCTTTCATGGCGTCCGCCGCCGGCTGCATAAGCGGGCAATGAAAGGGCGCCGAGACCGGCAAGGCCATGGCACGCTTGGCGCCCGCTTCCTTGGCGCGCTCGATGGCCGCGTCCACGGCGGCGCTGGTGCCGGAAATCACCACCTGCCCCGGCGCATTATCGTTGGCGATGGTGCAGACGCCGCCCGATTGTTCAGGATCGACAACGCTTTCTTCGACGACGCCCAAGTCGAGCCCCAGAAGCGCGGCCATGGCGCCCTCGCCCACGGGGACCGCTTTCTGCATGGCCTGCCCGCGCGTGCGCA
>JANQLJ010000006.1 GCA_028280665.1 Alphaproteobacteria bacterium
CGCCGCCCATTGGGTGCGCGGCGCCTGGGTCGATCATGATTTTTCCCGCAGCGAGCAAACGCGGATCGTGTCGCGATACGGGCGCTTCTTGCGCGACGAGGATCACATCGCCCGTGCCGAACGCCTGCTTTGGGAGCACCAGTACACCAACGCACAACGGATGCGCACGCGGGTGCCTTACGATTTTCGCTTGCTTATGGATGCGTGGCTCGCGCTCATCTCCCTCGACAGCAACGCCAGCGCGCGTGTGGCGGGGGTCAACGAGGCTTATGAGCATCATCCAGGCCTTTTGTATGAGCGCATTCGCTGGCGCCGACGCAAAAACCGGGATGAAGAAACCTGGCCCATGCTTGCGGCCGCGCCCACCACCGCCGAGGCCTTGGGCAATCCTGAGCGCTGGTGGACCGAGCGGCATATTCAGGCCCGCAACGCCTTGCGCGAAGGCGAACACCAAGCCGCTTATGACATCGTGGCGGGACACGGCCTTTCAAGCGGCGCCAACTTTGCCGAAGCTGAATGGCTCGCGGGCTGGATCGCCTTGCGGTTCCTCGCCCGGCCCGGCGACGCCTTTGCCCACTTCGAGCGCCTGCGGGCAGGCGTTTCTTACCCCATTAGTGTTGCCCGCGCGGAGTACTGGATGGCCCGCGCCCAAGACAATCTGGGTGACAATGCCGCTGCCCGCGAACATTTTCTCGCAGCGGCCGGGCACCCGACCACGTTTTACGGCCAACTCGCCATGGAGTGGCTAGGCGGAGACGATGCCTATCTCAATCTTCCCGCACCGCCGGACGTGGATGAGCGGCGGCGCGAAGAACTGCGACAAGACGAACTCGTCCACGCGGCGGAGCTTCTCAGCGACCTTGCCACGGAGCGGCTGCAGTTTTCCTGGTTCCGGCACTTGGGCGAGGTTTACCAAGACCCGCAGGACCTTCAGATCATTGCCGATCTGGGACGCGAGATTGGCCAATGGCACATGGCAGTGCGCGTGGGCAAGCTCGCCATGTTCCGGCATATCTATCTCACCGAAACCACCTATCCGGTGATCCCGTATGAGGATTTTGAGTCCGACGTGGCGCTTCCGGAGATGGCACTGGTGCTCGGCCTGTCGCGGCAAGAAAGCGAGTTCAACCCCGCCGCCCGCTCGAGCGCCGGTGCGCGCGGGCTGATGCAACTTATGCCGAGTACGGCGCGTACCACCGCCCGCCATTTGGGGATTGCCTATAACTCAAGCTGGCTCACGGAAATCCCCTCTTACAACACGCAGCTTGGCCGTTATCACCTGGGCGAGCTGCTTGAGCGGTTCGAGGGCTCCTACATCATGGCGATTGCCGCTTACAATGCGGGGGCGCACCGTGTCGACCGCTGGGTGCGCGAATATGGCGATCCGCGCACTGACGAAATCGACCCGCTCGATTGGATTGAACTGATTCCGTTTCGCGAGACACGCAACTACGTTCAACGGGTTCTTGAAAACACCATGGTTTACCGCAACCGCCTGACCGGTGCCGATCTTGAAGTCACCATGACGCGGGACCTCGCGCGCAACGGCGATCAGCCGCCGGTGATGTTCGCGTCGATCCCTGCACCGGACGACATTCAAGCGCTCGACCCCGCGGCCTTTGGCGCAATCACCATCGACCCCACCATCGAGATAACAGACATGCCCGACGCCAAACCGGTGGTGGCTGCTGTTAATCCCTACCCTCGTGAAGGGGACAGGGTAGTCATTCCCGTCGATACTGGCGAGCTGCCCCCTCGTGCGGTGGCGCCTCTCCTGCCCCGGCAGACTTTGCGCGCGCCGGAAGTGCGCATCTGGCCGGTTCCCGAGAATTGCGCTGCCCAGATGCTGCGCTCGGCGGGCGCTCCTGCTTCCGCTTGTGAAGACGGTTAGGGAAAATACCTGATCGATGAGATACGGTCGTTCCAATTGAGCGGGATCAAGGTGGGCTCGTCCGCGTCGAACATCTGACAGCGGCCACCGTAAGCTGCATCCACGCAAAGCTCCCACCGGCCCGGCCCGTTGATACGGAAACTTGAGACCGCATCGTTCCAGCCTTCATTCGCGAGATTTGAAACGTTTCCGGTAAAGACCCGGCTTTGCCCACCATAATCAGTGTATTCGAACACTTCGATCTGTGCCGCGCCCCATCCGTCTGAACCACCAAAGCTGCCTGTATCATCCCAATCGTCAACCCGCCGCAGCGACGAGATCTTGTCGTTGAACCCGTAAGTGGAAACGCTGGGTTCGTCCCGCGTCACCGTCCAGCAGCGGCCAGCGTAATTTGCGTGCTCGCACAGCTCCCAGCGTCCTTCATGGATACGGAAACTGGAAAGCATGTCGTTGAACCCTTGCGAGCCCAGGTTTGCCACGTTGTCTTCAAAAGTCCGACTGCGGCCTTGGTAGCCCCCATGTTCATAGATCGTGATGCCATAGAGGTCATCAGGATGATCTTCGTAAACGTCGAGCCGCCGGACCGACGAAATCCGGTCGTTTAAACCGGCGGAAGACAGATCGCCCGCATTCCCATTGAACACACGGCACCGTCCGCTATAACCCGCATGTTCGCAAACTTCCCAGCGGCCTTGATGCACGCGCAGGCTTGACGCCACATCATTGAAACCAAGCTCGCCCAGATCGGGCTCGTCATTGCGAATCCGCTCGCGGTCACCGCTAAAATCCGCATCTTCAAAGAGCACAAGCGCACCGTCTCCTTGCCCACGAAACCCTATAGGCCGCATGGAAGAAATACGGTCATTCCAACCAAGCGGACCAAGGCTTGGCTCGTCAAAGTGGAAGACCTGGCATTCCCCACCATAGTCGGCGTGCTCACAGAACTGCCAGCGGCCCGCGACCCGGAAGGATGACACCCGGTCGTTGAAGCCGTATTGACCCAGGTTTGGTACAGGCCCATCGAACTCCCGGTGCGATCCACGGTAATCGGAGTGCTCAAAGATATCAGCGCGAGAGTTCATCCCTTCGGACCAGTCCTGCCATCGTTCGCTGCGGCTTTGGCCCCACCAAGTATCCCATCCATCGGTCTCGCTACGAACCAGACGCACCGACGAGATTTCATTGTTCAGATCAAGGCCACGTAGATGAGCAATGTCATCCGATACTATCTCGCAGCGGCCCCCATAATCGCCGTGCCGGCAAACCTCCCACGTGCCTCCTTCGATGCGGAGGCTTGATGCACGATCATTAAAATCATATTGGCCAAGGCGCGGCGCATCGCCTTCAAGCGAGATGGAGCGGCCCCGGAAGTTGGGATCGTTGTAAAGAATGATCGCATCGCTGAAACTTGCGCCGCCGCTATCGAGCCGGATGGAGGAGATGCGGTCGTTAAGACCCGTTTGCGAAAGGTTTGAAACGTCACCGCTGACGCTTTCGCACCGGCCCGCAAAATCCGCATCGGCGCACACGGTCCAAAACCCGCTGACAACGCGGATTGATGAAATCCGGTCATTGAAGCGCTCATTGCGCAAATCACGCACGTCGCCCGTGAAGCTTCGGCTTCCGCCCGAGTAATAGGCGTCCACATAGACGATGATCTGCGCGTTCTGCGCCAACGCGCCACCCGCATTGCCGAGAAGGGGCATAAGAACACCCAAACTCAATAATACCGCTCTGATCGTTGCCGTTCGCATCTCGGTCCCTTGTTCCAACGCGCTGGCTCCGGTGAGATTATGTCACGCGCGAGCTTATGATGCGAATATGAGAATACAAGTTTGAACCTGGGCTGAATGCGCGGCTCAAAACCGCCCGCACCCGATCAGGAGCTTTCCGGAGCCGTCAATGGAATGAGACGGCTATCGGCAAGAGCCGCTGTCCGGTGATGGGTGCAGGCTTGATATTCGGGATCTCCGACCATCGAAAGAAAGGCCTCGCGGCTGGGGTAGCGAACCAGCGCCACCATGTCCCATTCGCCGTCAGGCCCAATGACGGGGGTGTGGGCGGGGCTCGTGAAGAAAAGACTGCCGCCAACGCCCCGGACTTTTTGTAGCGCCGTTTCCGAGTAGACCGCATAGGCCTCGGCCCCGCTCCGGCCAGGTTCACCTGAACCGTCAGCGTATGCGGCCTCATCACGAAACTTCAGAAGATTGAGCATAACGAGGGGGCCGTCCGGGCCTTCCTCCACGAACCGCTTAATCTGTTCGCCGGTGGGATCGATGTAAGCCATGGGCAACTCCGCCAGTTCCGAAAAGCCAGTTTGACGGTTCCGCAGCACGCTTGGCAAGAACGCGCGGGAATTCAATCAGGCCACAGTCGCGCCGCCTCCCATTGATTCGGGCCTCTTGTCCGCCGCCCGCTCCCTCAATGCCGTACCCGCGCCAAAAGCCCCGGAAAAGCGCCGAAAAAGGGCACAAGACCGCATTAACAATGTTCAGGCGCGGTTCAGGTTGCCGCCACTAGGGTTCCGCCAGAGTGCGCCGCCATAGGCGGGGGCGGCGCGGGACACCTCAACCAAGCTCCTTCGGCCCACGGTGCGGGGGACAGGAGCAAGGGAGTAAAGAATGCCATCTCGTCTAGCCCATCCGCTCGCCCACCGCGGGACCCTGGCTCTTGCGGTGACCGTGTTCGTGTTTGCCCTTATCAGTCATGGCCACGCACAAGCGGCGCCCGTCAATCTGCAGATAAACCCCGCGGCCCTGGAAGGCGCGGGGTTTTCCAATCTGATTCAGGTCAACCGGTCCGAAGACCGGCGCGAAGCGCGTGAGGAACGGCGCGAAAACCGCCGTGAACGAAACCGTGAAGAACGGGCTGAGCGTAGAGAGCGCCGCGAATCTTCACCGGACCGAAACCGTGAGAGCACCGCACGGTCTGAACGCCGTGAGGCCAATCGCACCGAGCGTCGCGAGAACCGGCACGCTGAACGTAACGCGCGCGTTGGCGGTGAAACACGCCGGGCGGAACGGGAAGGCCGTGAACGTCATGAGGCCCGCCGCACTGAGCGCGGTGAAAACCGCCGTGCCGAACGTAACGTACGCAGCAGTGATGAAATGCGCCGTGTGGAACGGGGGAGCCGCGAGCGTCATGAGACCCGCCATGCTGAACGCGGCGGCCGCGATCGCAACGAAGCCCGCCGCACCGAACGCCGCGAAAACCGCCGCGCGGAACGCGACGACCGGCGCAATGCAGCTAACGAACCCCGGCCCGGTGGGCGCAATGAGAACCGGCGCAACCGGGGCATAGAGCACGCGGTCTATGACCGGGACCGCGACACGCGCCGCGAAGAACGCCGTGACAGGCGGAGGGAAAACCGGCGCGAAAACCGCCATGACCGCGATGACCGCCGCGACCGGGACGAACGCGGCGAACGCGATCACCGAGGCGAACGGGATCATGCCCGCCGGGGCGATCATGACCGGCACCATGGCCGCCGTGATGGCCGCCGGGGCGATCGCGATCACAACCGTCACCGCGGGCGCGGCCATGACCATGCGGAACACCGCGGGCACCACCACGACCGTTGGTGCCGCGCTAACCCGCACCACCGCCATTGCGGTTATGACCGGCGGCGCTGGCGTTATCCACGCCACGACCATCACCACTTGCACCTCCACTTCTCGCATGAGGCTTGGTGCGGCTGGAATTGGTGGCACAGCCATTGTCACTTTGGCGGGCATTGGCCGGCGAGCTACCGGCGTTATGAACGCGCCGAGATCGTGCTCTATGACCGCACGGGCTTTTCAGGTTATGCCTTCGGCGTTCATGACCATGTGAACAATTTCCATCACCTTGGTTTTAACGACCGTGCCTCGTCCGTGCGCATCGACCGTGGCGCGTGGGAGCTTTGCGAGCATTCCGGCTACCGCGGCTACTGCATTGTCGTCGATCACGACATTTATGACCTTCGAGACTACGGCTTTAACAACCAGATCTCGTCGGTCCGGCGCGTACCGCACAACTATCACTATCGCGACGGCTACTATCACTCCGGCTATTACCGAGACGATCACCGCCGTGGCGGCCATGGCGTCGGCGTTTACGCCAGCAGCAGTTATGGCGGTGACTATTTCGAAGTCAGCGTCGATATCGAAGACTTCCAGCTTTATGCCGGCGGCTACAATGGCAGCTTAGAAGTGTTCGGCGGCCGATGGGAAGTTTGTGAGGACTCCTACTATCGCGGGCGCTGCACGGTGATCGAAGGCCGCTACGACAACCTTACCCATCTCGGCTTTGCCGCAGGGATCGGCTCAATCAGGTTGTTCAACTAGACGCGCGAGGCCTCTCAGTAGCGGTCGAACGTCGTCAGTGCATTACCTTTGATCAAGAGAATGAGGATTCTTACTCAACCCTGAGGATTGGAGGAAACCCGCAACTTGAAACCTCATTGCCTTCAGCACGGCAGCGATAGTATCCCCCAGCAGCGTCATCGCCTGGCGCTGCGCCCGCTATTTCAAGTAACTCAGCAAACTCGTGATATGACCATCGGTTGTCATCTTCCAGTTGAGTTGTGAGTCCTTCAACAATCGTGTCAATGGGTGGCCCAATCCATCCACTGACGATCACCTCGGCAACACCCTCTTGCAAATCTGTGCCTTCAGCATGTTCTCTCACAGCGTCTTCCCGATCATCTACAAACCTGTCGTCAGGTGTGTTGTAGAAACAGAGCAACTCGGCAAGTTGATCGTCGGTATCCCAACCATAGTCCGCAATCTCAAGTTCCGCCGTGGTAAACCGAACCAATTCGAGGCGTGATTTCTCTTCATCGGTCATCTGCCAATAGTTAAGGACTTGACCCCAAAACGCTATCTCGGCCGGGGTCTCCGACGAAAAGTCGCCGGCAAAGGCATGATTATACAAAAGCTCATCATGTGTGGGGCAAACGATCATTGCATGTGCCTTGGAGGCCATCAGGACAGTGACAATCAGTACCGGTATTGATTTTGCAAAGTTCCTCTTCCTCATCTGCGATACCCCCTAGCCCCCGTCAATCTTGAACGTCAAGATAGCACACGAGTTGAAAGTGTGGCGAGTCTGGTAAAATGGAGATTACTTTTCCGTGCCGAGATAGCGGTCCACGGACCAACGGCCCGGCCCCCGCGCGATCAGCACAACCAAGATCGCCGCCCACCAGGCGTGCGTCGGCCACCAAGCATCGGGGAAAACAAAAATCTGAATAACCACCGTCATAACCAAAAGACCGAGCGCGCCGAGCCGCGTCAGAAAACCAAAGACAATCAGTAAGGGAAGTGTCAGCTCGCCAATCGCCGCCATCACAGCGGCAATGTCCGTGAACCATTTGGGCAGTTCGGGAAAGAACACATTCTTGAACAGAAAGTACGTGCTGTTGTCCATGACCGGCGTAGGCAGGCGAACGCCGAGAATATCGAACGTCTGCACCTTGCCCAGCCCGGACATCCAGAACACCCGCGCGACCAGCAAGCGCGCCAGCAAAAGGGCAAGAGGTTCGAGCCAGTCCGCCCATCCGGTCAATTTCAGATAAAACTCTTTTGCCGTTTGAATCGCCGCCGCCATGGGATGTTCCTTGTTACTTGTGGGGGTTCGTCAAAAGCCCGCCCGCGAGTGCTTCGGAAAAGAATTGATAGAGGGCGCTTTCACCAACTTTCGATGAGGCCTTTGTGAGCGCATCGCCCAGCGGTGCGCCGCCGCTTATGAGTTCCAAGAACTGATACTCGGTGGATTCTAACGCTCTGTCAGCCATACCATTGGGCGACCACCAAACCGCCGCCCAGGTGGGCCGTTCTTCAAGCGCTATTTTGGGCGCGTCGCTTTCGGAACGGTTGGCGTTCCAAATCTCCCGGGCATTCCATTTTGAGCTGAACAGCCACACCGAGGGGTGCAGCCCCAGAACGAGAGCACCGACCTCCACCTCGCTTTTCCCAGCAAGGTTGCCGGGGCCCAGAGGCGCCGTGGGCGGCGCAAAGAACGCTTCGGTCCAGGCCCGGTCGAGCCGCGCCACGTCTGCCAGATATGGCAAGCCTCGCGCTGGTTCGAACTCTTGGATGAATGCGGGAAAGCCTTCGCCATAGGTGGAGAGTACCGGGCTTTGCGGCGGGTTCTTTTTTACAAATGCAATGGCCGCGCCGCGCATGAAGTCCGTACCGACGAGCCGTTCTACCGCCGGGTAGTTCTTGACGATCATGTCCGCCCACGCGGTCACCACGTTGTTGCGGTAAACCCGCAGCCGCGCAATGTGCGTTGCATCGGCGAGCCACGGTGTGACCGCTTCGTCAGAACCGGCGAGCATCTCCGCGAACCGCGCCTGATATGTTAGTTGCTCAAGCATTGGCAGGTTCCAATGCGCGTTCCAGGATTGCGTTCGCTGTTTCCACTTCAGCAGCGAGTTCCGCGAAGGCGGGAATGTTCGTGTCCCGCTCTATCAAAGTGGGTTTGGGCCCTACCCGCTCGATCAGCCGCTCATAAAGCCGCCAGACCTCCGGCGCGACCGGCGCCCCGTGGTCGTCGATCAGTAACCGCTCGCCCATAATCGGGTCGGGCGCGTGCCCCGCCAAATGAATTTCACCGATGAGATCGCCGGGAATGGCGTCGAGATAGTCTTCCGTGCCGCGGCCGATGTTATTGGCGCTGACAAAAACGTTGTTCACGTCGAGAAGAAGCCCGCATCCGGTGCGTTTGCAGGCTTCCACAAGAAACTCCGGCTCGGTCATCTCGCCTTTGAGATCGACATAAAGCGAAGGGTTCTCAATCAGGATGCTGCGCCCAAGAGCCGTCTGCATATGATCGATGTTCGCAGTAAGGCGATCAAGCGCTTCATTGGTCGCTGGCGTGGGCAAAAGATCGGCGAAGTAGGTGCCGTCACGAGCCGACCACGCCACATGTTCGGAAATCATCGCGGGCTGATAGCGCTTGATCAGCTCACGCCAGCGCGCAAGATGCGCCTTGTCGAGCGGCTCGTCCCCCGCAAGGGACATCCCCACCCCGTGAAGAGAGACCGGGCGGCCAGCGCGGATCACCTCAAGCCAGGCGCGCCGCGGACCGCCATCGGTCATGTAGTTTTCGGGATGAACCTCGACCCAAAGGCCGCCCTCGTTAGGGGCATTCATGACGTCCCGATAATGCTCGGGCTTGAGTCCTATACCGGTGAGGGAAGGAAGCCTGTCGGTCGTCATGAGGTGCGGCCTCTGGGTCGAGTTCACTTGAGGGACTGCAAGAGCCCTTAGATGGCTTCGAGCGATCCGCTGCCGACCGGCGTCTGGATGTCTTCGCAAGTGCCCGCGGGAACCAGCATCCAGGCATTGCCTTGGTAGTCGGTCGTGGACGAGCCTTCGCAAGATGTACCCGGACCCGCCGCGCAGTCGTTTTCGCCAGCAAGCGCCACGGCGTAACATTTGTCGTAGTTGCCGCTAAAGTCGCCGGCATTCCAGGCTGCGAACGCCGCCTGGGCGTCCGCCGACGCGCCATCGGAAAGGGAAAGGTCCGCGTGGGGACCCGCTTGGGCGCCGGCGCTGAGAGCCAAGGCCACCGCGGCGGCAAACCCGGTAGCGGCAAGTTTGGTGGATTTCATGATGAATGCTCCTAGTGAGTGTTCCGTTTGATGAAGACGCTCCCCGCGCCTTCGTACCCTTCGATGCGGGCCCCCAGGGCGAGTTACGGAAGCGAGCCCCGCCGAGGCGTGGAGTTACTCACTTTCATGTGATTTTCTTGTGATGTTTGAGCGGCTTAGGAGGCTTTGCTTGGAGCGGCCTCAAACGCCTCGATGAGCGCTTTCATCCGGCCATGCAACATTTCGATGGCCTTGAGCGGCCGGATCATGACCTTGAATTCGGTGATCTTCTGATCGCTGTTCCAGGAGATGATATCGACGCCATTCACGGTAATGCCGTCGATCACCGCCTCGAATTCGAGAACCGCGTGATCGGGGCCGCGCACCTCTTTCACATAGCGGAAAGTACCGTTGAAGAGGACTTGCCCCGCCCCGGTGAGATACATCATCACCAGATCGCGGCCCCTTTGCGGCGTAAACACAACCGGCGAAAAGAACACCGCGTCTTCGGCTAACAAGTCCGGCAGCGCAGAAAGATCCTGCGCTTCGACGATGCGGTGCCATTCTTCGATTGCGCTCATGCTTGTTGCCGCCCGGTTATTCGGTTTGGTCTTTGAGCGTTTGGAGATACGCCAAGAGGTTCAGCCGTTCGGTTTCGCTGCGCACGCCGGGAAAACCCATGGACGTGCCGGGGAACGCCGCGCGCGGGTTTTCAAGATACGCGTTCAGGCTTTCGAGCGTCCAGACGTCTTCCGAACCTGTCATGGCGGCGGAATAGCGAAATCCATCGACCGACCCCACTTGCCGGCCCACAATGCCCCAAAGGCCAGGCCCGACCCGGTTGCCCCCGCCCGCCGTATTGGAATGGCACGCGAGGCAGCGGCGGAAGACGCCTTCGCCCGCGCTTGCGTCCGCCCCTTCAACAGCGGTTTGCAGCTCGCTGGCGCTTACCGGGCCAACTGCCGCCAAGCCCAAGAACATAGCGCCGCAAAGCGCTGCAACAGCATTCGCAAAAAGCCGGGGACTCATACTCGCACCTCGCACTCACCGATACCGGTCATCTATAGCAGCCACAAAGGGCCAGCAATGTGACATAGGGACCCGCCGGGCGCTCACAGTTCGCGGAGGACTTCAGCCAGCGCTTTGCCAAACAAATCAAGGTCTTCCGGGGTTCCCGCGCTAACCCGAATACAGCGGTTTTGAGGGGCGACCCAGGGCATCCGCACAAAGACATCCCGTTCCAGCAACCCCTCCAATATGGCCTTGGCCCGGGCTTGATCGCCGCCGCAATCAATGGCCACGAAGTTCGTCGCGGACGGCAAAGCAGTGAGACCATTTTGCGCCGCGATTTCGGTAATCTGCTCGCGCGCAGCAGCCGTCCGGGCAACCACGTCGCGCAAGTAGGTTTGGTCCACGAGCGCCGCAAGCGCGCCCGCCTGGGCGATGCGGTTGACGCCAAAGTGATTGCGTACTTTGTCGAACGCCTTGATGAGTTCCTCCGCGCCGATGGCATATCCGATGCGCGCGCCCGCCATGCCGTAGGCTTTGGAAAACGTCCGGAAGCGGAGGATTTTGGGATCACTGGTGTCGATCGGTGGCGCGGTGCCTTCCGGTGCAAAGTCGATATAGGCCTCATCAAGACACAGGATGCAGCCTTCGGGAAGTTCCGTCGCCATGTGCCGGACCGCCGCGCCATCCCACCAGGTGCCCATGGGGTTGTCCGGGTTCGCAAGATAGACAAGACGCGCGCCCACCTCGCGCGCCTTTGCTGCAAGGCCTTCCAGATCCTCCCGGTCATCCGTAAACGGAACGGTGTGGATCGTGCCGCCCTGCCCCGCAATTTGATAATTGAATGTGGGATATCCCCCTTCGGAAGTTACCACCGCCACGCCTGGCTCAATGAAAAGCTGCGCGGCTACGTGAAAGAGGCCGTCGATCCCCTCACCTACAACGATGTTTCCGGGCGCGATGCCATAGTGGCTTGCGAGCGCCGCGCGCAGGTCGTGGTTTTCGGGATCGCCATACATCCAAACCTCAGACGCCGCTCGTTCCATGGCGGCGATGGCCTTTGGCGAGGGCCCGAACACGCTTTCGTTCGCCCCGATCCGTGCCTTGAAAGGCCGCCCCCGCGCCCGCTCCTGCGCTTCCGGCCCGACAAAAGGTACCGTTGCGGGAAGCACCTCTATCAGCGGCCTAAAAGGAAAATCAGACATGGCAAACCTCAAACGTGAGCATCATCCATGCTGCAGCCCTATAGCAGCTTTTCGCCCGCGTGTAGCGGCGCGCGCCGTTCCCACCTAAGATGCGGCTTCCATCGCCTGAGGGAAGGACGTGACATGGAACTCAAGGACAAGACCGTCGTCGTCACCGGCGGGGGCAGCGGGATCGGCCGGGCACTAGCCGAGCGGTTTATAGCCGAAGGCGCGCGTTACGTTTTGGCGGCGGACCTTAATCTCGATGGCGCCAAGGCCACCGCCGAGGAATTCGGCTGTGAGGCCATGAAAGCCGATGTCTCCCGTGAAGAAGACGTAAAGGCGCTGATCGAGCATGTGGAGGAGAGCGCCGGGCCCATCGATCTTTTCTGTTCCAACGCCGGCATCGGCATGGGTCGCGACCTCGACGCCCCCAATGAGGAGTGGCAAAAGAGCTGGGATGTAAACGTGATGGCGCATGTCTATGCGGCGCGGCATCTCGTGCCGCGCTATGTGGCGCGCGACGGCGGCTACTTCCTGAACACCTCGTCCGCGGCGGGGCTTCTCAATCAGATCGCCGGCGCCGCCTACGGGGTGACCAAGCACGCGGCGGTGGGCTTCGGCGAATGGCTCGCGCTCACTTACGCGCACAAAGGCATCAAAGTCTCCATGCTTTGCCCCCAGGCGGTGCGCACCCCCATGACGGCGCAAGGCAACTCCTCCACGCAAGCGGCCTCGGTCGATGGCATGATGGAACCGGAAACTCTCGCTGACGCAGTGATCGAAGGCTTGCGCGCGGAGAGTTTTCTTATCCTTCCCCATGCGGAGGTTCTGGAATACATGCGCCGCAAAACCGCCGATTACGACCGCTGGATCGGCGGCATGAACCGGCTGCAACTTCGCCTTTTGGGAGACACGTGATGCTACGCAATGCCGCGCTGACCCTTCTTGTTCTGATCGCCGCCGCCATCATTGCGGTGCTGGCCATCTTGCCTGGTTACTTCGAAGCCCAGATGAATGTGGTGGAAGAGCACGAACCTTACGCGATTTCCGTGGACGCCCAGCGATTGCACGACAGTCTGATCATCGGCGATCTTCATTCCGACACCCTGCTTTGGCACCGGGATGTGCTCGCCCATGCGCGCCGTGGTCATGTGGATTTGCCCCGCCTTGAACAGGGCAATGTGGCGCTGCAGCTCTTTACCGCGGTGACCAAATCACCCGAGGGACAAAACTACGAGGAGAACGCAGGCGACACCGACCGGATTACCGCGCTCGTGATGCTGCAACGCTGGCCCGTCCGCACCTGGGCCAGCCTTTACGAGCGCGCGGCCTATCAGGCCCAGCGCCTTCACCGTGCGGCGGAGCGCTCTCAAGGCAGGCTCCGCGTGGTGCGCACCCAAAGCGAGCTTGCGGACATTCTCGAAGCCCGCTCCCGCGGGCAGCGCGTCACGGCGGCGCTGTTGGGCACGGAAGGCAGCCATGCTCTCGACGGCGATCTTGCCAATATCCAGAACCTCTTCAATGGCGGTTACCGCGTCATGGGGCTCCACCATTTCTTCGACAACGAGCTTGGCGGGTCCCTTCATGGGCTTACGAAAGAGGGCCTCAATGATTTTGGACGCGCGGCAGTCACGGAGATGCTGCGCCTGGGCGTGATCATCGACGTGGCGCATTCCTCCGAAGCCACGGTGGATGATGTGCTCGCCATGACGGACCGCCCCGTTATCGTTTCTCATACAGGCGTTTATGGCGAATGCGAAAGCGCGCGGAACATTTCCGACAATCATATGCGGCGCATCGCCGCCGAAGGCGGGCTTATCGGCATCGGCTATTGGGAAGGCGCCATTTGCGACATCTCGCCGGAAGGGGTTGTGCGCTCTATCCGATACGCCATCGACCTGGTGGGCGCCGAACACGTGGCGCTCGGCTCGGATTATGACGGCACCACGACCGTCACCTTCGACACCTCGGAACTTGCGGTCCTTACGCAAACGATGCTGGACCAAGGGTTCACTGAGGCCGAGATCCGCGCCGTGATGGGGGAAAACGCAGCCAACTTTTTTCTTGAGTATCTGCCCAACTAGGATTTCTCAGCGAGCATCTCAAGAAGCTCCGCGGCAAACTCGGAAAGCGTATCGTCCCGCGCGCCCATGACGACAATGCGGTCGCTCGGGCGGGCAAGCTCGGCAAGGCGCGCGCCGCATTCCTCCCGCGTCTGCAGCGCCGCCGCGTTCTTGCCGCTCCCAGAAATGCCAAGGGCAATATCGCTGCTCGAAACGCTCTTGTCGGTGGTCCCCCCGTAGTAAACAGGTTCAGGCATCAACAGCACATCCTCATCGCCCAGCCCCGTCACGAAGCTCTCAATGAACTGCTCCTTCATCAATTTGAGGGGACCAAATCCGTGGGGCTGGAACATGACAAGCAGCCGCCTCTCGAACTCATGCAGCGCGGCAAGACTGGCGGTGATCTTGTCCGGGTTGTGGGCGAAGTCATCGATAACGGTGATGCCGCCAGCCGTTCCCACCAGTTCCATGCGGCGCTTGATACCTGTAAAACTTTCCAGAGCCGCGGCAGCCTCTTGCAAGGGCACGCCCACCTCACCGCAGGCCGCGATGGCCGCTAGAGCATTTGAGACATTGAATCGCCCGGGCACTTTCAAATTCACAGAAGCCTTCTCGCTGGAAGGTGAGTGCATAACTTGAAAGCCGATGCCATCGGGCTTTGGTTTGATTTTCTCCGCCACATAGTCGGCATCCATGTTTCCGGTTCCAAAGGTCACGAGTTTCTTTGGCTCCACGCTTTTCGCAAGGGTGGTGGATTCCTCATCATCGGCGTTGATCACCGCTACCTGTGCCTGCCCCAGGAAGGTTGCGAAGATCGACCGCAGCTCTTCCATGGTCTTATGATCGAACGAGATGTTGTTGATCACCGCAACGGTGGGATGGAACGCGGTGATCGACCCATCGCTCTCATCCACCTCGGCAATGAACAGATCGCCCCCGCCGCCGGTGGCACTTGCGAATGGATTGCCCGCGCCCGCAAAGTTCTTCATGACCGCGCCGTTCACGATTGTTGGCTCAAGCCCCGCTTCATGCGCGATCCAGCCCGCCATGCCGGTGGTTGTTGATTTACCGGACGTGCCCCCGATCGCGATGCTCCGCGGCGCGGCGTTGAACAGCTCGGCGAGCAACTGGGCCCGCGACACGCGCGTTGCGCCCACCTCGTGCACCTTGCGCATGTCGGGAACGGTGTCTTCCACCGCAGCAGAGGCAACCACGATCTGATCCGCGCCGGTGATGCCACTGCCGTCCTGGGGAAAAAGCCCGATGCCCTTCTCTTCCAGGAACGTGAACTTTTCGGGCGTCCGCCCCTGATCGCGGGCACGGTCCGAGCCCGCCACCTGATGGCCCATGTCTTTGAGCAAAACCGCGAGGGGCAACATGCCGCTGCCGCCTATGCCACTAAAGAAGTACTTCTTGGGGCTGCGCATCACGATATGTCGATGCCCGCGGCTGTAAGCTTTTCCGCAAGCGGCGCAAGCTGGGTTTCATAGCGACGCCAAAGCTGCACCGACGATGCATAGACCGGACTACGCACTTGCGGCGCACTGGCCGTTGCCGAAGCGCTCTTTGTCTTGTGAAATTCGAGAACCTGATCCTCCCAAGGAAGTCCCGCGGCCTTGAGCAAACGCCGGGATTGCGCCTCTTGATCCGCCACAAGGTCTTCATAAGCGACGGTGGTGATTTGCCCGGGAAACCGCTCATGCCAGTGGTCCATAAGCTTGCGGTAATGGATGTAGTACGCGGCTAAGTCATCCAGATCATAGGATGCGGGATAGATCTGATTGAACAGCATCTTGTACATGGCATAGCAGGCATCCATGGGGTGCCGCTTAAGCTCAACAATGGTCGCATTGGGAAGCGACCGGCGAATAAAACCGATGTAGAGAAAATTCGCTGGAAGCTTGTCGACGAACTTGCCCGCCTCCTTGTAGCGCGCGGCCACGCTTTTCATGTAAACAGCGCCCAGTTCCGCGGGGCGCAGTTTGAGCGCATCTTCAATCAACTTGTTCTTGTGCGAATCCGGGAAAGCCTCACGGGCAAGGCGCTCCATCATCAGAAGAAAGTTGGGAAGCTCGCCCGCGCTAACGACTTGGCTGTGGCTTGCATAAATCCGCTCGACCAGGGTCGTGCCCGTGCGCGGCAGGCCGAGCACAAAGATCGGCGCGTCCGCCGGATTGCCCTCGGCCGCATCGCTGCAGACTTCAGGTGAAAATACCTCGATCAGCGCAGCCATATGGTTCGTCTCGGTACGGACATTGAAATCGATCGAGTTGCGATACGTGTCCGCGCCTTCCTTCAACACCGTGAACGATGTCTCAAACTCGCCGAGGTCTTCGTATTCTTTGGCGAGCGCATAGCACACGATGGTGTGCTCGATGGGCAGCTTGCCGGGCTTGCGCCGCGCCGTTTCAAGCTCGCTCACATGATTGCGTTCAGGTGTTTGCTTCCGCAAGCGTGAGCGCACAAACTGGGTTTCATAAAGGTCTGGGTTAAGCGTAAGCGCCCGGTCGCAACTTGCCTCGGCACCCTCGAGATCGCCAAGGAATTGCAGCACAGTCGCAAGATTGTAGTGGTCCTGAGCGTTGCCCGGCTCAAGACGCAACGCCTTCTCGTAAAGTGCCTTGGCGGTTTCGTTTTCGTCCAAGCGGGACAGCATGGTCGCCACATGACTTAGAACCACCGGGTTATCGGGGACCAGTTCCGCCGCGCGCTTGGCGGCTTCCACCGCTCTCGCTTCATTGTCCGCTCTCGCCAAGCAAACTGATAAGTGGAGATGCCCGCCCGGATCATTCGGCACTAAACGGGCCGCGGCCTCAGCCAATTCAACAGCTTTCATGTAATCGTGCGCGTTCAAATACACCTCGCTTGCCGCGCGCAGCACGAGAGGATGATTTGGAAATGTGTTCAGAGCGCTTGTTGCGAGTGCTAGTGCGCCCGCGTCATCGCCGCCGCGCGTCAATTGCATAATCTCCCGCGCCGCGGCCATGGGGTCTTGGGGGGCCGCCATTAGCGTGCGCCCTCACGGCCAGCGGATGTCAAATGGTCCGGCAACGGATTCCCTTCCATAACTGCCTTGAGAGGCGGCTCTCTACTCATTTCAGTTTGAGCACCATCGGGCGGGTATTTGCAAGCGCCCGCAAGGGACGCTGCCAAAAGGTGCGCCGTCAGAGTAGCACTAGAGCCCAATCAATCGCGCGCCGTGGTAGGTGATCCCCGCCGCCACATAGGCCAGCGCGATCAAGTACCCGGCCATGAACCCGGTCCAACCCCAAGAATTGGTTTCGCGCCGCGCAGTCGCAAGGGTGGCGAGGCACTGTGGCGCGAACACATACCAGGCAAGAAACGCCAAGGCGGTGGGCAAGGACCAGGCGCTCTGCAGGGTCGCCGCAAGACCGACGACGTTTTCTTCACCGCCTTGTACCGCATAGACGGTGCCAAGCGCGCCCACGGCAACCTCACGGGCTGCCATGCCAGGGACAAGGGCAATGGCAATTTCGAGGTTAAACCCGATGGGCGCGAGGAGCTTCTGCAGGACCCAGCCAATCTGCCCGGCGTAGCTTTCGCGCAAGGACCCCGCGCCGCTTGGGTAGCTTGTCAGAAACCAAAGCGCGATGGAGGTCGCCAGAATGATGGTGCCCGCCCGGCGCAGGAATGCCGCCACCCGCACCCAAAGGTCCAGCACGAAATCCTGCAGGTTGGGCAGCTTGTATGTGGGAAGCTCCAGCATAAGCGGCTGGGTCTGGCCTTTGACAAGGGTCCGCTTCAAGACAAAGGCGACGGTCACCGCACTGATGATACCCACAATATAGAGCCCGAACATCACAAGGCCTTGCAGGTTAAAGAGCCCCACGCGGTCGGGCGGAATGAACGCGGCGATAATCAATGTGTAGACCGGCAAGCGCGCCGAGCAGGTCATCAGCGGCGCCACCATAATGGTGGTCAGCCGGTCCCGCTCGTTGGCGATGGTCCGCGCTGACATGATGCCGGGAATGGCGCAGGCGAAACTCGACAGAAGCGGGATGAACGCCCGCCCGTTAAGCCCGACGCGCAGCATTAACTCGTCCATCATCACCGCGGCCCGGGCCATGTAGCCCGAGGCTTCGAGAAGTAAAATGAAAACGAACAGAAAAACAATCTGCGGCAGGAAAACGATCACGCTGCCCACCCCGGCAATGATGCCGTCCACGATGAGGTCATACACCCAGCCGGCGGGCAGCGCGGTCCCCACGCCCGCGCCCAAGGCCGCGATGCCGGTCTCGATTAAATCCATAAAGGGCGCCGCCCAGGTAAAGACTGCTTGGAACACAAAAAAGAGTATGGCCGCCAGAATGAACGGCCCCGCCACCGGATGCAGCACCGCTGAATCGATGGCGCGGGTTGCCCGGTTCATCAGCGGCTCGGTGAGGATCACCTCGCCCGCCAGCGCCCGCGCGGTGCGCTGAAGGCGCTTCAGGTCACGCTCGGGCGTGGCCTCGCGCGGACGGCCGTGCCATTTGCTGACCTCGCTATCGAGCCGGGAAAGCAGTCCTTCGCGCCCCGCCTTGCGCGGCGCACAGGTGGGAACCACGGGAAGGCCAAGCTCTCGCTCAAGCCGCGCCACGTCGATCTTGAGCCCATCCCGCTCCGCAAGATCGATCATATTGAGTGCGACGATCATCGGCAGCCCGAGCGATCGCATCTGCAGCACTGTGTGCAAATGGGTGCGCAGGTTCGCCGCATCAATGAGAACAATGAGCCCGTCAGGCGGCGCATCGCCGTCAAGTTCGCCTCGCATAACCGAAAGCGCGATGCGTTCGTCCTTCGAGCGCGCATTGAGCCCATAGATGCCGGGAAGATCGATCAGATGAACATCATTACCCGACGGTGTGGTGAAACGTCCCGCGCGGGTTTCGACCGTTACGCCCGGATAATTGGCGACCTTGGCGCGCCCGCCCGTGAGCCCGTTGAAGAGCGTTGACTTGCCGCAATTGGGCGCGCCCACAAGCGCGAGCCGCAAACTACTCATCGCCGGTTTCCACCAAAATGTGCGCCGCCTCTTTTTGCCGCAAAGCAATCAGCGTGCGGTTGAGACGAAAACAAAAGGGCCCCGCGCCGAACGGGCCTTTGTGCATAAGCTCCACCTCGTCGGATTCGGCAAAACCGATTTCGCGCAGCATATTCACGAGCCGTTCGTCCCCTGGCAGAAACCCCAGGATGCGCGCGCTCTGGTGTTGTGGAAGCTGGTCCAGCGTCAACCTTCGGCCTTTCATGTCACCCCCGGGTGTGGCCGGTTTGGAATGTTGCAACTGCAAATCAATGTCAAGCTCAGGATTTTACCGATGCCTGGTTTCTCGCGGAAATCAGGCCTTCAAGCGCCGTGGCAAAGCGCCGCGCGGGGCTCTTTCGTTTCAGCGCCCCGGCAGGAAGGGCCCTGGGTCTACCTTGGGCGCGCGGCCGAGCATCTGGTCGGCCAGCAGCTCCGCCGAGCCAGCCGCCATGGTCCAGCCTAGATGCCCCTGCCCCGCGTTGACCCAAAGCCCTTCCAGGCCCGCTGGCCCGATGTAGGGGAGTCCGTCCGCGCTCATGGGCCGCAAGCCTGCCCACGGGGTCATCTCGGATGCATCAAGCTGATTGCCCAGGTGCGGATAGAGCCGCCGGAAGAGCGCCACGAGATTGTCGATCCTCGGCTGCTGGATGCGCGTGTCGGCACCGGCAAACTCGGCGGTTCCCACAAAGCGCAGCCGCTCGCCGATCACGGACACCGCCGCATGCATGGCGTCATCGACGACCGATATGCGCGGCCTTGCGTTCCAGCCCCGCGCGTCCACGGTGACCGAATACCCCTTGGCCGGTTTGATGGCGAGCCGCGCGCCGCACCCGCGCACAAGGCGCGGCGCATCGTACCCTAAGCAAATAACGACGCGGGTCCCGGCGAGCTGGCCCTCGTTGGTTTCGACGCCGGTGACTTTGCCGCCTTCCACCAGGATGCGCCGCACGGTGCGGCCCAGCTCGATCTCTGCGCCTTTTGTTTTTGCGATCTTGTTAAGCTGTTCCACATAAGCGCGCGCATCCCCCGCCCCGTCGTTGGGAAAGTAAATCCCGCCCACAAATCGTGAAGCGGCCTGTGCGAGTTGAGGTTCCTTTTGCGAAAGCTCAGCGGAGGGCACCGCTTCATAAGCAAGACCTAGCGGCGCGAGATCGTCGGCCATGCGGCGTGCCTCGTTGAACTTAGTTGCGGACTCAAACACCTTCATTGACCCGGCAAACGACGCATCGATATCAAGGTCAAGCTCGGTGATCTGCTTACGAAGAAGCTCCGCCGACCGCGACGCAAGCTCAAAGCAATGCAGCGTTGCGCGCCTGTACCGCGAAGGCGCCGCATTGCGCAGAAACTTGAGCCCCCACAACGCAAGACCGGGCAAGGCCCATGGCCGCAGCTTCATGGCGGCGTAAGGATCGAACAAAGACGCGGCGAGGTGCTTGCCCACGCCGGGACTGTTCCATGGGTCCGACATGGACGCGGTGATCATCCCGCCATTGGCATAACTGGCGCCTTGCGCCAGCGTGGGCTGAGCCTCAAGCAGTGTCGCGGGCACGCCGCGCGCGGCAAGCTCATAGAGCGTCGCAACGCCCATAAGGCCGCCGCCGATGATGATTGTGCGCTCAGTCATGGCAAACCCGTGAGATGATTCACGCCCCGACCTTATGATGTTTGGCGGGAAAGTGTCGTGTTTTCGACGTGGCGGCCTTACCCTCGCCACCCTAGGGTACTCACGAAAGGAATTCGAGCAATGGATGAGTTCAAAGTTGGTACCGCAATAAAGCGCTTGAGGGATAAGAAGGCGTGGACACAAGAGCACCTTGCCGCCGCTGCCGAGATCTCCGTTCGCACTGTGCAGCGCGCGGAGGAAGGCACGCTTTCCGCCGAAACCCTTAATGCCATCGCGGGCGCTCTAGATGTCGCAGTGGAGTCATTGACGGCGCCTCACGCGCCAGTTCCCAAGATTAGCCCCGTTCTCTATTACGACGACCCCACATCTTTGGATTGGCTTTGCGATACGTTCGGCTTCGATGTAGCAATGAAGATTCCTGGGCCGGATGGCCGCATTTTGCATGCGGAACTCCTTCTAGGGGACAGCCGCATTATCATCGGCCAGCCAGTTGAAACACGCCATTGGTCAACACCAAAACTGACAGGCGTGCGCACACAAAGTCTGTACGTGCATGTGGATGACCTGGACGCGCACTACCTGCATTCTAAGAACGCCGAAGCAAAAATTCTCGTAGAGCCCGAAGAGATACACGGACAGCGCCGTTACTTGGCGGAGGATTGCGAAGGGCACCACTGGTGGTTCTTCGCTTTGCCCGCGCCATGAGCACGGCACCTGCATCCTTGCCACCCTGCGTCGCCTCCCAAAGCAAGAGCCGCGGACTGAATTCTCTTCAGGGGCTCATGATGGCAAAATTCTACAAGGAAGCTGCTGGCGACCCGGCTAAGCTGCCTTGGCATCGCGACGAACCCGGCGCGCTTCTCATCAAATGTGCCATGAAGCATAAATCTGGCCGCGCTCTTGATGTTGGCTGCGGCTCGGGCGTGTTCTCCCGCTATTTGGCTTCGCTGGGATACAAGGTTGTGGCCGTTGACCTGGAGGCCGAGGCAGTGGCCATGGCGCGCCAGCTTTCAAACAAAGGTCCGTTCTTTGAAGTGATTCAGGCAGACATCCTCGAATTGGAACTGCCCGGCAGTTTCGACCTCGTTTACGATTCCGGATGCCTGCACAATCTCACTTGGAAAGGTGTTGACCGGTATGCGGCGCGGCTTGACGAATGGCTGGCCGCCGATGGCGATTTCGTTCTTGAACACTGGGGCAAGCGGCACGCACTGGATTGGCGGCCTGTCGGGCCGTATCGCCGTGCCGAACGCACGATCAAGGCAGCTTTCGAACCGCAGTTTCAATTGTGCGAAACCGAGGCGGAGACGGTGGATGTTCCATTCCCTTTAGGCCCGAAAGTCCGCGGCGTTTCCTATCATTTCAAACGGAAGGATAAAAGATGATACGGGGTGTGCATGCCATGTTCTATTCGTCCGAAGCCAAAGAGTTGCGCGAGTTCTTGCGCGACAAACTAGGTTTTTCAGCTACCGATACAGGCGACGGCTGGCTGATTTTTGATGCGCCAAAAACTGAAATCGGATGTCATCCAACGGATCACGACAACAGCCCGCCATCCGGCACACATGACATTTCTTTCTATTGCGACGACCTCAATACGGCTACCCAGGCCTTAAAAGAGCGCGGCGTTCGTATTGTCGGTGAGCCGAAGGATGTGGGCTATGGCCGGGCCGTCCGTTTGGAAGTTCCAGGCGGCTTCACCCTTGAACTCTATGAACCGCGCTACAAGCAACCGCAGTGACGCCGCGCGAAGGAAATACTTGAGGTCTGCTCGCCAAGCGTCCGGTCGAACAAGGGTTCAAATCGCCAGTCCTGCCCCATTACCAAAGGCCGCCCTCATGGGCGGCTTTTGGTAATGGCGGAGAGGAAGGGATTCGAACCCTCGATACGCGTTAACGTATACTCCCTTAGCAGGGGAGCGCCTTCGACCACTCGGCCACCTCTCCGCCGCCGGGTTTACGGCAAAGCAAGGGCTGATGGCAAGCCGCCGTCTGGCCGTGGCCCGGGCTTGCGGGACACGCCAAAAACGCCTAGAGAGCGGCTCCGGGGGACCCGCGCGGGGACCGTACCTCACCCAGGGGAACGACATCATGGAAGACGAACAAAAAACGCCCGACCCGGCGATCCCAGGCGACATTCTGCCCAACATCATTCTGCCCGATGCAACGGAGTCCGGCGTCGGCATGGCGCAGCAGTCGCGCGCGGGGCGCTGGCTCATGCTGATCTTCGTGGAGCCTGAGTTGCTCGCGCAGAAGGCGGAGGCGATCGCCGCCGTCCGGGCCCGCATCGAGGCGTGCGAGGGCCTCGCTTACACGGTTTTTTTCGCCAAGCCCGACCCCACCGTTGCGGGGGCCGATTTGTTCGATGCCTCCAAACGGGGTGCGCTCTTCCTGCTTGGCGAGTCGAAATCCGGCATTGCCGTGATTTCCCCCGAAGGC
>JANQLJ010000036.1 GCA_028280665.1 Alphaproteobacteria bacterium
CCCGTAAAGCCTGGGAGACCGATGAAAGTCTCGTTGCCGCGGCGGTTACGCGCGCCGAGCTTTTGGCCATGGCGGGCAAGCCCAGAGCCGCGCGGGAGATCGCGCAGCGGGCCTGGCGCGCCCGGCCCCATCCGGGCCTGGGCCAGGTGGTCGCTGCGCCCGAGCCAGGCGAAAGCGCCGAGCAGACCCTTGCGCGGGTCCGCGCGCTTGTGGCGGCAAATGCCGATCATATTGAAAGCCGCTTGCTTTTAGCCGGTGCGGCCATTGCCGCGCGAAACATTGCGTTGGCGCACGAGGCGTTAGATCCGGTGATCGCCGAAGGCGGTAGCGCCCGCGCCTTTGCCCTGATGGCCACGCTCGAGCGCGCGGAAAAAGGAGCAGCCGCTGATGCGGATACCTGGATCGCCAAAGCGCTTGCCGCACCCCGTGATGCGGTGTGGCGGTGCGGCAGGTGCGGCAGCGTGACTGAAGATTGGAGCGCTGTTTGTTCCAATTGCGGCGCGGTGGCAGTCGCGCGCTGGGCAGCGGAAAAGGAACCGCTTCTGCAAGCGACCATTCCTGTCTCGCCTCAACCGGCGGCCGCGCCGTCTGAGCAGGCGGCACATGCGGCCCCGGCTGAACCAACTGCGGAGGCTGACAAAAGCACTCCCGCTTTGGTGCGTCAGCCGGATGATCCCGGCACAGATGATCCCAGTGCGGATGATTCAGGCAGCGAGGTTAAAGGGCGCGAATGATTGCCCGCGGCCTGCGGTTCATTTCACTGAGCATCGTTGCACTAGCGGTCGCGGTGCTTGCGGTTTCCATCCGCCTCGATGTGCCTTTTGAGGAAGCCCGCGCGGCCTATGCAAACGAAGCGAGCGCCTTTATCGAGCTTTCCTCGGGCGCGCAGGTTCACTACCGGGACGAAGAGGACAGGGGCTTGCGCCCGCTCATCCTGCTTCATGGTGCGGGCGGCGCGCTTCAGGATTGGGGCGCATGGCGCGATAACCTCGAAGGCCGCTTCCGTATCATTCGGCTAGACCTGCCCGGCCATGGGCTTACGGGCCGCGTGCCGGGGGACGATTACTCGCGCGCCGCCATGGCGGATCTTGTCCTTGAGCTTGCGGACGCATTGGAACTTGAGCGTTTTGCCGTGGCGGGCGCGGGGCTTGGCGGAGCCGTCGCGTGGGAGATCGCGCGCCGCGATGAGGCGCGCGTGAGCCATTTGATCCTGATCGCGCCGGAGGGCATTGGCGGCGTACCGGCAGAACCCCCCTTGGCGGTTATCGCCGCGCGCAATCCGCTCACTCGGCCGCTGGTGCGCTGGATCGCTCCGCGCTGGGCCTATGCTAATCAGCTCTACAAGAGCTTTACGGACGACAATCACGTGACGGACGCGCTTGTCGACCGGCACTGGCGGCTTGCGCGGACAGGGGGGAACCGGGCCGCCACCGCCCGGCGGCTGGGGGAAGCATCAGGTGCGCCCTTGCGGGAATATGACGGCGCCATCGCCGTGCCGGCGGCGATCCTCTGGGGTGAAGACGACCAGATCTTGCCCTTCGACCGCGAGCGCGTGGAATGGGATTTGCGCACGAAATTCACCGGCGGGCCGCAAGCAAACCCGCTCTACACCTTCGCGGGCGTGGGCCACTATCCCCATATTGAGCAGGCGGTTTTGACCGCCGCCTTTGCCGACAATTTCATCCAGGCATGGCCCCTTGAAAGCGCGCAATAGCGCTTGCGAAGCTTGCGAATTTCCGCCTATGGTCCCGCCGCGCAATTGAAGGCGCATGTCCCAAGGTGTCGGGCCGCTTTAGCTCAGTTGGTAGAGCACATCATTCGTAATGATGGGGTCGCGTGTTCGAGTCACGCAAGCGGCACCACTTTTCGTTCCCTGACAATCAACCTAGTGATGGGTGACCCCCGGGATCGGGTCGCGGATGGAATCAATTGGATTTTCGTATGTCTTGTCGTCTGGCGCGTAAGGATCGCGCGCGGGGTCGTCTACCGGCGGCACCTGCGAGGGGTCGGACATAAGGCCGAGCGAGACCCCTAAACGCGTGAAGAGATTCTCGGCCAATACCGCATTGCCTATCACGCCTTGCGCCCCGTCTTGCATGAGTGCGCGGGCCTGGCGGCGGGCCTCACAGTCTGCTCGCTCTTCCTCATTCTCCTCAGAGAAAATGCAGAGATACCCCGACAGGGCCTCTGCGGCGGCGCGCTCCTCCGCACTGCGTTCAGTGGTTTGGGGCAGATTGATATCGGGGACTGCGACAATCGCCGGGGCTGCAGCTTCCTCCAGCGGCGGCGGGTCGGAAGGGGGCGTAAGGCGTTCATCCTCTGGCACCTCAGACAGCTCAAGAAAGGTGACCTCCACCACCGTGGGCGGTGTTTCTTCAAGCTGCGGCGGATTGAAGGAAAGAAGCACGAAGGGGAGCAGCGCCACATGCACCAACAAAGCCAGCACAAGAGCAAGCGGCGACAGCGCCCTTACTGGGCGCGCATTTACTTCGATGAAAATACGCTCCACCTGCCGCCCTCGGCTCGAGCCCCCCAGCTCGCAGAGCGCTTACGCTATCAACCCGAGGCAGCGACAACAACATTTCGTTTAAGGTAAATCGGCGGCGGTTTCTTCCACCAGGAATTTGGCGACTTCCTTAAAGGCTTCCGCGCTGTCCGCGCCTTTTTTGTGCGCCTCGTTAAAGACACGCAGTTGGCGGTCGGCGCTGGTGCCGCGGTCGAGGATGGTGCGCGCATGGACCACTTCTTTTTCACAACCAAGCGCCTCGGCGTCTTCTTTCAAGACCGTGAGCATTTCCTCGACCAGCGCCTCGTAAGGGGTGCACTCGCGGCGGCCCAAATCGATCAGACTGCCCGAGGTGCCGAAACGCTGGGCAAGCCAGCGGTTTTCCTTGACCAGAACACGCGGGTAAATGCGCCAGCGCTGGTTCGATTTTTTGAGCCGCACCAGCATGCGCATGATGCATTGATAAAGCGCGGCAATGCACAGCGCGTCTTCAAGCCGCGTGCAAACGTCGGTGATGCGCATTTCCAGGGTGGGAAACCGCGCCGAAGGGCGCAGGTCCCACCAGATCTTACTTGCGTCTTCCAAAATGCCTGAGTCGATGAGGTGATTCAAAACCGCCTCATACTCGCTCCAGCTATCGAAGTAATCGGGAATGCCCGTGCGCGGCATGCCGTCGAAGATCGTGAGGCGGCACGACTTCATGCCCATCTCATGCCCGCCCCAAAAAGGTGACGAGGTCGAGAGCGCCAGCAGGTGGGGCAGGAAGTATGTGGCCTGGTTCATAATGTCGATGCGCAATTCGGGGTCTTCGATCCCCACATGCACGTGCATGCCGCAAATCAGCATACGGCGGATTACGCCTTGCATGTCGCTGTCGAGTTGTTCGTAGCGCTCGGCCGCGGTGTGATGCTGTTTGTCCCATTGGGCGAAGGGATGGGTCGAGGCCGCCATGAGCCGTAGCCCGTGATGCTCGGCGATGCGTTTCAGGGTGCGGCGAAAAGCGATGAGATGCGGGCGAGCCTCGGCGGGGGTGCTGCAGACGGGGGTTCCGATTTCCACCTGACACTTGAGGAATTCGGGCGTCACGCGCTCGCCCAGCGCTTCTTTGCTTTCGCGCATAAAGTCTTCAGGCGGATCGGCCACCAGATCGAAGCTCTCGGGATCGACGAGCAGATATTCTTCCTCGATCCCGATGGTCAGCGCAGGATCCATAAGTGCGGGCTCCCTTTCGCTATGAAGGACCCGCCGTCCCGCGAGCCCTCAAACTGTCTCGCGCTCCATAAGATCGCCAATTGCCGCGGCAAGCAAGCGCGACATGGCGGCGACGCCCGCGCCGGTGAGCAGCAAATCCTGACGAACTTCCAAGGTGAGGTGCGGCAGCTTCAGCGGCTTGATGTGCCGGTCGATGGTGTAGTTAAAGCCGCGCGCGTCATAAGGGGCGTTGTTGCCGATCGGCTGACCCGGGTCATGGCCTTGCAAGGCCGTGATGAAGGCGCGCGCGGTGGGCTCGTCATGGGCCCAAAGAACGCCGATACGCCAGGGCCGGTCTTCCTTGTCCGTATGAAGCCGCGGTGTGAAGGAATGAATCGAAACGACAAGCGGATTGCCGTAAATGCGCCGCGCGGTATCGATCTCCTCGGCCAAGGCAAGATGATAAGGCTCAAAGAACCGTTGGATGCGTTCTTCGCGCTCAACGGCGCTGAGGCCAACATTGCCGGGTATCTTTATGCCGTCGCTCACGGCGGGAATGTGATCGTCGCGGTCCATGGCGCGGTTGGGGTCCACAAGCAGGCGCGAGAAGTCCGAACACACCGCGCGCGCGCGAAACGCTTCGGCAAGCGACAGGGTTAGATCTTTCGCGCCGATGTCGAGAGCGATGTGCGTGCGCAGGAACCGTTCGTCGAGTCCCAGATTGTGAAACTCGCGGGGAATGGTTGCTGTCGCGTGATCGCAGAAGAAAAAGACCGGCGTCTCGCCAAAGCCGCCGAACGCGTCAAATACGTTGTCGAAACTCATGGGGCAGAATGTAGGAAAACCGCAGGCGAAAAACGAGAGCTAAAAGGGAAGGGTTAATGTCGCACCCGGACCGGACCGATTTTGGATTTCGTCAATATACGGAAGGATTGGGCAGCAGGGGGCACTACGGGCCGTTGTTGCGGGTGCGAGATGGGCGGGGTTTTCCCCAACCCGATCAAGAAGATAGGTTTTCCCCAAGAATCTGACGAAGGCCATGGAAACCAAAGACGCTGCTGTGGAAAAGCCGCCAGCGGCTGGGGATAAGATCGAAAACCCCCTGTGGGCAGTGCCGAACAACTACGCGCACAAGGGGTCATATGTTTGACACGTAGCAGCGCCGGTGAAACGGTCTCGGCGCACAAAGTGCGCATGAGGCGAAACACCCGCTAGTTTAAGGGCAACAGACCCCTCGTCTCAGTTTGCGCTTTGCAAAAAGAAGGGGACGGGGCTACCCGGCTCACCAGTTTCCCGACCGGATCGCCGCACCCCGCGGCCGTTGAATATTTGTTGCGTCTCCCACGTGCTTGCGCCTTGCCGCAAGGATTGCCCACAAAGCCCCGCGACCTGGGGCGAATTCTAAGGAAAGGAAACGCACAGGAACCGCAGGCGGGGCTCTATCCCAAACTTCCTTCACCACCGGAGATACCGCTTGCGCGCATGCCCTCGGCCCCCATCCCTCCCACTTGCCTCGGGAGGCCCCACGCCGATGGCATGCACTCCGCGGAAGGAATAAAGGCGCTCGGGCCAACTCACGCCAAATCCCCCCCTGGCCCGTTCGCCGTCTGGCCTAACCACCATGGCGGCGAATACCACCAATAAGCGTCACCTCCGCAATTGAGGGCCCGGCCGTGATCCGCCTTGGCGGCAATCGGCTCGGGCCCTCGCTACATTAGGGGATGTTTCAGCGGCGGATGGCGCCGGTTCCCAGAAAACTCAGCACAAAGATAAAACTGGCCGCCAGAACGATCGAAGGCCCCGCCGGCGCATCGAACATAAACGAGGCGGCAAGGCCCATGGCGCAGGCAAGAAGTGCAATGGAGGTGGCGATTACGGCCATGGCGAGCGGGTTGGCGCTCAAGGGCCGCGCGGCGGCGGCGGGAATAATCAGCAAGGAGATAATCAGTAATACCCCGACGATCTGCATGCCGGAGGCGATGACGAGCGCCACCGTCAGCATGTAGGCGACGCGCACCTCAAAGGTCCGCACGCCTTCCACTTTGGCAAGATCGTGATGGACCGTGAGCGAAAGCAGGGGCCGCCAGATCAGTGCCATCATGGCGAGGACGCCAAGGGTGACCGCCCCCATGACGGCGAGGTGCGTGCGGCTGATGGCAAGCACATCGCCGAAGAGATAGGCCATCAGGTCCATGCGGACCTGGGGCAGATAAGCAAGGGTGACAAGACCCGCCGCTAACGCGGCGTGCCCCAAAATGCCGATTAGCGTGTCGGTGGCGAGAATGCGGCGGGTCTCAAGCCCCACCAGCAGCAAGGCAATCCCAAGGCCCGTGGCCACCACACCGAGCATGAGATTGACGCCAAGCGCCAGGCCGATGGCGATGCCGAGCAGAGCAGCGTGGGAGACCGCATGGCCGAAAAACGCCATGCGCCGCCATACGATGAAACAGCCTACGGGCCCTGCGACTAGCGCCACCGCAAGGCAGGCGAAGAGGGCGCGCCAGATGAACTCATCCATCGGCGGCCTCTTCTTCATGCGTCGGCGCGTGCGCGTGATCGTGGTGGGGGTAAACCGCGAGCGCCTCGGCAACGGGCGCGCCAAAGGTGTCCCTGAAAAGAGGGTGAGCCGCCACCGATTGTGGTGCCCCTGAACAGAGCACGCGCTTGTTGAGGCAAACCACCCGGTCCGCTTGCGCCATTACCACGTGAATGTCGTGAGAGACCAAGAGCACGCCCGCGCCCGTCTCATCACGAATGTCGGAGATAAGCTCGTAAAGCTCCGCTTCACCTTTGACGTCGACCCCGGCGAGGGGCTCGTCGAGGACCAGAAGATCGGGCTGGCGCAAGAGCGCGCGGGCCAAGAGCACCCGGTGAAGCTCGCCCCCTGACAGTGCGCCCACTTCGGTGCGGAACACGTCTTCGGCGCGGACCCGGGCGAGGACTTTGCGCAGGGCCTCGTCATCGTATGCGCCGGAAAGACGCAAAAACCCCCGCACATCCAAGGGAAGCGTGCGGTCAAACTCCATGTGCTGGGGCGTATAGCCGATTTTGAGGCCCGGCCGTTGCCAGACTGTTCCCGCGCTCGGCTGCTCAAGGCCCAAAAGAAGCCGCACGAGGGTGGATTTGCCCGCCCCGTTGAGGCCGATCAGCGTGACGATTTCCGCCGGCGCGACGCTGATATCCACATCCTCGAGGATGACCCGCCGCCGGGTCCGGAAACCGGCGCCCCGCGCCCCGATAAGGGCGTGCGGCGGGGCGGGATGCGGGGGATGGGGATCGGACATGCTGGGGCGGCGATTGTTTCTTGTGGCCGGGAGCTATATCACGGCCTGACCCTGACTTGCTTGCAAATTTATGGATGCCATGACCCTTCGGATTTTAAGCTCTGCCTTGTTCGCTCTCGCCCTTGCCGTAAGCGCCTGCCGCCCGGCCCATGCGGCGCCGGAGGTTGTGGTCACCATCAA
>JANQLJ010000075.1 GCA_028280665.1 Alphaproteobacteria bacterium
CATTCTGCTCGCCCCGGAAGAAGCCCCCCGCGCGGTGGGCAGCAAGATCGTCATCGGCTGGGACGGCGGCGTTGAAGCGGCCCACGCGGTGACCGCGGCAAAGCCGTTCCTTCTGCACGCGGACAAGGTGGAAATCCTCAACGTCTCGAAGGACGAGCTTGACCCGGCCCTTGCGGATATGTTGAGCGACTATCTCGCGCTCCATGGGGTGGAAAGCAACGAGCATCTGATCGACCCGGCCTCGCGGCCCATCGGCGAGGTCTTGCTGGAAGAAGCCGAGCGGGCGGGCTGCGACCTGCTCGTCATGGGCGGCTACGGGCACAGCCGTATCCGTGAATTGCTTCTGGGTGGCGTTACGCGGTTTGTTATTTCCCACACGACGGTGCCTGTTTTATTGGCACACTGATTGTCTGTATAGTGATCGTTTTGTCTTCGCCACTGGGCTAAATCCGCAGAGCTTAGGCCCGCTTTTTTAGAAGCAGACTGGCCGCGGAATAACCCGCACCGAACGCGCACATAAGGCCCAGATCGCCGGGCGCGAGATCGTCGTGATACTTGTGAAAGGCGATGATCGAGCCCGCGGAACTCGTATTGGCGTATTCGTCCAGAATGACCGGCGATTCAAGCTGGGTCGGCTCCCGGCCCAGTACCTTCTTGGCGATCAGATCGTTCATGTTGCAATTGGCCTGGTGCAGCCACATGCGTTTGATGTCGCCGGGCGTGAAGCCTTCGTCCTTGAGGTGGCTGACGATCATGTCCGAGACCAGCGGCACCACTTCGCGAAAGACCTTGCGGCCTTCCTGAACGAACAGCTTGTCCGGATCGTGTGCGTGTTCCTCGGCACAACGGTTGAGAAAGCCGAAATTGTTGCGGATGTTGTTCGAGAACTGCGACTTCAGCCGTGCACTGACGATCTCAAAGGCGCCGTTCACCGTGCAAGTGGCGGCATCCTCGATGATCAGCGCCGTCGCTACGTCGCCGAAGATAAAATGACTGTCCCGCTCGCGGTAGTTCATGTGCCCGCAAGTAATCTCGGGATTGGCGACGAGCACGCATTTGGCCGTGCCGTTGCGGATGAGATCGACCGCCATCTGGATGCCGTAAACCGCGCTGGCGCAGCCCACCACCATGTCGAAGGCAAAGCCCCCGATGCCAAGCTCGTTCTGCACCTCGATCGCCATGGCGGGGTAGGCGCGCTGCAGGTTCGAGCAGGCGAGCACCACCGCGTCGATATCTTCGGGCTTTTTGTCCGCGGCCTTCATGGCCTTGCGCGCGGCATCGACGGCAACCTCCGCCAGGATCGAAAGCTCGTCGTTCGAGCGTTCGGGAATGCACGGGCACATGCGCTCGGGGTCCAGAATGCCGTCCTTGTCCATCACGTAGCGCGACTTGATACCGGACGCTTTTTCGATGAACGCGGTGCTCGAGGGCAGCAGCGCCTCGACGGTGCCCGCCTCGATTTCCGCGGCGTGCTCCTTGTTGAAATTCGCAACGAAAGTGTTGAAAGACTCGACCAGCTCGTCGTTGGAGATGGAATGGGGCGGGGTATAAAGCCCCGTCGCGCTGATCACCGGCTGCGCCATTTTCGAAAGTCCCCTGCTTAAGCCCCGCTTGAGTCCCCAGTTTGCCGGGTCGCGCCCTTGCCTCGCCACCTTGGGAATAAGTCTCTACTGAAACAAGCCGAAGGGTCAAATCCTAAGGGCTGAGTTTCTTAACCTCCCCATGGCGGAAGCAGCCCGTCACGTGGTCATTTACCATGCCCACCGCTTGGGCAAAGGCATAGACGATGGTGGGCCCGCAGAACTTGAACCCGCGGGCCTTGAGGTCCTTGGACAGCGCCTCGCTCATGGGCGTGGCGGCGGGGATGGCTTTAAGGTTCTTCCACTTGTTCTGCACGGGCCGCCCGTCCACAAAACCCCAGAGATAGCCCGAAAACCCGCCGGGCTCGGTCTCCATGATCGTCTCCCAGGCCTTCGCATTGCCGATGGTCGCTTCGATCTTGCCGCGGTGGCGGATGATGCCTTCGTCCTTGAGCAGCCGTTCGATCTTTTTGTCCGTATACCGCGCAATCTTTTCCGGCTCGAAGCCGCCGAAGGCTTTACGGAAGTTTTCCCGCTTGCGCAGGATGGTGATCCATGAAAGCCCCGCCTGAAAGCCGTCGAGGATCAGCTTCTCAAAAAGCGCGCGGTCGTCGAACTCCGGCACGCCCCATTCTTCATCGTGATAGGCCACATAAAGCGGGTCCGTACCGCACCAGGTGCAGCGGGTCTTTGCCTTGCTCATCGCGGTATCCAATCCGGCCAGTGGACCGTCAGCGGCACGCCGCCGGCGGTCAGTTGGTTGTCTTTTTCTTCCTCAAGCCGGTCTACGCGCAACAGCGCCATGGCCCAGCGCCCGATGCCACTGCGTAGCGTGCCGATGTTCCGGTCGCCCGCAAGAACCGGTGTCTCCGGCGGCAGCAGCTTGCCTTCCAGCTCCACCGGCAAAAGCCGCTTGCGCAATCCATTGCGGCGCTTCATGCGAGAGGCAAGCTCCTGGCCGATGTAACAGCCCTTGGTGAAGTCGGTGCCGTTGAGCTCGTCGAAATTCGCTTCCAGCATGAAGGTACGGTCTTGCCCCGCATCGGCGGCCACGTCCGGCACGCCGAGGGCAAGACGAAAGACCTGATAGTCTTCTTCGGTTGTCGTGGTCTCAACCGTTTCGCCCGCGGGAACAAGCGCCCGCAAGCCGAGCGCGGGAAGGCGCGGGTCTTCAAAGGCAATGCCGGGCAGGGCGGCCTTACTCGCGCCCGCGCCGAATGCCACAGCCACCTGCCACTCACCGCTGGCATCTTCAAGCTCCACCTTCGCCCGCAAGCGGTAAAGGGAAAGGCGTTTTAACAGCGCGGGCAAGTGCTCCTTGTGGCAGTCGAGCAAAAGCGCGCCATCGCGCTCGACAATGAAGAAATCGAATAGAAGTTTTCCCTGCGGCGTCAGCAGCGCCGCATAAACGGCGCGCCCCGCGCCCGCGAGGTCCACATTGTTGGTCACAATGTCTTGCAGGAAGGTGCGCGTGTCCGGTCCCGACACCGCAAGTACGCCGCGGGAGGGCAAAAGGGCGATTTGGGTTCTGTCGCTCATGGGCGTGCTTGCGCTCCTTCTCGAACCAGTCACCTAGTCGCAAGCGGGGCGCTTGACAAGCGGGCTCCCGCGCCGCCCAATCCCCGAACCCATGGACCCCGCCTTTCACGATATTGCAGGCGTCATTACCGACGGCTCGGGCCCCCTCGACGGCCAGGGCCTGGGGCGCGTCATTGCCGCCGGGGCGCCGGGCGCGGACCTTGCGCTCGGTTGCGGCGATGAGTTCGCCATCGCGGGTCTTCGGCCCCCGGCGAAAGAGGCAGACGACGGCGCCCTCAA
>JANQLJ010000081.1 GCA_028280665.1 Alphaproteobacteria bacterium
TGCCGCATGTGCCTTGTGGAGTGGGTGGGCGCGCCCAAGCCGCAAGCCTCGTGTGCGCTGGGGGTTGCCGATCTGCGCCCCGACCGGGACGGCACGCCACCGAAGATCAGCACCACTTCGGAGGTGGTCAAGAAAGCGCGCGAAGGGGTGATGGAATTTCTGCTCATCAATCACCCGCTCGATTGCCCCATTTGCGATCAGGGCGGCGAGTGCGATTTGCAGGATCAGGCCATGGCCTATGGCACCGACCGCTCGCGCTTTGAAGACAACAAGCGCGCCGTCGAAGACAAATATATGGGCCCGCTGGTCAAAACCATTATGACCCGCTGCATCCACTGCACCCGCTGTGTGCGCTTCACTACGGAGGTGGCGGGGGTGCGCGACATGGGGCTGTTGGGCCGGGGCGAGGATGCGGAAATCACCACCTATCTTGAGCAGGCGCTGGCGAGCGAGCTTTCCGGCAACGTCATCGACCTTTGCCCGGTGGGCGCGCTGACCTCGAAGCCTTACGCCTTTCACGCCCGGCCGTGGGAGCTGAACAAGACCGAAAGCGTGGACGTGATGGACGCCGTGGGCACGACGATCCGCGTGGATTCTCGCGGCAAGGAAGTCATGCGCATCATGCCGCGCACCCACGAGGCGGTGAACGAGGAATGGCTGGCCGACAAGTCCCGCTTTATCTGGGACGGGCTGAAGACCCAGCGCCTTGACCGGCCTTATGTGCGCCGGGACGGCAAGCTCCAGCCCGCTTCATGGGACGAGGCGCTCAAGGCCGTTGCGGATGCCTTTCCCTCCGATGCTGGGAAGGCCGCGGTCATTACCGGCGATCTTGCTTGTACGGAAAGTCAGTATGCGCTCAAGGAACTCATGACATCCCTGGGCGTTGCGTCCATCGACTGCCGCGAGGACGGCGCGAAGCTCGAAGCGGGGAACCGCGCCGGCTATCTCTTCAACTCCACTATTGAAGGCATTGATGAAGCGGACGCGCTTTTGATCATGGGCTCCGACCCGCGCAAAGAAGCGCCGATCATCAACGCCCGTATCCGCAAGCGCTATCTGGAGCGCGGGTTCAGGGGCATTGCGCTTATCGGCCCCGCGCGCGATCTCACATATGAGTACGAACATCTGGGCAATGACGCCAGCGTTCTCAACGACTTTGCGGGCCATGATTTTGCTAAACTTCTTGCGGACGCGGAAAAGCCCATGATCATTGTCGGTCAAGGGGCGCTTGCCCGTGCCGACGGGGCGGCGATCCTGGCCGCGTGCGCGAAGCTTGCCAAGCAAACGGACGAATGGAACGGGCTTAACATCTTGCATACAAGTCCGGGCCAGGTGGCGGGGCTCGATCTCGGCTTGACGCCCGGCGTGGGCGGCCGCGACGTTGCGGACATTAAGGACGGCATTGCCAGCGGCGATGTTACCTTCGTCTATCTTCTGAACGCGGACGAAACCGCTTTCGAGAAAGGCCCGGGCGCTTTCGTCGTCTATCAAGGCCATCATGGCGACCGGGGCGCGCATATGGCCGACGTGATCCTGCCCGGCGCGGCCTATACGGAAAAAGACGCATTTTGGGTCAACACCGAAGGCCGGGTGCAGAAGGGCCGCCGCGCTATCTTCCCGCCGGGCGAGGCGCGGGACGACTGGGCCATCATCCGCGCGCTGTCCGCCGTCATGGGTAAGACGCTGCCCTTCGATAGCCTTAAAGAGCTGCGCGGCAGGCTGTTTGAAGCGCATCCCTCCTTCGCCTCGATCAACGTGGCGCCTGGCGCAAGCTCGGGCAGTTTCGCAGGCGTTGCGGGGGCAATCGAAGGCGGCGTTATCCCCCCGGCGGTCACGGACTACTACCTCACCAACGTGATCGCGCGGGCCTCCAAGACCATGGCCAAGTGCAGCCGCGTCTTTAACGGCGCCATGGCGCAAGCGGCGGAGTAGGGAGCGGCCATGTACGATTATTTCCAATCGCTGCTTGGGCCCGAATGGGGCTATCTCGCCGCCGTCGTCTTGCACATTTTGTTGCTGGTGGTCGTGGTGCTGGTGGCGCTGGCGTTTCTACTTTACTTTGACCGCAAGGTCTGGGCCGCGGTGATGATGCGCAAGGGCCCCAATGTGGTGGGCCCGTTCGGGCTGCTGCAATCCTTCGCTGACTTTTTCAAGTTCGCGCTGAAAGAACCGATCATTCCCGCGGGCGCGGACAAGATCGTCTTCATGCTGGCGCCACTGATCTCATTCATCTTGGCGATGGCGGCCTGGGCGGTGATCCCCGTGGCGCCGGGGTGGGAAGTGTCCGACATCAATGTGGGCATTCTTTATATCTTCGCCATTTCCTCGCTTGCGGTGTACGGCATCATCATGGGCGGTTGGGCGTCGAACTCGAAATATCCGTTCCTGGCGTCCTTGCGCTCCGCCGCGCAGATGGTGAGTTACGAGGTCTCCATCGGCTTTGTCATCATCACCGTGATCCTGATGGCGGGCTCGCTTAATCTCGGCGACATTGTCGAGGCGCAGGCGGGCGGCTTCTGGAACTGGTACTTTATTCCCCTGTTCCCCATGTTCATCGTCTTCTTCGTCTCCGCCCTTGCGGAAACAAACCGCCCGCCCTTCGACCTGCCCGAAGCGGAGTCCGAACTCGTCGCGGGCTATCAGATCGAGTATTCCTCAACGCCTTATCTTCTTTTTATGATTGGCGAATACACCGCCATCGTGCTCATGTGCGCGCTTCTGACCACGCTCTTCATGGGCGGGTGGTATGCGCCGCTGCCGGTGCTCGATGTTCTTCCCGGGGTGGTCTGGTTCTCGATCAAGGTGGTGTTTTTCTTCTTTCTGTTCGCCATGGTGAAGGCCATCGTGCCGCGTTACCGCTATGACCAGCTCATGCGCCTGGGGTGGAAGATCTTTCTGCCCTTAAGTCTGGGCTTTGTCATGATCCAGGCAATCGTTCTGGCGGTGATTTAAGGAAGGAGGGATCAGGACATGAGCACAATTGCCCAAAAACTCCGGGCCTTCCTTTTGCTCGACTTTGCCGGGGCGTTTCTCCTGGGCATGAAAAAGTATTTTACGCCCAAGCCGACGCTGAATTATCCCTTCGAAAAGGGCCCGCTCAGCCCGCGCTTTCGCGGCGAGCACGCGCTGAGGCGCTATCCCAATGGGGAGGAGCGCTGCATCGCCTGCAAGCTGTGTGAGGCCATCTGCCCGGCCCAAGCGATCACCATCGAAGCCGCCATCCGCGAAAGCGACGGCACCCGCCGCACCACGCGCTATGACATCGACATGACCAAGTGCATTTACTGCGGTTATTGCGAGGAGGCCTGCCCGGTGGATGCCATTGTCGAGGGCCCGAACTTCGAGTTCTCAACGGAAACCCGCGAAGAACTCATGTACGACAAAGAACGCCTGCTCGCCAATGGCGACCGGTGGGAGCGCGAGATCGCGCAGAACATCGAACTGGACGCCAAGTACCGCTAGGCCAAGGAAAACGAACGCATGCTCTGGACCACCATCGCCTTTTGGGTTTTCGCATCGTTCGCGGTGCTGTTTGCCTTTGGCGTGATCGCCGCGCGCAACCCGGTCCATTCCGTGCTCTTTTTGATTGCCACGTTTTTTCAGGCGGCGGGGCTTTTCGTGCTGCTGGGGGCGGAGTTTCTCGCGCTCATTCTCGTGGTGGTTTACGTGGGCGCGGTGGCGGTGCTGTTCCTGTTCGTGGTGATGATGCTCGACGTGGACTTTGCCGAGCTTAAGCGCGGCGCCCTGCAATATGTGCCGGTGGGGGGCCTTGTGGGGCTTTTGTTCCTGGCCGAGCTTGTTCTGGTGGTGGGTACCGTGGGGCTCGATCCTGCTATCGGCAACGTGACGGTGGAGCCCGTGCCGAACCCGACGGAGGTCTCCAACATCGCCGCCTTGGGATACATTCTTTATACGGACTATATCTACCTTTTCCAGGCGGCGGGAATGATCCTACTACTCGCCATGATCGGCGCCATTGTTCTCACGCTCCGCCACAAGCCGCACGTGAGACGCCAAAACATTGACGCGCAAGTGAACCGCCGGCCCGAGGACGCCATCGAAGTGGTGAAGGTCAAGCCGGGGCAGGGGATTTAACCGATGACCGGGCTTGAGCACATTGGACTAGGGCACTTTCTCACCGTCGCGGCGATCCTCTTTACGCTGGGGATTTTCGGGATCTTTCTCAACCGCAAGAACGTCATCATCATCCTGATGTCGATTGAGCTGATCCTGCTGGCGGTGAACATCAACCTGGTTGCGTTTTCCGCCTATCTCGGCGATCTGGTGGGCCAGGTGTTCGCTCTGTTCGTGCTCACTGTCGCGGCCGCCGAGGCCGCCATCGGGCTTGCCATCCTTGTTGTTTTCTTCCGCACCCGCGGCACCATCGACGTCGAAGACGTCTCCATGATGAAAGGCTAGAGGGCACGCATGTATCACCTCATCGTCTTTCTGCCGCTTGCGGGCGCCATCATCGCCGGGGGGTTTGGCCGTTTTATCAGCCCGCGCGCGAGCGAGGTGCTGACCTCGGGGTTTGTGGTGGTGGCCGCGCTGTTGTCTTGCGTCGCCCTCGCCAATGTGGGTTTCGGCGGGCAGGAACGGATCATCCACGTACTGTCGTGGATGGATTCGGGCGCGCTCACCATCGACTGGGCGCTCAGGATCGACACGCTCACCGCCGTTATGCTGGTGGTGGTGAATGGGGTTTCGGCCCTCGTGCATGTCTATTCCATCGGCTACATGGCGGACGACCCGCACCGGCCGCGCTTTTTCGCGTATCTTTCGCTTTTCACCTTCGCCATGCTGATGCTGGTGACCGCCGACAACTTCGTGCAGATGTTCTTCGGCTGGGAAGGGGTGGGGCTCTGCTCATACTTGCTGATCGGCTTTTGGTACAAAAAGCCCGAGGCCAATGCCGCCGCCATCAAGGCCTTTATCGTGAACCGGGTGGGGGATTTCGGCTTCGTTTTGGGTATCGCGGGCGTGTTTCTCCTGTTCGGAACGCTCAACTTCGACGAGGTTTTCGCCGCCGCGCCGGAACTCGCCGGAACCTCCATGACGTTCCTTTCCTGGCAGTTCGACGCGCTGACCGTGATCTGCCTGCTCTTGTTCATGGGAGCCATGGGCAAGTCGGCGCAGTTCCTGCTCCACACCTGGCTGCCCGACGCCATGGAGGGGCCAACGCCGGTCTCCGCGCTTATTCACGCCGCGACCATGGTGACCGCCGGCGTGTTTCTTGTTTGCCGTCTTTCGCCCATGTTCGAGTTTGCGCCTTTTGCGCTTGATGTGGTGACCGTGGTGGGCGCGACTACCGCGTTCTTTGCCGCGACCGTGGGGCTCTTCCAGAACGACATCAAGCGCGTGGTGGCGTATTCCACATGCTCGCAGCTTGGCTACATGTTCTTCGCCGCGGGCGTTTCCGCCTATCAGGTGGCGATGTTTCACCTTTTCACGCATGCGTTCTTCAAGGCGCTGCTCTTCCTGGGGGCAGGCTCGGTGATCCACGCCCTTCATCACGAACAGGACATGCGCAAGATGGGCGGGCTTTCCAAAATGCTGCCCTGGACATGGACGCTAATGCTCATTGGCACGCTTGCGCTCACGGGCGTGGGCATTCCCTTTCATGTGTTCAGCGATCTGCCTAATATCGGGTTTGCCGGGTTCTTCTCCAAGGATGCGGCGATTGAAGTGGCCTTCGCGAGCCACGGACGCTTCGCAGGCTATGCCTTCTGGCTCGCGGTCGTCGCGGCCGCGCTGACCTCGTTCTACAGCTTCCGGCTTTTATTCATGACCTTCCACGGGGCCAGCCGCGTCAGCGAAGCAACCCTGAAACACGTGCATGAGGCGCCGTGGGTGATGATGGTGCCGCTGATCCTTCTCGCCGTGGGCGCGGTGTTCGCGGGCGGGCTTTTTGCCGAGTACTTTATTGGGTATGGCGAGCGCGAGTTCTGGCGCGAATCCATCTTCGTGCTGCCTGACACCCACATCCTCCATGACATGCACGAGGTGCCCAAATGGGTGAAGCTCTCGCCGCTGGTGGTGACGGCCCTCGGCCTTGGCGTTGCCTGGTACTATTACATCCGGCGGCCGGACTTGCCGCCCAAGATGGCCGCGCGGGAGGGACTGCTTTACACGTTCCTCTATAACAAGTGGTACTTCGACGAGATCTATGACTTCATCTTCGTCCGGCCCACGGTGTGGATTGCCCGCAAGTTATGGAAAGTGGGCGACGGTGCGATCATTGACGGCCTGGGTCCCGACGGCATTTCGGCGCGGGTGATCGATGTCACCCGGCGGGTTGTCCGCCTGCAGTCGGGTTATCTCTACCACTACGCTTTTGCCATGCTGCTGGGCATTGCCGCGCTCATCACCTGGTTCATGTGGAATACGGCGGGAGGCGCGCAATGATCCTCTCGAACCTCATCACCGTCATTTTGTTCCTGCCAGCGGCGGTGGCGCTTTTGATGATCCCCATTTCCGATGACACGGAACACGGCAAGTCGAACGTGCGCAATCTCGCGCTCTTCGGGTCGCTCTTTACCTTTGCCGTGTCGCTGTTCCTGCTCTTTCAGTTCGACACTACAACGCCCGACTTCCAATTCGTGGAGCAATACGCCTGGCTTGGTGGCGGCATCAACTACAAGGTTGGCGTTGATGGCATATCGGTGCTGTTTGTGATCCTCACCACCGCGCTCACGCCGGTGGCGATCCTGGCGGGCTGGGATGCGATCCAATCCCGCGTCAAGGAATACATGATCGCCTTCCTGATCCTCGAAACGGCCATGATCGGGGTCTTCGTGGCGCTCGACCTTGTGCTTTTCTACGTGTTCTTCGAGGCGGGGCTGATCCCTATGTTCCTCATCATCGGGGTTTGGGGCGGGCCGCGGCGCGTTTATGCGAGCTTCAAGTTCTTCCTTTACACCCTGCTCGGCTCGGTGCTGATGCTGATTGCCCTCATCGCCATGTACGGGATTTCGGGCACCACCGATATCGAAGTGCTGCTGCGCGAGGGCAGCTTCGGGCCGGCGATACAGACTTGGCTATTCCTTGCGTTCTTTGCCTCGTTCGCGGTGAAGATGCCCATGTGGCCGGTGCACACCTGGCTGCCCGATGCGCATGTGGAGGCGCCGACCGCGGGCTCGGTGATCCTCGCGGCGATCCTTCTTAAAATGGGCGGTTATGGGTTTTTGCGCTTTTCGCTGCCCATGTTCCCCATCGCCAGCGACATGTTCGCGCCCATGGTTTTTGCGCTCTCCGTGATCGCCATTGTTTACACCTCGCTGGTGGCGCTTGCGCAAGAAGACATGAAAAAGCTCATTGCTTATTCGTCGGTGGCGCATATGGGCTTTGTCACCATGGGGATTTTCGCCGCCAACATGCAAGGCATCCAGGGCGGCATTATTCAGATGATCAGCCACGGTATTGTCTCGGGTGCGCTTTTTATCTGTGTCGGCATTATCTATGACCGCATGCATACGCGGATGATCGCCGACTATGGCGGTCTCGTGAACCGCATGCCGGTCTATGCCTTTGCCTTCATGGTATTCACATTGGCGAATGTGGGCCTGCCTGGCACCAGCGGCTTTGTGGGTGAGTTCCTGACCATCGTGGGCGTGTTTCAGGTGAACACCTGGGTCGCGCTGATCGCCGCCACGGGGGTGATCCTCTCGGCGGGCTATGCGCTGTGGCTTTACCGGCGCGTGGTTTTCGGTGAGCTGGTCAAGGACGCGCTTAAGGCGATCCCCGATATGGGCTTGCGCGAGAAAGTGGTGATGGCGCCGCTCATCGCCGCGACGATTATCCTTGGCGTCTATCCCATCCCCATGTTCGACATCACGGCGGCCTCGGTTGAAAACCTTATCCAGGAATACCGCGCCGATCTCGCCGCTCATTATGGACCTGATGAAGTGATGGTGGCGGAAGCGGGCCTGTCGCTGCGGCTCACCGGGGGCGTGGAGTAAGCCATGGATCAGATCACCGTAACGCTTCCCCCCGTTAACATTCTCGCCGACATGGCGGTGCTGCGGCCCGAGATCGCGCTTGCTGTGGGGGCCATGGCGCTCCTGATGCTGGGGGTTTTTCGCGGCGGCGAAAGCGCGCGGCTCGTCTCCAGCCTGGCGGCGCTTTTGCTGATTGCCGTGGCGGGATACGTGGTCTGGAGTTGGGGCACGGAGACGACGGCCTTCGGCGCGAGCTTCGCGGTGGACGCCTTTGCTTCCTTCGCCAAGGTACTGATCCTTACCGGCAGCGCGCTTGCCATCATTATGGCGCAGGGATTCCTGCGGTCCGAGAAACTTGAGCGTTTCGAGTTCCCCGTGCTCATCGTGCTCGCGGCCCTTGGTATGCTGATGATGGTTTCCGCCAATGACTTGATCGCGCTTTACATGGGGATTGAGCTTCAGTCGCTAGCGCTTTATGTGCTCGCCGCCTTCAACCGCGAAAGCAAGCGCGCAACGGAGTCCGGGCTCAAGTATTTTGTGCTCGGCGCCTTGTCGTCGGGGCTTTTGCTCTATGGCTGCTCGCTTATCTACGGATTTACCGGCACCACCAATTTCACCGTGCTTGCGCAAGTCCTGGGCGGCGGGGAGGCCGGGCTTGGTGTCATTTTCGGGCTCACCTTCCTCATGGCGGGGCTTGTGTTTAAGATCTCCGCCGTGCCGTTTCACATGTGGACGCCCGACGTCTATGAAGGCGCGCCGACGCCCGTGACCGCGTTCCTGGCCGCCGCGCCGAAGGTCGCGGCCTTTGCGTTGATCCTTCGTGTGCTAAGCGACCCGCTCATGCCGCTCGTTGACGAGTGGCGGCAGATCGTCATTGTGGTGTCGGTGCTCTCGATGATGCTCGGGGCGTTCGGCGCCATCGGGCAAACCAACATCAAACGCCTAATGGCTTATTCCACCATCGGGCATATGGGTTTTGCGCTGGTGGGACTTGCCGCGGGAAGCGCGGGCGGCGTTAAAGGCGTGCTGATCTATATGGCGATTTACATGATTACCAATATCGGCACGTTTGTGGTGGTCCTCTCCATGCGGCGCAAGGAAGGCATGGTGGAGGATATTACCGATCTTTCAGGCCTGTCGCGCACGCAGCCGCTCCTGGCCTTTGCGCTTGCGGCGTTCCTCTTTAGCCTTGCGGGCATTCCGCCGCTGGCCGGGTTCTTCGGCAAACTCTACGTCTTTATTCCGGCGGTCGAGGCGGGCCTCTGGTGGCTGGCGGTGATCGGCGTCATCGCCTCGGTGATCGGCGCGTTCTATTACTTGCGCGTTGTGAAGATCATGTATTTCGATGAGCCCGCGCCCGCCTTCGAGCATGTAATGGGCACGGAGATGCGCCTGATCCTCTGGGGCGCCACCGCCATCGTGGTCGCCTTTATTGTGATCGCGGGGCCCGTGGGCCAGCTCGCGGGCCAAGCCGCCGCGGCGCTTATCGGCTAGACCATGACACGCCCCGCCTGGCCGGACGGCTTTGACCTCGCCGAGTTCGCCGAGATTGGCTCAACTAACGGAGAAGCGCGCCGCCGGGCCGAAGCGGGCGCGCCCGGGCCCCTTTGGCTGCGGGCGGGCATCCAGACTGCTGGGCGCGGCCGACGCGGACGGGACTGGGTTTCGCCGGAAGGCAACTTATTCGCCACCCTGATGATCCGCCCCCGGATGACCGCCGCGGAGGCGGCGCGGCTTTCGTTTGCGGCGGCGCTTGCGGTGGCGGAGGTGCTTGACGCTTTTGTGGCGCCGGAGCGCGTCAGGTTCAAGTGGCCCAATGACGTGCAGCTTGATGGCGCGAAAGTGTGCGGCATCTTGCTGGAATCCGCTGCCCATGCGGAAGGGCCCGTGGACTGGCTTGCGGTCGGCATCGGCGTCAATCTGGCGAACCATCCGCATTTGGACGAGCCCAAAACCATCGCGCTCGCCGATGTGGCGCCGCCGCCAACGCCCGGGGACGCGCTTACCCGTCTCGCCGCGGCCTTCGCAAGATGGCTCGCGGCTTATGAGACGCGGGGGTTTGAAGCGCTGCGCGACCCTTGGCTCGCGCGGGCCCGGGGGCTCGGCGAGGGGCTCACGGTCCGGCTGCCTCGGGAGGAACTGCAGGGGCGCTTTACCGGCATCGACGAGGAGGGGGCGCTTCTGCTAGAAACCCACGGAAAGCCGCGGAAAATCACCGCGGGCGAAGTCTTTTTCGCATAGGAGCCGCGAGATGCTGCTGGCCATCGACGCTGGAAACACCAATACGGTCTTCGCCATTTGGGAGGGCGATACGGTGCGCGCGGAATGGCGGGCGGAGACCAGCGCCTCGCGCACGGCGGACGAACACCTCATCTGGCTCACCCAGCTTATGGGGATCGAGGGTTTGAAGCCCGCCGACATTGACGGCGCGATTATCGCCACCGTGGTGCCCCAGGCGCTTTTTTCCTTGCGCCAACTGTGCGCCAAGTATTTCTGTGCCCACCCCATGGTGGTGGGCGAGCGCGGCGTGGACATCGGCATCGACATCAACCTCGAACGGCCCGATGTGGTGGGCGCCGACCGGCTGGCGAACGCGGTTGCGGCCCATGACAAATATCCCGGCGCGCTGATCGTGGTCGATTTCGGCACCGCCACCACCTTCGACGTGGTCGCGGGGAACGGCGCTTATGAAGGGGGCGTGATCGCCCCGGGCGTGAACCTTTCCCTCGAAGCGCTGCACGGCGCGGCGGCGAAACTGCCGCGCATCGCCATCGAGCGGCCCCAGGCGGTGATCGGCCATGACACGGTGCCCGCCATGCAGTCAGGCATTTACTGGGGCTATGTGAGCCTTATCGAAGGCCTCGTCACCCGCATCAAGGCCGAATACGAAAAGCCCATGACGGTGATCGCCACCGGGGGCCTCGCCAATCTTTTCCGTCACAATGTGAAGTGCATCGACCATGTGGACCCGGACCTTACCGTGCGCGGGCTTCACATGATCTATGAACGCAACAAGGCGGCCTTTGCCGCGAAGGGGTAAGGGGCCCGGTGGCGAAACCTTCCGAAGACGAACTTGTTTTCCTGCCCCTCGGCGGCTGCGGCGAGATCGGCATGAACCTGAGCCTTATCGGGTTCGGGCCCGAGGGGCGGCAGCAATGGATCATGGTCGATCTGGGCGTGACGTTCGGCGACGGGCGCACGCCGGGCATCGATCTCATCATGGCGGACCCGGACTTTATAGCGCGCCGCAAGGACGATCTTCTCGGGCTTGTGCTGACCCACGGCCATGAGGACCACATCGGCGCGGTGGCGCGGCTCTGGCCGCAACTGCGCTGCCCCATCTTTGCGACACCGTTCACGGCGGAGCTGGTGCGCGGCAAGCTCGATGAAGTAGGGCTCGAACAGGAAGCGCGCGTCACCGTAGTCGAACTTGGCGGGCATATCGAGCTTGGCCCCTTCGACATTGAGCTTGTAACGCTGACCCATTCCATTCTTGAGCCCAATGGCCTCGCCATCCGCACGCCGCTCGGCACCATCCTCCACACCGGCGACTGGAAGATCGACCCGCACCCGCTGATCGGCGACACCACGGATGAAGCGTATTTGCGCAAGATGGGCGAGGAGGGCGTGCTCGCCATGTTGTGCGATTCGACCAACGTCTTCGTGCCCGGCGCTTCGGGTTCGGAAGCGGATGTGCGCGCGAGCCTCACCGATTTAATCGGTACCCTGAAAAACAGAGTGGCGGTGGCGTGCTTTGCCTCGAACATCGCCCGGGTGGAAAGCGTCGTGGACGCGGCCACCCGCAACGGCCGGCACGTGGCGCTGGTGGGCCGGTCCATGCACAAATACACCGAAGCCGCCCGCGCATCCGGGTATTTGTGCGATCTGCCCAAGCTCGTATCCGCGGATGATGCGGGCTTCATGCCCCGGGACAAGGTGCTCTATCTCTGCACCGGTAGCCAGGGCGAGCCGCGCGCGGCCCTCTCGCGCATCGCCAATGATGATCACCCCGAGGCCGTGCTCGAACAAGACGACACGGTGATTTTCTCATCGCGCGTCATTCCGGGAAACGACATCGCCATTTTCGATTTGCAGAACAAGCTGGCTGAGCGCGGCATCGAGATCATTACCGACAGCGATCACTTTGTGCATGTGTCCGGCCATCCGTGCCGGGAAGAACTTGCAACCATGTATTCCTGGGTGCGGCCGCAAATCGCCGTGCCCGTACATGGGGAGATGCGGCACCTGCTCGAACACGCGCGGCTTGCAATGTCGCTCCAGGTGCCGGATGCGGCTGTGGCCCCCAATGGCTCGATGCTTCGGCTTGCACCGGGTCCCGCGAAAATCATCGATCAGGTGGAAAGCGGGCGGCTCTATCTCGACGGGGCGCTTTTGGTCTCGTCCCACGACCCGGCGCTGCAGCTTCGCCGCCGTATGTCGTTTACGGGCCATGTGGTCGTGACCGTGGTGCTGGACGCAGGCGGAGACCTGCTGGCCGATGCGCGCGTGCGCCTCGCGGGTGTGCCCCAGGAAACCCTTGCCCGCGACCCTGACTTTGTTACCTCTATAGAAGGCGCGGCGGAGGACGCGGTGGACCGTCTTTCGAACAAGCGCGCGCGCGACGATTTTGCCGTGGAAGAAGCGGTGCGCCGCGCCGTGCGCCCCCATATCAAGCGCGTTTGGGGCAAACGCCCCTTACTTGATGTGGATGTCATTCGGACCGATTGAAGAAGGAGACGCCGATGCTGGGACCTCTAAACCAAGTGGCGATTGCCGTGCCCGACGTGCGCGAGGCCGCGAGACTGTGGCAGGACCGCTTCGATGCGGACGTCTCCGAGCCTCAGCCCGAACCCGATCACGGGGTGACGGTAGTCTTTGTGAATTTACCCAATACCAAGATCGAGCTTCTGGAGCCTTTGGGTGAGAACTCGCCCATCGAGGGGTTCCTCAAGAAAAATCCCAAGGGCGGGATCCACCACATCGGTTTTGAAGTGGGTGAGCTGATCCCCTTGCGTGACCGTTTGCGCGAGAAGGGCGTCACCATTACCGGCGATGGCGAGCCCAGGATCGGCGCCCATGGCAACCCGGTGATCTTTCTTCATCCCAAGGACTGCAATGGCGCGCTCATCGAGCTTGAGGAAGTGACGGGCTAATGGGCATTGCGGGGAACGTGGTCGTCTTCGTCGTGATCTGGTGGCTCGTCTTTTTCATGACGCTGTCCTTCGGCGTGCGCGGGCAATGGGAAGACGGCCATGTGGAAGACGGCACCGAGCCGGGCGCGCCCCAATCGGCGGGCATCCGTAAAAAGATGCTGGTGACAACAGGGATCGCCATGGCGCTCTGGGCCATGGTCTGGCTGGCAGTCCGCTTCGAGCTGGTGCGGTTTGGCGATGGCACAAGCTGGGGCACCTAAGC
>JANQLJ010000084.1 GCA_028280665.1 Alphaproteobacteria bacterium
CGCCGCATGATCCGGCGCAGCACATAGCCGCGCCCCTCGTTCGAGGGCATGACGCCATCGGCCAAAAGAAAGCACGAGGCGCGCAGGTGATCGGCGATCACCTGGTGGGAGAAACGGCGGTCGCCCGTGGCCTTGGTTTGCGTAAGGCCCTCGGAGGAGCCGATCAGGATACGGAACAAATCCGTCTCGTAGTTCGAGTGCACGCCTTGCAGAATAGTCGAGAGCCGCTCGAGCCCCATGCCGGTATCGACCGACGGTTTGGGAAGGTTGACGCGCTTCTCCGGGGTGACCTGCTCATATTGCATAAAGACGAGGTTCCAGAACTCAACGAAGCGGTCACCGTCTTCATCCGGGCTGCCGGGGGGGCCGCCGGGAACGTCCTCGCCGTGATCGTAGAAAATTTCCGTGCACGGCCCGCATGGCCCGGTCTCGCCCATGGCCCAGAAATTGTCGTCCGTGAGGCGCACGATGCGATGATCGTCGAACCCCGCGATCTTGCGCCAAAGCTCCGCCGCCTCGTCGTCGTCCACATAAACCGACGCCATCAGGCGGTCCGCAGGCAACTCCAGCTCCTTGGTCACAAACTCCCAGGCATAGGCGATGGCTTCTCCCTTGAAGTAATCGCCAAAGGAAAAATTGCCGAGCATCTCGAAAAACGTGTGGTGGCGCGCCGTGTAGCCCACATTATCGAGATCGTTGTGCTTGCCGCCCGCGCGCACGCACTTTTGGGATGTCACGGCGCGCGCGTAATCGCGCTGCTCCGCGCCGGTAAAGACGTTTTTGAACTGCACCATGCCCGCATTGGTGAAGAGGAGCGTGGGATCGCCCAAGGGCACAAGGGGGCTTGAAGGCACGACCTCGTGGTCCTTGCCCGCAAAGTAGGAAAGAAACAGCTCCCGAATGTCCCTTAACGTTTTCATCGGTATGTCTTCATCGGCGGCTCATACGAAAAGGGCCCCGCGGGGGCTGATTCGCCCGCGAAGCCCTCAAGATGTAACGCATTTTGCCGTGCGTGTAAGGGGGTGGTGTCCCCCGCCCCGGAACGACCAGCCTCTGGTCAGCCCGCGGCCTTTTCCTCCTCGCCCCCGCTTTCGCCTTCGTCCGCGTCCTCTTCGGGACCGGTGAGCATTTCCTCGGCGATCAGCCCTGCGTTGGCGCGGATGGCCCGCTCAATCTTGTCGCAGATATCAGGGTTTTCCTTAAGGAACGTCTTGGCGTTCTCGCGGCCCTGGCCGATGCGCTGGTCTTCGTAAGAGAACCAGGAGCCGGATTTTTCAACCACGCCCGCCTTGACGCCGAGGTCGAGAATTTCGCCGGTCTTGGAAATCCCCTCGCCATACATGATGTCGAATTCCACCTGCTTGAAAGGCGGGGCGACCTTGTTCTTGACCACCTTGACGCGGGTCTGATTGCCCACCACTTCGTCGCGGTCCTTGATGGCGCCGATGCGCCGGATGTCGAGCCGGACCGAAGAATAGAACTTGAGCGCGTTGCCGCCCGAGGTGGTTTCGGGATTGCCGAACATGACGCCGATCTTCATGCGGATCTGATTGATGAAGACCACCATGCAGTTGGATTTGGAAATGGAGCCCGTGAGCTTGCGCAAGGCCTGGCTCATGAGCCGGGCCTGAAGCCCCGGAAGGCTGTCGCCCATTTCGCCTTCAAGCTCGGCGCGGGGCGTAAGCGCGGCGACCGAATCGATCACCAGCACGTCGACGGCACCGGAGCGCACCAAGGTGTCGGCAATCTCAAGCGCCTGCTCGCCTGTGTCAGGCTGGGAGATCAAAAGCTCATCGATGTCCACGCCCAGCTTCTTGGCATAGGCGGGATCGAGGGCGTGTTCGGCATCGACAAACGCGGCAATCCCGCCGCGTTTTTGCAACTCGGCCACCGCGTGAAGGGCGAGCGTCGTTTTGCCCGAGCTTTCAGGCCCGTAAATCTCGATCACCCGGCCCTTGGGCAAACCGCCGATGCCGAGCGCGATGTCGAGCGAGAGCGACCCCGTGGGGATCGCTTCCACTTCCATCACTTCACGCTGGCCCAGCTTCATGACCGAACCCTTGCCGAAGGCGCGGTCGATCTGGCTCAGCGCCGCGTCCAGTGCTTTCTGCTTGTCCATATTGTCCTTATCTGCAAGGCGAACGACGTTCTCGGCCATCAGGGCCCCTCCTTATTTCACAGCCGTCAGTGGCATTCAATTGAGAGGAATGTACCTGATTTGTTCTCAAATGGGAAGACCCTTTATGTGGTTGATTTAGATGGCATATCCCCAATATGTTCTGTTTGTGTTCGATGGCGTGGGCCTTCGCCTATATCCCCTTCGGACAAGTAGTCATGATTCTTCCGCCCGCCGTGCGGAACGCTACTCCGTCCCGCATTCTTCTTCATCTTCGGGGTACTCATCGTCGCCGGGCTCGCACGGTTCGCGGTCAGGGATGAGGAGGTCCGCGGCGCGCGTGGTGGCGCCAACGCCCACATGAACGCCGGTTTCGGCAATCTCACCGCCAACGCCGACGCCCACGCCAACCACCGTGGTGGCAACGCCGATCACCGTGCATCCGCCAAGAAAAAGAGCGGCGGCAAGGCCCAACGCCAGTTTCAACTTGTTCGCCATCTGCCTGTTTCCTTCTGCGCCCCCCGCCACTATAGCAGGGCGCGCGCACTCGCGCCCAACAAACCAAGGCCAAGGAAAACGGAATGCCAGGATCCGCAGATTTCTGGGACAGAACAGCCAGAAAATACGCCGCCTCCCCCATCAAGGACATGGAGGCTTATGAGGCGACGCTCGCCCGTGTGCGTGCGCATCTTACGCCAGGCCACAAAGTGTTGGAGGTGGGCTGCGGCACGGGTACCACGGCGCTGAAGCTGGCGGGCGCCGCGGGTCACATCACGGCGAGCGACATTTCCGCCGAGATGGTCGAGATCGGGCGCGGCAAGGCGGCGGCGGAGGGCGTGCAAAACGTCACCTTCGTGCAAGGCACCTTCGGCGGCGCGGCGCTTGGCGAAGGGCCTTACGACGCGGCGCTCGGCTTTAACCTCTTGCACCTCGTGGAGGATTTGCCCGCGGCCCTTGACGACGTGCACAAACGGCTGGCCCCCGGCGGGCTTTTCATTTCAAAGACCCCGTGCCTCGCGGCACGCGGAGTTTTGCCGCGCCTGATGCTGCCCATGATGCTCCTGTTCATCCGGCTGCGGTATTTCGCCAAGCCGCCGTTTGTGCGTTTCTTGAGCGCGGGCGAGCTTGAAGACGTGATCAAGGCGGCGGGGTTCGAGATCGTCGAGGCCGAAGGCATCCCGGTCGGTCATTCCAGTCACTTCATCGTGGCGCGGAAGCTCTAAGCCGCTTCGTCCTCGGCGCCCATGACCTTGCGGACCATGCCGGCGAGCTGCGGCAGCGAGAAGGGCTTCGGCAAGAAGTGCACTTCGCCGCCCGACTCTTCAAGCTGCTTGCGGAAGGAATCTTCCGCGTAGCCCGACATGAAAACGACTTTAAGTTCGGGGTTTTCGCCGCGCAGGCGTTCCACAAGGCCCGGGCCGTCGAGACCGGGCATCACCACGTCCGTCACCACAAGGTCAATGGGCCCGTCATGCGCCTTGAGCGCGCGCAGCGCGTCCTCGCCGTCTTCGGCCTCGAGCACCGTGTAGCCGCGCATGGTCAGCGCGCGCGCCGCGAAGGCGCGCACCGCCGTTTCATCTTCCACCAGCAGCACCACGCCCTGCCCCGTGGTGTCGGAGGCGGGCTCGTCCCTCACAAGCTCCTCAGAAGCCGCGCGTTCCTCGCCCTCGTAGGACGGCAAGTAGATGCGGAAGGTGGTGCCGCGGCCCACTTCGCTATCGACGAAAATAAAGCCGCCGGTCTGTTTCACGATCCCATAGACCGTGGAAAGGCCAAGGCCCGTCCCCTCGCCCGTGCCCTTGGTGGTGAAGAACGGCTCGAAGATCTGATCCTTGATTTCGTCGGGAACGCCGTCGCCGGTGTCGCTCACCTCGATGAGTTCATAGTTCGCAGGCGCCATGAAGCTACGGTCCATCCCGCGCACCTCATCCGGCGTGACGCGCCGCGTGCGCACGGTGACCTTGCCCGCACCATTGGCCGAGCTTTCGCCAATGGCGTCGCGCGCATTGACCACAAGGTTCGTGAGCACCTGGGTGATCTGCCCCTCGTCCGCCTTGATGCGGCTGTCTTCATGTTCATAAGCGAACTCGAACTCGATGCGTTCGCCCAAGAGCCGGCGCAGCAGCGACGAGGTGTCGGACAAAAGATCGGTGAGGTTGAGCACCTTGGGCACAAGGTTCTGGCGCCGCGAGAACGCCAGCAATTGGCCGGTCAGGTTCGCCGCGCGGGTGGCGTTCTGGCGGATCTGATTGATGTCGGCAAAGCTTGGGTCGCCCACATGGTGACGCTGCAGCAGAAGATCGCAAAACCCGATAATGGCGGTGAGCAGGTTGTTGAAATCGTGCGCAATCCCGCCCGCGAGCCGTCCCACGGTCTGCATCTTTTGCGCCTGATGGAACTGGGCTTCGAGCTTCTTTTGCTCGCTCACGTCAAAGGCCATGAGCACGCGCGTGCCGTCATCGCCCACCGGCGCGATGAAGGCCGTGGCGATGGGGCGCTGGCCGTCCTTGTCGGGTTCTTGCGCTTCGAAGCTGATGTGCGGCATGCGCGTTTCCGCAGCCAGCGGCGCCCCGGCGGCGAGCAGCTCGCCCACTCCTTCTTCGGAGGTTTCATCCACCAGGCTCAGCAAGGCAGTGCCTTCTAGACCCTCGCGCCCGGCCATCCGTTCAAAGCGCGCATTGCAGCGTTCAATGCGGCCTTCCTTGGAGACAAGCGCCACGGCGACGGGCGCCGCGTCCATAATCTGGCTCACCGTACGCGCAAGATCGCCTTCGGCGCTTAGGCCCGCGGGCTCGGCGACGGGTGACATGGCGATTACCA
>JANQLJ010000099.1 GCA_028280665.1 Alphaproteobacteria bacterium
ACTCGCCGCCTTGCGCGAGGCGGAGGTGCGGCTCGTCTCTACACAAGAGCGGATTTCAGACGGGCTTGCGGGCGCGCGTATTGCCTTGGAAAACACAAGCGACGCCGATGCCTTGCGTTCGCGCATTTCCGAGGCGCGGAGCGCCACCAATGAAGCGCGCGACGCTTACACCCAAGCCCAGGCCGCTTTCGACGCGCACCGGCGCGAAGTGGCGAACGAGACCGCGCGGCTTTCGGGCATCGAGACCGAAATCGAGGAATGGACGCGCCGGCGCGGGGCGGCAACGGAGCAGATCGCATCGCTTGAAGAACGCAAAGCCGCCGCTCAAGCAGACAAAACCGCCGCGGAAGAAATCCCGGCCGAGGTTGAAGAAAAGCGCAAAGCGCTGCTCGGCGCGTTTGAGACCGCCGAGCGCGAGCGGGGCATTGCAGGCGACAAGCTGGCTGCGGCGGAAGCCGATCTCAAGACCGCCGAGGACGCTTTGCGCACGGCGCAGTCCGCGCTTTCCGAAGCACGCGAGGCCCGCGCCCGCATCGAGGCCACGTTGGAAGGCGCCAAGGGCCGCCAGGATGAGATTGCCGACCGCATTCGCGAGGTCCTTGGCTGTGCGCCGGCGGACGTGCTTGAAGCGGGCAACGTTCAGGTCAAAGGCGAGTTCCCGCCGCTTGAAAAAATCGAAGCCCGCGTCGAGCGCCTGAAGCGCGAGCGTGAGAACATGGGCGCGGTCAACCTGCGTGCCGATCAGGAAGCCCAGGAAATCGGCGAGCAGCTCGAACAGATGACCAACGAGCGCGAAGAGCTTGAACAAGCCATCGCCAAGCTGCGCCAGGGTATCTCCGCGCTTAACCGCGAAGGCCGCGAGCGGCTTCTGGGCGCCTTCGACACCGTCAGCCAGAATTTTGAGCGACTTTTCACCAAGCTCTTTGGCGGCGGCATGGCGCAATTGCGGCTGGTGGAATCCGACGACCCACTGGAAGCCGGCCTTGAGGTTTTCGCGCGGCCTCCGGGCAAGCGCCTGCAATCCATGTCACTTCTTTCGGGCGGTGAGCAGGCGCTTACGGCAATCTCGCTGATCTTCGCGGTGTTCCTGGTGAACCCCGCGCCGATCTGCGTTCTGGACGAAGTGGACGCACCCCTGGACGATGCCAATGTGGAGCGCTTCTGCAATCTGCTCGATGAAATCAAGGCGGAAACCGGCACCCGCTTTCTCATCATCACCCACCATGCGCTGACCATGTCGCGCATGGACCGGCTGTTCGGCGTCACCATGTCCGAGCGCGGCGTGAGCCAACTTGTCTCCGTTGATCTCGCAGGTGCGGAAGAACTCGCTGCGACCGGGTGACACGGCGCTGAAATACCTTCCATATCAATAGCTTAGTCCGTACTCCCCTTGCTTGACAGGGCATGGGGCCATCGTTAGGGTGCGCGCGAATTTCGGGGCATTCGCCGCGTTTTTCCGCGAAAAATTGGAGGGGGGTCATGGCCGACGAACGCGAGCCGCAAGAACCGCCCTCAATCGATGAAAAGGGTTTCAAGAGCCGTCTTGAAAAGGCGCGGGAAGCTCAAGCGGAAACCCGCGCCGAGGCGCCCGGTTCGGCCCATGGTCTCGCGCTGCGCGTGGGGTCCGATTTCGCCGGCGGCATCATCGTTGGCGGGCTTTTGGGATGGGGCATCGACAGAACGTTCGGCACCGCGCCGTGGGGGCTGATGATCTGTCTTGCGCTCGGGTTTGTAGCCGGAACGAATCTCGCTATCCGGTCGGCGAACGAGATTAACAAACGGGGCGCGGAAGGCTCCGGCGCGAAGGGTAATCCGTCCGGGGACGGATAAGTTGCAGGAAGAGATACGTGGCTGGCACCGACCCCATTCACCAGTTTCATCTGAACAAGATCGTGGATCTGCCCATCGGCGGCATTGACGCCTCACTGACCAATTCCGGTGTTTTCATGATCGCCGCCACCTTGGGCGTTACCGCCTTTGTGATGCTCGGCTCGTCACGTAAAGCACTAGTGCCCGGCCGCCTCCAGTCGATGGTCGAGATTTCCTACAACTTCGTCGCCGATATGGTGAAGTCGAGCGCGGGCACCGAGGGGATGCGCTTCTTCCCCCTCGTCTTCTCGCTTTTCATGTTCATCCTGTTTGCCAACATGATGGGCATGTTCCCTTACTTTTACACGTTTACGAGCCAGCTCGTGGTGACCTTTGCCCTTGCCATGCTAGTGATCTCGCTGGTCATCGGTTATGGCATTTACAAACACGGCTTTAAGTGGCTGAAGCTGTTCGTGCTGCCCGGCGTGCCCATTGTGCTGGTTCCGCTGGTAACGCTGATCGAGGTGTTTTCGTTCATCACGCGGCCCGTCAGCCTTGGGGTTCGTCTTTTTGCCAACATGCTGGCGGGGCACATCGCGCTTAAGGTCTTCGCGGGCTTTATCGTGCTGCTGCTCGGCGCGGGCGCGTGGTGGAGTTATCCGCTGGCGATCCTGCCGCTGCTACTCACCATCGCGCTTACGGCGCTGGAATTTCTGGTGTCTTTTCTCCAGGCCTATGTGTTCGCGATTTTGACCTGTATCTACCTCAATGATGCAATCCACCCCGGTCACTGAGGACAAAGTTCAACCTCTTCCAGTTAAGGAGCATTGAAATGGAAGTTGAAGCTGCAAAGATGATTGGTGCGGGCCTTGCCTGCGTTGCGATGGGCGGCGCCGGTATCGGCGTGGGCATCATCTTCGGCAACTATCTGCAAGGCGCCATGCGCAATCCCACGGCGGCCCCGGCCCAGTTCGGGAACCTGATCTTCGGCTTTGCCGTGACCGAAGCGCTCGGCATCTTCGGGCTGCTGATCGCGCTCTTGCTGCTCTTCGTGCTCTAAGACCTTGAAAGTGGCAGGACCTTGCAAGGCCCGCCCTTTCATTGACCGGAGCTGCGGGACCTGAGGAGGTCACCCATGGCGGGCGACATCGCTGAAAAAATAGCCGTCAAGGCCGGCGAAGGCGAGCTTGCGGAAGAAGTGGGCCATTACGGCGATGGCGCGCACGACGCGGCATTCCCGCCTTTTGACCCTGAGTACTTCGTGCCGCAGCTTGTGTGGCTGGTCCTGACCTTCGGCCTTTTGTATTTGCTGATGAGCCGGCTGGCGCTGCCGCGGGTCGCGGGGATCATCGAAAACCGCCGCGAGCGCATTGCGGGCGACGTTGCCAAGGCTGCCGAGCTTAACGGACAAGCCGAAGCCGCCCAGGCCGAATACGAGCAGGCCTTGACGGATGCGCGCTCGAAAGCCCATGCCATTGCGAACGAAACCCGCGACAAGATGAAAGCGGAAGCGGACGAGCTTCGCGCCGATTCCGATGCCAAGCTCGAAGAAGACCTCGCCGCCGCCGAGGCGCGCATCGCCGCCACCAAGGAAAAGGCCATGGCGAACGTGCGCGACGTGGCCGCCGAAGCCGCCGTTACCATCGTCCATCAACTGACTGGCGAGACGTCAGAGGCGGAAACCGTGGCGGACGCGGTCGAAAAGGCCATGGCGGCGGGAGGCGGCCGGTAATGGAGTACCTCGACAATTCCTTCTGGACGCTGGTGGCGCTGGCGATTTTCATCGGGCTTTTGGTCTATCTCAAGGTGCCGGGCCGGGTGACCAAATCCCTCGATGACCGCGCCGGGAAGATCGCCAAGGAACTGGACGAGGCGCGCACGCTACGCGAGGAAGCGCAAACCCTGCTCGCTTCCTACCAGCGCAAACAGCGCGAAGCGCAAAAAGAGGCCGACGGCATCATCGAGGCAGCCCAGACCGAAGCCGCGCGCCTGATCGACGAGACCCGCGCGGACATCGCCGCGCAGCTCGAACGCCGCACGCGGCAGGCGGAAGAAAAGATCGCCGCCGCTGAAACCCAGGCCATGGCCGAGGTCCAAG
>JANQLJ010000133.1 GCA_028280665.1 Alphaproteobacteria bacterium
GGGCCGGGCTCGATCCCGGAAAGGCTCATCGACGAGATCAAACAAACCCACGGGCCGCATCCCACGCTCGACCACGACAACAACAATATCTACATCGAGAAGGAAGCGCGCCAGCTTAAGGAAGAGTTAGAGATAGGTATTGAGCGGCGGCGGCAGGTCACTCTCGACCTGCTTGGGCGCGACAATTGGGACGTGCTCATTTCCGCCTTCGGCGAGATCCATGTGGTGCTGCATCAGTACTGGCACTATGTGTTCGATCATCCCTTGCACGAACACATGGCCGAAGAAGGCCGTGACGACATTGGCGACATCCTGGAACAAATCGACGATGTAATCGGCGATATTGAAAAGGCCGCGGGTTACGATGCCACACTGATGCTGTTTGCCGCCCACGGTATGGAAGCGAACCGGGCGGATCTCTGTTCCGGCGCTTTGCTGGCTGAAATGCTCTACCGCTGGACCTTCAATGAAGCGGCGCTCGCTCCCCGGTCCGCCGGTGCAACACCGCCTCCCTACAGCTTCGATTACCCACGCCATATGAAATACGAAGTGTGGGACTTGGTCTCGCCCGAAGGCAAAAAGCGGCTGACCTCCCCACGCGACCAGCTTCAGATGGACCTGAGTCTCAATTGGCAACCCACCAACTGGTACAAGAGCGCATGGAAGGATATGCGCGCCTTTGCCTTGCCCTCCTATTCCGATGGCTATATCCGGCTCAGCGTCAAGGGCCGGGACAAGGGGGGCCTGGTGGACCCGCAAGATTACAATGCCCTCTGTGACGAGCTTGAAGCCTTTGTCCGCGAATGGCGCTGCGCGCGCACCGGACGCCCGCTCGTAGATCAAACACTCCGTACAAGGACGGATGCCCTTTCCAATGATCCCAAGCTGCCCGACGCGGACATTGTTATCTCCTGGGCGACCGCGGCGGCGACCGATATTGTCGAACATGACAAGCACGGGCAGATCGGGCCCGTGCCCTTCTTCCGCCTTGGCGATCACACCACCAACGGGTTTCTGCTCGCCAAGGGACCGAGCATCGAGGCGGGGCGCAAACTGGATGACGGCACGACTATCGACTTTGCGCCGACCATCCTCGCGCGTATGGGCGCGCCCATCCCCCCTCACATGAAGGGGCGCGATCTACTGGCCTCGTGAGGGCCGGCCGTGGGCAAAGTCGTACGGCACCACGTGATCGAGATTGCCGCTTTCGATGTGAGAAAGCGCGCGCTCGAACCAGGGCTTTAGCCGAAAATTCACGGCAACCTCGAAATCGCCGGCGACTTTTTCATGGAACGCCAGGGCTTGCGAGGCGGTGTCGCGCGCGGTCTCACCCTCTCCCACTTGCGCCAGCTGCCCGGTCAACGCCATGGCGGCATTGAGGCATTCCACGGGAAATTGTTCCGACCGCGAAGCAAAGGCATGCGCGAAGTCGCGGGCTGCTGCCGCATGATCCCCTAGACGCTCATGAAGAATGCCGCGAAACCAATAGTATCTGATCCAGTCCGGCTCAAACGAAATCGCTTGGTCGAGCCGCCAGCTATAGTAGTCGTTCTTTCGCAGCAGTTTTTCCTGCTCTGGGTAATGAAGAATTTCAAAAGCGTCGGTCCATTCGGCGTGGGCGCCCGCCGCGCGCAATGAAGGCTGAACATTTTCGTGCACAAGGCCGCACTTCTCATAGCCTTTGCGGAACAGCCCCAGCTTGTAATCTTCGATGGCATAGCCGCTCGGTGTGACGGTAATCCAGGACGTGAAAAACCCGGCGGGCTCATTCTCATTGGACCATGCGGTTATCTTCTCAAGGTCACCGCGGGCGATGCGCTCGTCCGCATCGAGGCACAGGATCCAAGGGGTTGAGAGTTGCGCATAGCCTTCGTTGCGGATTGGCGCCACCGAATTGCACAGGTCCTTGGAGATGGTGCGGGCCTCGGCGGTAATGCCGAAGCGGTCGGCAAGAAGCTCAACGGTTCCGTCCGTTGAGCCCGTATCGAATATGATAATCTCGGCAAAGAGATCGACGATATCCGCAAGACAGGCCTCGATTGTGCCCGCCTCGTCCTTGACCACCATGCAAAGCCCGATGTCCAAGTCCATACCCCCTTTCGCCATCGCTGCTCATCGCACCGTTGCACGCACTGTTGCAAAGCGGCGCCAGGCTGACAACCGCGTCACGCGCGGCTAGAGTGCGGCATCGCGATTTTTGGAATCCCAAATGCCATCGAACCGCCACCCGCCCTTCAACAATCTTCCGCTGCAATCCGTTGTGCCGCACCTCAAGTATCCCGCCCTTAGCGACCCGCGGGTGCTTCCCATCATTGCTTATCTCTATCAGCTTGAGCGCGCCCAATGGATGGACCCCTCGCACCACCGCGGCCTTGTGCTCAGTCAATTGGATGAGCTGCTGCGAACCGCGTTCGAGAAAGTTCCCTACTATCATGAAGCCTTAGGCGCCTGCGGGTATGACGCCACCGCGCCGCTGGATGATGGAGCGTGGGCACGTGTGCCCATCCTGACGCGGCAAGCCTTGCAGGAAAATGGCATGCGCCTCAGGTCCACCGACATCCCCCACGAGATGCAGCCCTTCAAGCAAACAAAATCGTCCGGATCGACAGGGATGCCGGTGGAGGTTTTTCAACCCGCAACAAAGTCACCCATGATGTATGCGACCGCCGCGCTCGAACCTCTTATCCACGGGGCGGACTTTATGGGCAAGACGGCTTCGATCAGATACATGAGAAGCGGTGAACCCCAAAGGGAGGCGGCGCGCGCGCCGGACTGGGGGCCGCCCCTGTCGATCATGTTTCCCACGGGGCCAGCGGTGACGCTTTCTTCCGAAACCGATCCCGAAGCCCAGGCTGATTGGGTGATGAAAGAGGACCCGGCGTACCTGCAAATGTTCCCATCCAACCTGGAAGCACTGCTTCCCATTCTTGAGGCCCGTGGGGCGGAGCTGCCGGGGCTTCATTACTTCCGCACCATGGGTGAGCAATTGCCCGACCGCATTCGCGAAACCGTGCGGTCCCAGCTTGGACGCAAAATCGTCGATGCCTATTCAACGCAAGAGGTTGGCCTTATCGCCATGCAATGTCCGGAAACGGATCATTATCACCTTGTGCAAGACATGGTCTTCACGGAGATTTTGCGCGATGACGGCAGCCCGTGCGATGCGGGCGAGATCGGCCGCGTGGTCGTGACCGATCTCTTCAATCCCGCCTTTCCGCTGATCCGCTATGAAGTCGGCGACTTTGCCGAAATGGGCGCACCTTGCCCCTGCGGGCGCGCCTGGCCGGTGATCACTCGCGTCATGGGTCGGGTCCGGAACCTTATCACCTATCCCGATGGCCGCCGCGAATGGCCCAGCTCGCCCGGCAAACCGATTTCGAGCGCCGTGCCCATGACCCAATACCAGATCGTGCAATCGGCACCTGACCGGCTTCACGTCAAACTGGTCATGAAACGTCCGCTTACGGAGGATGACCGCGCGTCCGTGACCGCCATCGTGCACGAGCGCTTGGGAGAGGTCTTTAAGGTCTCGGTAGAAGAAGTTGAGACGATCCCCCGCGGCGCCAGCGGCAAGTACGAAGAGTTTAAGTCAGAACTCGTCTAGGCAGTCAGCCGCGGCGGAATCCCCAAAGAACGATAAGGCAGCTAAGGATCATCGTGACCGTTATCACGAGGAGACCGCCGCTCACGATCATCTCCTGCCAAGCCTCGCCCGTGTGGCCAAGGCCCGCGATGGGCATCAAGCCGCTTCCCGCGCCCCAAAGCCCGGCGAGCAAGGTCGCAAGCCAATTGACGTAGGACCCGGTAACTGCCGACCAAGAGCCGATCCCATGAAGCACGGGCGAGAGGTTCAGCCGTGGCCACAAGAGCCCTAGTGCGATGAGGAAGGTGCCATTCATCACCCCTTCGAGATGGCTGGTCAGGCCCATACGCGGGTTGGCCATGAGCGAGGGCAGTAACCCCGTGATGAGACCCAGAAGAAAGAGCACGACGCCCAGGAATGCCAAGCGATGGCCGATGCGGCCAGCACGTTCATTGTCCATGTCAAAGCCCCGCAATTCGAATCAGTGCGACGGCTTAGACTACACCTTCCCGTGGCCGGACCTGAAATCGCCTCTAGTAATTCACCCGGGCCACCAGGCGGCCGCCCTCTTCCTGCACAATGAGGCGCGACATGCACGGCATGCAATAGACCTTGTCGCCCACGCGCAGTTCTTGAAGCGACCGGATCACGATCTTGCACACCGGGCACAGCACCTCGTTGGGCGCGAGCGTGTCGGACGGCCCGCCCCATTTGCGGTAAAAGCGCCGGAACTTCTTGGGCACTTCCTTAAAACCGGTTTCTTCCAGCACGTACATCTGGCGCGGCCGGTCTTCGCCCGCGGGCTGGTTGATGAGCGTGTCGTTCATGGGCTCAGAACCCCAGCCGCGCGACGGCGCCGAGATAGTCGCTCGCCAGATCCGGCGCCTCATCACCTTCAAGTCCCAGCTCGCCCAGGGTTTGCTTGAATGTGGTCAGCACCAGCGAGTCGAGCTCGCGCTTGATACGGTCAAGCCGGTCGTGAGTATGGGGCGCGAGAATGAGCCGCCGCCCCAGGTCGTTCTCACCAAAGCCCATATGCCGCCGCTCGTCGATGACGATGCCTTGCAAGATTTGCTTGGTGATGGGATCGGCGTTTTGCGCATGGGTGCGGAAGACGGTGAACTCGAGGCTTTCCAAGATAACGTTCTGTGCAAAGACCGCCGCCTCCCAATCGCGGCTGTCCACAAACTCAAGCAGGCGTTCCTTGAAGCGCAACAGGCTTTTGTTGGCGCGCGCTTCGATTTCCCGTTCGGGATCGCGCACCCCAAGCATCGAGAGGCGATGCAGCAGAACCTCCAGATGGCGGCCCTCATCGGCCACTTGGGTTGATAGGAAAATCTTGGAGGCGCGGTCCGGCGCAAACGCGATCATGCCGCTCGAGGCTTCAAGCGCCGCCGTTTCCCCAATGCAGTAATTGCAGAGCGTGGTGATAAGACCGTCCTTGCGGCGGTCGTCCATCTCGATCTCTTCGGTTTCCGCGTCGAACCCGTAAGGCCGGTCGTGGAGATAGCCCTCAACGGTTCCGAACCAGAACTCGAAGGAATGCACCTGATCGAGAAACTCGCCCTCGGTCAGCTTATGCGGATCCTGCCACTCCGCCATGGCGCCGCTCAAGCCGCGATCGGCGACTGATACTCAAGACCGATGCGGCCCAGCCGCGTCTTGAATTCCTTCAGCACCGTGTCGGCCAGCACCGCTTCCATTTCGGCGGTATCGGCTTGGGCGAGGTCAACGCCGTGATACATGGCGTGACTTTCCTTGCCTTGTTCCTTTTGAAGGCGGCGGGCCTCTTCGTTCGAGGCTTCGCCTTCCTTGAACGCGCTAGCAAAGGTCGCCAGCATGTGGCCGGACATTTCCGCCTGCATGCGCTCGCACTCGGCTTTCTTTTCCGGGTACTGCTTGATGAGCGCGCCGATCCGGTTTTCGCCGAAGCCCACGTGACGGCGCTCGTCGGCAATAGTGCCCGACAGGGTATGGGCGAATTTGGGGTTGTCTTCTTGCGCGCCCGCATGAAGCATCTCAAAGACCGAAAACGCCATGCCTTCCAGCACGATGTTCTGGCCCACCACACCGGCCACGAAATCGCCCTTGTCGACTTTTTCGAGCAGCACTTCGGCAAACTTCACCAGATGCGGATTGCCGAACTCATTCAATGTGTCTTCAAGATCGGCGGGGCTGACGCCAAGATCGAAAAGCCGCTGAGTGAAAATCTCCACATGCCGCGCCTCGTCGAGGGTTTGCGTCGCGAGAAAAGTTTTCGACTTGTAGTCCGGCGCGCAATTGACAAGGCCCGAGCTTGCGGCAAGGGCGGCGCGTTCCCCAAGCACAAGATTGCAGGTGGAGCGGATTTGCCCCTCGCGCAGAAGCTCGTTATCGAAAAGCCCTTCCGGCTCTTTCTCGCCCGCCTCGTGGCCATAGACCGTATCTTCCAGATAACCTTGCGGGCACGATTCCAGCCACTTCTGGATCGAATACCCGGATAGAAAATTCGTCATTGTCTGTCTCCTCACCAGCGGAAAGCGCCGCTTTCCCGCCATTGCCGTGCCTGCCTGATCGCACGGCAAAAAGCTTGCTGACACAATGTCAGGAAGGCCTTGACCCAGATCAAAGAAGGGGCGAGGAAGAAGAGAAATCAAAGAGTTGAGAAGGGTTCGCAACATGTCGCTCACCACTGAGACGATCGCGCAGGACTTTCCCAAACTGTCACTGCTCACCGGCGAAGACAGTGCGGCACGCCAGCTTTCCTTCGGCGTCAACGAGCCCTGCCCCGCCATGGGCATCGCGCGCCCGCGCTCGACGGAAGAACTCGCCGCGCTCGTCAAGCGCTGCAATGACGAAGGCCAGCCCCTCATCGTGGGCGGCGGGCTGACCAATATGGTGGGGGCGACCCTCGCCAAGCCCGAAGACCTCATCATCTCCACCGAACTCATGACCGGGATCGAGGAAATCAACACCGATGACCGCGTGGTGGTGGTCGAGGCGGGCGCGAAACTGCAAGACGTGCATGACGCGGTGGCGGAACACGGGCTTGCGCTCGAAGCCGACCTTGGCGCGCGGGGCACCGCCACCATCGGCGGCATGATCTCCACCAATGCCGGCGGCAACCGGGTGGTGCGTTACGGCATGATGCGCGAGCAGGTGCTGGGGCTGGAAGTGGTGCTGGCCGACGGCACGGTGCTTTCCTCCATGAACCGTGTACTGAAGAACAATGCGGGCTACGATCTTAAGCAGCTTTTCATCGGCAGCGAGGGCACGCTCGGCATTGTGACGCGCGCGGTGCTGCGCTTGCGCGAGCTGCCCGCCCACGTGTCCACGCTTTTCCTCGCACTCCCCTCTTACGAGGCGGTGTGCAGCCTGCTCCGCCATCTGGACCACGGCTCGGCCGGCACCATGTCCACATTTGAAGTGATGTGGAACAGTTATTACCGGCTGGTGACGACCCCACCCGCGGAAGGCAAGCCCCCGCTGGCTCAGGATTATCCTTTTTACGTGCTGGCGGAAATCGGCGGCGCGGACAAAGACACGACCGAGGCGCTGGCGCTGCGGCTCGTTGAAACCGCGACCGAGAAGGAGCTAATCGCCGACGGGCTTTTGGCCAAGAACGAAGCCGAGCGGGAAAAGCTCTGGGCCTTGCGCGACGACATCGGCCAGGTCTTGCAGCTTTATCCCATGGCGGCGTTCGACATTTCCGTGCCGCTTTCAAAGATGCCGCAATACCTTGAAGACATGGAAGCCGCATTACGGGCCGAGTATCCCGATAACCGCTCGGTCATTTTCGGCCATCTGGGCGACAGCAATATCCACGTCATCGTGGGCCCCGGCACCGACAAAGATGAGGACCTGCACCGGGTGGAGGAACTGGTCTATGCGCCGCTTCCCGAAGTGGCGGGCACGGTTTCGGCCGAACATGGCGTGGGGCTTTACAAGAAGAATTTCTTGCACCTTTCGCGCACACCCGAAGAGATCGAAATTATGAAACGCCTCAAGCGCCAGTTCGACCCCAAAAACATCCTTAACCGCGGTAAGATCTTCGAGCTTTAGGCGGCCCGTGCTGCAAGTTGTTATATAACAATATCGCGCAGACGTGCTTTGAGATAAGGGGCCCCGCCGCCCATATGGGCGTTTGGTGCGGGGTCCAGAGAGATGCACCCGCTTCTTCTTTATCCGGGAGTCGAGGAACCATCATGGGCAAGTGGATTGGGCGGGGTGTTGCGGTTCTTATGGTGCTGGCGCTGGCGGGCGGCCTTGCGGGGTTTTCTTACATCACCCGCAACGTCAATTTCGGCCCGCCCGCTGACCGCAGCGCGTGGGCGGACGAAGAGCCCAGTCTCTATACAGGCGAGCTTGCCTATATTCAGCGCGACGTCGCCGCCGCGCGCGAGATTTGGACCGCCATCGGGCAGGATCAAACCGCCCGCGCCGAAGACCGGGCGCAATCTTACCGGCTTCTGTCGCGCACATCGTGGCGGATTTTTCAGGATACGGATGAAGGGATCGCTTTTGCCGGTGCTGCCGAGGACGCTGATCCCGGCACATGGGAAAGCGCAGTTACCTTGAGTGATGCTCATATGGCCGCGGGTAATCTCGATGAAGCCATGGAGGCGGCGCGACTTGCCTTCATACGCGCCGATGAGGCGAATGCGCGTATCGAGGCCGCCGAAGCGTTGGCGCGTGCGGCCCTCAGCGGCACCGCGAGCTTGCGTCTTGACCAATTGACGGACAGCACCCGCGCCAATCTGGCTGAAGCACGCGCGGCGCTTGCGCCCATACTTGCCGAACCTCCCGCCCCCCTTGAGACCTCGGCCCTTGCGCTGGCGGTGGCAACGCGCCTCGATGACGGCCCGGTCATGTGGCGCGCCTGGGCGTCTTATTACCACAGCCCCACGGGGGTTTCGGCCATGGCCGACCAAGGCGATGTGGCCCCCGCGCTTGAAGCGGCGCTGGCGCGCTGGACTCCTTCATCGCAGGCACCGGAAGACCGCCGCATAATCGCCGAAGCCCTTGCCAGTTCTTTTTTCTTTGAAGAGGCCACGCTGCTGCTCACCGACCGGCGTAACGCGCGCGCCGATGAGTTTGCGGACGACGCGGACCTTGCCGCCATCATGGCCATGAACACTTTCGTCACGGATATGAAACAGTACGCGGATGAATACTATCGCGGTATTGCCGCGGCAAACTCCTCGTCAGGCATGTTCGCCACGCTGCAAACGTTTCAATACCGCCAGGGCCGCCGCGACTTAGCGCACAGCTTATGGGATGCGTTGGGGTTTTCCGGCGAATTGGATCAAAGCATGCTGCGTGAAGAAGTTGCCCAACGCTTTGGGCTTTATTTCAACGAAGGCCATACCAGCGGCGTCTATGACTTGCACGCCGGGTTCACGGTTCTCGATACAACCCATACAGCGAACCAGTACGGCCGCACCGCCGATCTTAGATATGTGGTGATCGGACGACCCATCTCGAACGGATATGAAAGCTGGCTCTGGGACGGGCGGCAACAACACGGCGGCTGGGCGACGGCGGACACCATCTATCAGGTCCGCACCGCCTACGCCGATGGTGCCCTTGACCGCTGGAACGATTTGACCGATCCGCGCCAGCGGCAGGAGGAAGAAGAAGAGATCGCGCGGCTGAGCGCACAAGATACCGAGGTGTTGGGTGAGAGCCGTGTGGCGTATCTGCCGGGTCTTGCGCGGCGGCTGCGCTGGCAGGCGCGCAACGAGATTTTGGATCAAGCCCGGCGTACCGCCGGTACCACGCAAGTGCGCAATGCATTTATTCTGGAATTGGACAATGCGGTCCGGGCCTATTCCATTTTTGCCCATGAAGGCCGTCACGCGCTTGATGATCAGTTTGCCGAAGAGTGGGTCCAGGAAGACTCAACGGAACTCGAATTCCGCGCCAAGATCTCGCAAGTCGTCTTTAGCGAATGGCCGCGGCTTACGCTCGGCTCGATCATCAATGCCAATCTGGGTGATGGGACCAGCCACGGCGATGCCAATCTCCGGCTGCTCGAAGGGGTCGTGACCTGGATGGAAGCGCACGCGGGCGAGATCGAAGGGCTCGACCCAGGCGCGCCACTGTTGCCGCAATTCGATCTGCTTACGGATGAACAGATCCGCGAGGCCTTCCGCTGGCAAGACCCTTGGGCCACGGAAGGGGCCACGGAAGGGGCCACGGAAGGAAGCTAATTCTGCTCTTGGCCCTGTTCCTGCCAGCCGAAGCGGTACGCGAGGCGCGCATGTTCCGCGCCGGGAATGTCATATTCCACTTCGAGCGCATTGGCCCGCCCGCGCTGCTTGTCACTGAGTGAAGCCCAAAGCCGCGGCGAGAAAAGATAAAGCGCGCCACCCTCAAGCTGCAATCGGGTGAGCGGTCCTTTGATGATCTGTGGCGCAAGCTTGTAACGCGGCGAGGGCAGGATCGCGCTCACATCCGCAGCAATGCTGCGCGCCATGGTTTCCTCGCGCTCAACAAGACGAACGTTCACGGGACCGGGCCGCCGCCCGAACTTTCGCAGCGCTTGGCCCAGCGCTTGGGATGGCCGGATGGACACAAAGACCGCGTCTTTCATTCTGTGGGGCCAGCGGCGGCGAATATCGTTGTAATGGAAGTAAGTCGCGATAAAGGGACCCACGGCAGGCTCATCGGCCCATTCCAGCGACCAGCCGCGCGTTTTGACCCCCCACCTTCTCGCAATCTCTCCGGCAAGCTGGCGCGCCTGATGCTCGCTGCATTCAAGCACGAAAACGCCGCGCTGGGCCGCGCGCGGCGGGCTGGTTGCCGTGATCAAATCGGCAAACTCGGCGCGGCTGAGCCCATGTTCGAGCGCCGCGCGGGACGCCGCCCACTCAACGAACGCGCCAACGCCATCGTGCGAGACGGTGTGCGGGACCGGCGCCCGCGCCATCACCACGGTGCCCCGGCCACGCTGCATCTGAACCATGCCATCGGACGCCAGCTCCGCGTAAGCCCGCCTCACCGTATGCAGATTGATGCGCCACAGGCGGCTGCCCTCATGAACCGTGGGCAGGCGCGTGCCGATTTCAATATCTCCCGTGGCAATGCGGTAGCGCAGGGCATCGGCGATCTGACGATAGACCGGCACGGCCGACGCACGGTCGATCTCGATATGTGGTGAAGGTAAGGCTCGAACCATCGTACCCTTAGCCTGCGCTTAACGGCGCGCCCGTTCAAGGCGGCAAGGACTTCAAGATTGGCGTGGCTTCCCATCTCGGCTATCACTTCAAGGGAAATCTGCAATCGAAAGGCGTGGGCCGCTATGCGCATTCTTGTGGTCGAGGGCAATACCGAAGAGGGCATGGGCAAAACCATCGCCGATGGTTGGCGGCCCAATCACGAGCGTTACGCAAACGTGCTGCAGGGTCTCAGCGAAGGTGTCCAATGCGAATTCGCCTTCCCCAGTGAGCGAGGCCGCGAAGCGCTTCCCGAAGGTTTCGCATTGGGTGACTTTTCCGGCACGGTGTGGACCGGCTCGCCGCTTCATGTTTACAAGGAGACCGCGGCGGTGAAAGGCCAGCTCACCTTCGCCGAGCGGCTTTATGCCTCGGGCGTGCCGGTATTCGGCAGTTGTTGGGGCCTGCAGGTCATGACCCGCGCACTGGGCGGACGTGTACGGAAGAACCCCAAGGGCCGCGAGATCGGCATCGCCACCGATCTGGAATTCGGCGATGCGGGCCGCGCGCACCCCATGTTCGGGGGCAAAGGAACGCCCTTTGCCTGTTTCACGGTTCATCTCGATGAGGTTGAAGAGCCCGCGCCCGGCACAACGGTCCTTGCGCACAATTCCATGAGCGCGGTGCAAGCGGTAAGCATCGAGACCGGCGGCCGGTTCTGGGGCGTTCAGTACCACCCGGAGTTTAGTTACGATGACCTGACGCGCATCATCGACGACCTGAAGAAACAGCTCATCCAGGAAGGAACGTGCGGGGATGCCGCCGCCGTTGCCGCCTTGCGCGCCCAAGTGGCGAACGGGCCCCGGGCCTTCGACCGGATCGAGCTTCGGAACTGGCTTGCAACGCTTGGCGGCTAGGCGCGGCCGGGCAAATCACTTCATACTCAGCAGAAACACGCCAAGGATACCATGGAAGCATTCCTGCATGACTTAAGCTGGGCGGTTGCCATGCGTCACGACGCGCTCACGCCCGTCTTCCTTGGGCTGACCTGGCTCGGCTACACGACGTTTTTCCTGATCGCGCTTCCCGTCGGGTATTGGGCCTGGAACAAGGACAAGATCACGCGTGTCGCGCTGATCGTTCTCGTCTCCGCGCTACTCAACGCTTTTCTAAAGGACCTTTGGCAGAACCCGCGTCCCGATCCCGCCTTTTGGATCGACCCCCATATGGACGCATCGTTCGGACTCCCCAGCGGGCACACCCAAGTGGGCATCGTCATGTGGTTCTGGCTTGCCCACGAGATCGGAAAAAGATGGGCATGGATTGTCGCGGCTGTTCTCGCCGGCGGGATTGCGTTTTCGCGCCTCTATCTCGGCGTTCACGATGTGGAAGACATTCTTGGCGGCGCGGTTATCGGCATTGCCACCTTGGCCCTTTATCGCTGGAGCTTTACGGAGCATTTCAACTGGTGGCGCGCGCTTTCTTTCCCGGCGCGGTTGGCGGTTATGATCGCCGCGCTTGCTCTCACGGCATTCGTCTGGCCCGGCGGCGCGGGCACCAGCATGGGTGCGGGCGGGTTTCTTGTGGCCTGGTATGCGGGGGCGGTATTCGATCAGTACAGGATCCGGTTTGCGCCGGGCCCCGGCTGGTGGCGGCGGGTGGTGACATCAGTCTTAGGGATCGTTGGCGTGCTTTTTCTGTTCGAGATGCTCTCAGGACTTCAGGCCTCCATCGCGCCGGAAAGCGCTCTGCTCGCAACAGTCAACGGGCTCATCGTCGGCGGCGCCGTCGTGGTCCTTTTCCCGGTGGTTTTTCAGGGCTTTCTGCTCGCCCGCCGCCTGCCGCGCTAACGGACCGCCACCGCGGGGTCGTCCAGCGCCCGGCGCACAAGGGGATCAAGCCCCTTTGCCTTTGCCGCGATGGCAAGAAGCTGCTTGCGCATGCGCGGGTCCCAGAACATGGCAAGATGGTTCGCCACACCCTTGACAGCTTCGTCCTCCGGATAGGGCGCGAAGAACGCGGCGATCTGATTGGCCTTCTGGACCAGGTCGTCGTCTTTCATGGGTGGCTGTTTCGCATTATTCCCCGGCAAGGGGAAGCGGCACGTCCCTTTGCTCGTCTTCATGCGCGTCCTGCCAGTCCGACCGCCTGTTGGTGAGTGCCACCTGGACGGCGGTCACTTTATATTCCGGGCAGTTGGTGGCCCAGTCGGAAAGCTCGGTGGTCACGACATTTGTGCCGGTCTGCGGAAAGTGGAACGTTGTATAGACAACACCCTGGGGCACCCGGTCCGTGATCTTCGCATGAAGCGAAATGTCGCCCTTGCGGCTTGCAAGCAAGACAAGTGCGCCATCTGCAATGCCGCGCACCTCCGCATCATGGGGGTGAATTTCCAGCACATCTTCATCGAGCCACACTTCGTTCTGGGTGCGCCGCGTCTGGGTGCCCACATTGTATTGCGTCAAGATACGGCCCGTGGTGAGCAGCAGCGGGAACTTTCTGTTGGTACGCTCGTCCGTGGGCACATATTGGGTGAGCATGAACTGGCCCTTGCCGCGCACGAACCGGTCCACATGCATAATGGGCGTGCCGTGGGGCGCCGCATCGTTGCAGGGCCATTGCACGGAACCTTCGCGGTCGAGCTTTTCAAAACTCACGCCGGCGAAGGTGGGTGTCAACCGCGCGATCTCATCCATGATCTCCGCCGCACTTTCGTAAACCATATCGTACCCGAGCCCTTGGGCGATACGCGCCACCGTTTCCCATTCCGAAAGTCCCGCCACCGGTTTCATCACCGGGCGCACCCGGTTGATGCGGCGTTCGGCATTGATGAAGGTACCGTCCTTTTCAAGGAACGACGCGCCGGGCAGAAACACGTGGGCGTATTTGGCGGTCTCGTTGAGGAAAAGATCCTGCACCACAACGCAGTCCATGGCGCGCAAGGCCGCTTCCACGTTCTGAATATCAGGGTCCGATTGGGCAAAGTCTTCGCCCTGAATGAAGAACCCCTTGAAGGAACCATCGAGCGCCGCAGCGAACATATTGGGGATTCTGAGCCCCGGCTCGGCGAGGAGATCGACGCCCCAATCGGCTTCGAAACTTGCGCGCACCCCGTCATCGGAAACGTGGCGGTAGCCGGGCAGCTCGTGCGGAAAACTTCCCATGTCGCAGGAGCCTTGCACGTTGTTTTGCCCGCGCAAGGGGTTCACCCCCACCCCGTCGCGGCCCAGATTGCCCGTGGCCATGGCAAGGTTGGCAAGGCCCATCACCATGGTGGAGCCTTGGCTGTGCTCTGTGACGCCAAGCCCGTAATAGATGGCCGCATTGCCCGCGCCCGCGTAAAGCCGCGCGGCGGCGCGAATCTCACTCGCCGGAACGCCGCTCGCCTTTTCAAGCTCCTCAGGCGCGTTCATGGGCTGGGAGATAAACGCCTTCCAGCGCTCGAACGATTCGCCTTCGCAGCGGCTGGCGACAAAAGCCTCGTCCACCAGCCCCTCGGTCACCACCACATGGGCAAGGGCGTTGATCACCGCCACATTGGTGCCCGGGCGCAATTGCAGGTGATGCGCCGCGCGCACATGAGGCGTCTCTACAAGGTCGATGCGGCGCGGATCGACGACAATCAACTCCGCCCCTTCGCGCAGGCGCTTTTTCATCCGCGAGGCGAACACCGGATGCGCATCGGTGGGGTTCGCGCCGATCACCATGACCGCATCGGCATATTCGACGGAACGGAAATCCTGGGTTCCCGCAGAAGTGCCGAAGGTCTGCTTAAGGCCGTAGCCCGTAGGCGAATGGCACACCCGCGCGCAAGTATCCACATTGTTATTGCCGAAGGCGGCGCGCACCATCTTCTGGATCACCCAGACTTCTTCATTGGTGCAGCGCGACGACGTGACCGCGCCCAAGGCGCCTGTGCCGTGCCTGGCGCGGATGTCCTTGAACCACTTGACCGTAAAGTCGATGGCTTCGTCCCAGGAGACCTCGCGCCAGTCATCTGTAATCCGTTCACGGATCAACGGTGAGGTCACCCGATCCTTGTGCGTTGCATACCCCCAGGCAAAGCGGCCCTTGACGCAGGAATGGCCCGCATTCGCGCCGCCTTCCTTGGAAGGCACCATGCGCACCACTTCATCGCCCTGAAGCTCCGCGCGGAACGAGCACCCCACCCCGCAATAGGCACAGGTAGTTTCCACAACGCGGGTGGGCTGGCCCATTTCGACAATGGATTTTTCCATCAAGGTGGCCGTGGGGCAGGCTTGCACGCACGCGCCGCAGGACACACATTCCGACGACATGAAGTCTTCGTCCATGCCCGCCGTGACTTTGCTTTCAAACCCCCGCGCGCCGATGGTAAGCGCGAAGGTGCCCTGCACCTCGGCGCAGGCGCGCACGCAGCGCGAACAGACAATACACTTGGTAGGGTCGTACTGGAAGTAGGGATTGCTCGCATCAACTTCCGTACCCGGATGATAAGTGCCTTCGTAGCCGTAACGCACCTCGCGCAAGCCCACCTCGCCCGCCGCGTCCTGCAGCTCGCAGTCGCCATTGGCGGAACAGGTAAGGCAGTCGAGCGGGTGATCGGAGATGTAAAGTTCCATCACCCCGCGGCGAAGGCGGCGCAGCTTTTCGGTTTGAGTCTCGACAATCATGCCCTCGCGCACGGGCGTCGTGCATGAGGAGGGCGTTCCCTTTTGCCCTTCGATCTCCACCAGGCAAAGCCGGCAGGACCCGAAAGGCTCAAGCTTGTCGGTGGAGCACAATTTGGGAATGGCGATGCCCGCTTCTTCGGCGGCGCGCATGACGGAGGTGCCCACGGGCACGCGCACTTCGTGGCCATCCACCTGCAGCGTCACGGACGTGTCGCCGGTGCGCGCGGGCGTTCCGAAATCTTTCTCGCGTGTCACAGTCATGCCCGGCCTCCCGCTTGAAAGTCCTCCGGGAACTGATTGATAGCGGACAGCACCGGTTGCGGCGTGAGATCCCCCATGGCGCAGAGCGAGCCGCCCTCCATAACTTCGCAAAGGTCGCGCACAAGAGCAAGGTTTGCTTCGACGTCTTGGCCTTCGCGAATGCGGCCAATCACCTCGGCGCCGCGGGTCGAGCCGATGCGGCAGGGCGTGCACTTGCCGCAGCTTTCCGCCGCGCAGAACTCCATGGCGAACTGGGCCTGGCGCGCCATGTCCACTGTGTCGTCAAAAACGACCACGCCGCCATGGCCCAGCATGGCGTCGATCCCGGCCATCGCTTCATAGTCCATGGGCGTTGCCAATTGATCCGTACCAAGATAAGAGCCAAGCGGTCCGCCCACCTGCACCGCGCGCACAGGGCGGCCCGAAAGTGTGCCGCCGCCGAACTCCTCAATCAGCTCCAATAACGTAAGCCCAAACGCCTTTTCGACAAGCCCGCCTTGTTTCACGTTACCGCCAAGCTGAAAGGGTTGCGTGCCGCGCGACTTGCCCATGCCGAAATCCTGATAGGCCTTGGCGCCGTTCGCCACGATCCAGGGCACCGCGGCAAGGGTTAGCACGTTGTTCACCACGGTTGGCTCTCCGTGGAGTCCTTCAAGGGCGGGGATCGGCGGTTTGGCCCGCACCTGCCCGCGTTTGCCCTCAAGGCTTTCGAGCATGGACGTTTCTTCGCCGCAGATATAGGCGCCCGCACCGCGGCGAATTTCTATTGTGAAGTTGGGAGATGCTTTTGCGTCTTGCCAAATGCGCACCGCTTCGTTCATGGCGGCAATAGCGTGAGGGTACTCGGAGCGGATATAGACAAGCCCCTCGCTTGCACCCACCGCGTGAGCGGCAATTGCCATGCCTTCAAGGAGCGCGAAGGGATCGCCCTCCATTAGCATACGGTCGGCGAAGGTGCCGCTGTCGCCTTCGTCCGCGTTGCAGCAGATGTATTTCTTATCACCAGAGGCCTCAAGCACGGTCTTCCATTTGATCCCGGCAGGAAAGCCCGCACCGCCGCGGCCGCGCAAGCCGGATTCGGTGACGGCCTGGACAACTTCTTCCGGTTTCAGTTTTTGCGCCGCGCGCAGGCCCGCTAGGCCACCTGATTGTCCGTATGCTGAGAGATCAAACGGATCGATGACGCCGCAGCGCGCAAACGTAAGACGTTCCTGCTTCGCAAAGAACGGAAGCTTTTCCACCTCGCCAAGGGCGAGATCGTGCGCACCACCTTCAAGGACCCCTGCATCGAGAAGCGCGGGCACATCGCTCGCGTGCACCGGGCCGTAGCCGACCCGCTTGCCGCCAACTTCCACTTCCACGAGCGGCTCCAGGAAAAACGCGCCGCGCGAGCCGGTGCGCACAAGTTCCACATCGAGCTTGCGCTGGGCGATGCAGTTCGCAAACGTTGCGGCCACTTCGTCCGCCCCCACTGAAAGGGCGGCGGCATCGCGGGGGATGAAGACGCGCACCATGGCCTAGCCCTCCGCCTTGGCGTGGCGCACGGCCGAGGCGAGCTTTTCCTCATTCGCCCGGCCGATCAGCCGCCCGTCCACCATCGCCGCGGGCCCGAGCGCACAATTACCCAGGCAATAGACCGTCTCGTGCGCAATGCCGTTTGCATCACAGCGCGCGGCCAGCGCGTCGGCGCCGACCGATTGGCAGGCCTCGGCCCGGCACAGCTTGACCATGCCGGCGGCCACCGGTTCGGTCCGGAAGTCATCATAAAAAGAAAGCGTGCCAAAAACATCGGCGCGGGAGATGTTGAGCGCCGCGGCAATACCCACAATGGCGTCGCGGGTTATGTGACCGCCCGTTTCCTGCACATCATGCAGAATCTCGATAAGCGCGTCGGACCGGTTGCCGTAACGCGCGCAGATCGCTGCAATGTTCGCTTCAACGTCCACCGAAATCTCTGCCGGCTTCGCCGTCATTCACGCCGCTCCCTTGGCCCAAGCATACGCTCTTCACGGCCCATCTCAAAGGTGAAAGCCGTGCGCACCCGGTGTAGAGTAGGCCCCATGAAGGCCGTTCTTAGTCACAATATGATTAAGGTTTCCCGCGAAGGCACTGACGAGGCCCAAAGGCCCCTTGCCGCCGAGGTGCCCGTCTCGCTCACCTTTAACGGGGTTGCCCATGTGGTGATGATGGCGAGCCCGCGCGATCTTGAAGATTTTGTTCTCGGCTTTGCGCTCGCCGAACAGATCATTCAATCACCCGATCAGTTGCTGGGCGTGACGGTGCGCCCGGTCGAAGGCGGCGTTCTGGTGCAAGCGGAGATTCCAAAAGACCAGCATCAACACTTGCTCGAAGGCCGGCGTAATATGGTGGGGCAAACCGGATGCGGCATTTGCGGCGTCGTCGAGCTTGAACACGCGGTGCGGCAGCTTCCCAAGGTGACGGCAAAGCCGAAAGCGGATTGCGACGCCCTTTTCCGTGCGCTCGGCGGGATCAGGCCCCTGCAAGAGCTCAACCGGGAAACCGGCGCAGTTCACGCTGCCGCGCTGGCGAACGATGAGGGCGAGATCATCGCGCTGCGCGAAGACGTGGGCCGCCACAATGCGCTCGACAAACTGGCGGGCCATATTCACCGGGCGGGTCTCGCGCGCGACGAAGGCTTCGTGCTGCTCACTAGCCGCTGCAGTCACGAGCTCGTGCAAAAAGCCATTATCCTGGGAACACCCCTTTTGGCCGCCGTCTCCGCCCCCACCACCCTGGCGGTGGAGTTCGCGGCGCGCGCGGATCTCACGCTGGTGGCGCTTGCCCGTTCCGATTCAATGCTGTGCTTTAACGACCCTCACGGGCTGTTCACGGATCAGTTGTAAAGGCTGAGGTCGAAGCCCGCGCGGGGCGAGGCCTTGCCGCTTAAGACTTCGAGAAAGACCGCTTGCACGCCGTCCCGCCCCCGCGCGGGGCTTATATCCAGCCAGGCGCTGGCCGAATCCACGAAATCTTTCCAGGCATCCGCCACGCGGGATTGAAAGCCCATGGCGCCCCATTCGCCCACGCGCTTTTTCGCGTGGTCCGGCGCAAAGAAGAGCTGCGGCGCCGGGCCCGGCAGATCGTCGGGGCTCGCCATCTTGTCATAGTGAGTGAGCCCCACCGCGCAATCGTAAGCAAGATTGTCCGCATAGTGACGATGCACACTGGAACGGATGTCCCCATCGCCAGACATATCCACGTAAACCGCGCGGGCCCCCGCATCCAGCTGGCCGATCCCGTCATAGGTCACGACGTCCGTGTAGAACCCAAGGTCTCTCACAAAGGCTTCGTTGCCCCCGGAGGTAAGCCCGATGATATTGAGCCCCTCGCGGCGCGCGAGCAAGAATGCAAGCGCGATGGCCGTCTTGCTCGACGCGGATGCGATGAGGAGGTTCTTCGCGCCAAAGAAGTCTTCCTCGGCAAAAAAATCATCCAGCAGGAATGACGTCATAAAGAGCGGTTGAAGCAGCATGTGCTCGGCTTCTTTGTCCGCGCGGTAGCCCGCGTCCGCGCTCAGCCGTACATAGCGGTTATAGGCGGCAGGCAGCGCTGCGCGGGTTGGCGTGACTTCCACAAAGCCGCCGTCGTCCACCGAACCCACGCGCGCCAGATAGTGGGTCGACATGGGCCAGTAGCCGTAAAAGCGCTCGCCCGGCGCAATGCCGGGGGTGTTCGACTGGATCACCTCGCCAAAGCCCCAGACCGGCACCCGCCCCCAGCCTTCCTCGGTGGGGAAGAAGTTCCAGTAGGACATCATCTCGCCCATCACCGCATAGGTGATGTTGTTGGCGGAAAAGCCGAAGCGGTCCACCTTGAACAGCACTTCGCCCTCGCCGGGCGCGGGCAATGGCGTTTCAGTGAACTTTCCTTCTCCCAATGCATCGCGGCGCACAAGGAAATCGGTGGAGGTGGTTTCGGTCATCAAATGCTCCGTGGGCTGTAAATTAGTTGGGAATGCGGACCATCATCTTGGCATAGCCCTTGACGAAGCTCGAAAACACCCGCTCGGGCTCTTCCACCACTTCGATGGTCTTGAACCGCTTCAGCACTTCTTCCCAGACAATGCGCAACTGCATCTCGCCAAGGCGGTTGCCCACGCAGCGGTGAATGCCGAAGCCGAAGGAAAGATGCTGGCGCGGGCGCGGACGATCAATGATGAAATCGTTTGCATTCTCGATCGCATCTTCATCGCGGTTGCCCGAGACGTACCACATGACCACCTTGTCGCCCTTTTTGATCGTCTTGCCGCCGAACTCAACATCTTCCAGCGGTGTGCGGCGCATATGCGCGAGCGGCGTTTGCCAGCGGATAATCTCCGGCACCATGGACTCGATCAGATCGGGGTTGGCGCGCAGCTTGGCGTATTGATCCGGGTTCTGATTAAGGGCAAGCACGCCGCCGGTGATGGAATTGCGCGTGGTGTCGTTACCGCCAACAATGAGCAAAAGCACGTTGCCGAGATATTCGCGGTAGTCCATGTTTCTGGTGGCCTCGCCATGGGCCAGCATGGAAATGAGGTCGCCCCGGGGCGGCTCGTTGGCGCGCTCGTTCCAAAGGCCGACAAAGTATTCCCCGCAAGCACGGATTTCCGCGCGCCGCGCCTCGATGACCTCATCGGTGACCACTTCGCTTTCGTTGGTCACCACATCCGACCAATGGGTGAGCAGGCGGCGTTCGTCCCAAGGAAAATCAAAGAGCGTCGCAAGCATTTGCGTCGTCAACTCGATGGAAACCCGCTGCACCCAGTCGAAATCTTCGTTACGCGGCAGGCCGTCCAAAATCGTGCACACCCGTTCGCGGATAAGCGGCTCAAGCCGGGCGAGATTGTCCGGCGCGACGATGGGGCTCACCACTTTGCGTTGTTCATCGTGCTTGGGCGGGTCCATGGCGATGAACATGGGCAGGATAAAGTCCTTCGCCTGATTGCGGATGGTAATGCCGCCGAGCGCGGCTTCCGACGAAAACACCTGATGGTTCGTGTCCACCGCCATGATGTCTTTGTATTTGGTGATGGACCAATAAGGGCCATAGCGGCTGTCGGTGCAGTAATGCACCGGCTCTTCTTTGCGAAGCCGCTCGAAATAGGGCCACATGGTGTTGCTGCGGAAAAGCTCAGGGTTTGAGACGTCTATTTCGGAAAGCGGCATGGACCAGGCGCGGTCGGCGGCTTCGCTAAGGGTTTCGGCGGCGCTCATGTCTTTGTCCTCGGCCAGGATGCAGTGAGCACGAATATAGGCCGGATCACCTACGCCGACAAATTGTCAGTTTGGCACAACAGGGCCTTCACGGCCGCATAAAGACGTAGTCCGTATCCGGGTCCAGGTTTTCAGCAAGATTTGCCAGCTCGCGCCGGACATCTTCCACGGGCCGCGCGGCGAGATAGGTCTCAAGCACCAGATTCATAAAAGCGCGGGCGACCGCATCCCGGCCCTGCCCCGCCTCGTCCGCTTCGGCCAATGCCGCCGCGAAGTGAGATTTGGCAATCGACGTGGCGCTGGTCATGGGGCCACCGCCACAGCATCGAGTTCCATCTTGGCGCCGGGAATGAGGAGCCCCGAAATAACGGTCGCGCGCGCCGGCAGGTGCGCGCCGAACTTTTCCGCATAAACTTTGTTAAAGCCTGCAAAATCGGTAGCGTCGGTGATCCAGACATTGACCTTGACCACGTCGTTGAGTGATGCACCGCCCGCCTTGAGCTGCGCCTCCAGGTTCTCGATAGCAAGAGCGGTTTGCGATTCGATATCATCCCCTGCCAGATTGAGGTCTCCGTCGAGACCCATTTGTCCGGCTACGAATAAAAAGCCGTTTGCCTTCACAACTTGCGAATAAGGAACCATTGTTCCGTCCGGCAAGGTGATGGGATCGCCAATGCGTTCGATCATGTGCTTCTCCTTATCTCTCACCCCTTTCAGCCCAGGCTTCCCAGGCGGCGCGTAAAGCAACGCCTATATCGGTAAAAGGCCGGGGCGGATTGGCGGGCGGGCGCGCGAGGCGCATCATATCCTCAAGAAGCGGGTTTTGAATGCCCATGGCGAGATCAGCGAGCAGCATCCCCGCAATGGTGCCGCGCGTTATACCAATCCCTTGAAACCCGCCCGCGCCCCAGGTGTTTTCGCCAAGCGCGCCAAACACCGAATCCTGATTGCGGCTGAGGCAGAGATACCCGCCCCAGGTATGTTCAAGCGCAAGACCGTCGAGCATGGGAAAGCGCGCGCGGAACAGCTCCTTATGCCGCGCCCGCACGCGCGTAAGCTCCGCGGCGCTGAAGGAAAGCCCGGGGCGATAGATAATCTGCTCACGGAAGAGGATACGATGATCGCCGGTCCGCTGGATCGTCGGCGCAACGAAGGCGTTCGCGGGCGTGATCCCCCAGGCCCGCCGCCCGCCCAATGCTGTGCGTTCCTCCCCGCTCATGGGCGCGGTTAGTGACGCATAGGCTACGAAAGGCATAAGGCGGCGCACGCCAAACCCAAGCGCCGGCATGAAGGCGTTTGCCGCGACGATGAGGTTCCGTGCCGTGAGCTGCCCTTGTTTGGTTGTCAGGATAATCTCGCCGCTGTACGCGATCTCCTTCACCGGCGTTCTCTCATAGAGCGTCACATTGGCGGGCAAGGCATCCCCAAGGCCGCGCACCAGGGCGGCGGGGTTCATCAGCACCGTGCCGGGGGTATAAATCCCTGCTTCGTAGTGATCGATCCCGATGGCCTCGCTCATGGCCGCGCGGCCGCACCACTCAAAGGGCTCACCAATCGCCTCAAGCTCGCTTGCGAGCGGTTTTAGATATTTCTCCGCGCCGCGCGCCGAGGCGGCGGCGTGAAACTTGCCGCAATCCCGCCAATCGCATTCGATGCCGTGGGTTTCGGCCAGCCCGCGCAAGTGGCGGATGGCCGCCGTGTAAAGCCGCTTCTGCCCGCGGGCGCTTTCCGTCGCCGCAGTTCCACCCCCGAGCGTATGAGCGTGATCGATGGCAAAGCCCGAGTTCCGGCCCGACGCGCCTTCGCCCACGGAAAGCGCGTCCACCACCACGATCGTGTCTTGCGGCCGGGCCTTGGCGATGCGGCGCGCGGCGGCAAGCCCGGTAAAGCCCCCGCCCAGCACGGCCCAGTCGGCGCGCGCTTCGCCTTGAAGGGCGGGCCGCGGTGTGCGCGGCGGCAGGATGGCAGTCCAGCCCGCCGGACCGTCGTCTTTGGGGAGCACGCGCACATGGGTCATGGGCCGATCATGACGCGGGACGCCGCCGCACGAAAGCCCCGGGTTTCGCGAGGCCCCCTATGGGTCTAGACTGCGCGCCGTCAGACAACGGGAGCGTGCGGACGCCATGCGGACTTTTTACATCCTCATCAAATGCCAGCTCGGCCACACCTACGATGTCGCCGCCCGGCTGGTGGACGACACGGACGTGGCGCCGGTGGTGCATTCCATATCCGGGCGCTACGACCTCATCGCGCAGTATCATTTGCCTGGGGAAGCCGACATTGGCCGTTTCGTCAACGAACAGATTCACCCGATCCCGGGCATCGTCGATACTGAAACCATCATTTGCTTCAATGCCTTTACTAAGGACAAAGGGCTTGGCGAGGACTGACCCACCAGTTCAGTCAGCAAACGCCCGGCGACTCATTTCGCTGTGAGGGTCCGCAAGAGCTTCGATGACATCGAAGTGGTGGCGCCCCGGGTCTTCGACAAACTCAACGCGCGCGCCTTTTGCTTTCCAGTCAGCGACAAAATCCCGCGACTGACGTAGAAATTCAGGCCGCTCCTCCCCGCCCACCCAGGCGATGAGTTCCGCGCCCTCCCGCGGCTCAAGAAGGAGAGGACTTTCGGCGCGCGCGATTTCATCGGTGATACGCAAACGCTCGTTCATTTGCGTGTGCCGCAGCGGCCGCAAGTCATAGAGCCCGCTAATGCCAACCGCGCGGCGGATGCGGGCCGCCACCTCCGCTTCGATTGGTGCGCCCGCGCACATCATGCGCGCGGCCAGGTGTCCGCCCGCGGAATGCCCAGAAAGCACAATCGGCCCGGCACTTTCGCGGGCCGCCGCATGATTGAGGGCGGAGCCGATCTGCGCGGTGATCTCTCCAACCGAAACGTCCGGACACAGATCATATGAGGGCAGCATGGCCGCCCAGCCATGATCGACCGCCGCGCTTGCCAGATGCGACCAGGACGATTTGTCAAAATCGAGCCAGTAACCGCCGTGGACAAAGACAAAAAGCCCGCGCGCGGCGCCTTCGGGGAAAAAGAGGTCGTATCTTTCCCGCGCGCGCGCGCCATAAGGAATGTCGAGATCGTGGGCCGCAACCTCGCGGAAAGCCGCCGCCTCGCGGGCCCATAGGCCCGGGTAGCGCTCAGCGCCGGGAATGTAGGCCGCATTGGTGTAGGCGTCGTCCCAATCCATGACCCATTGTGCCGCCCGGCGCGGCGGCGAAGCAAGCGGGCTTGCCTCGGCCCGGCCAATACCGGAGAGTTGGCCGAACCCGCCCGATTGGGACTGTCATGCCCGCAACCCGTCAAGTTTCAGCCGCCGACCTCGACAAGTCCGATCCTCTCGCCCCTAAGCGCGAGGCCTTTCACATTCCCGACGGCGTTATCTATCTCGACGGCAATTCGCTCGGCTGCCTGCCCAAGGCGGCCGTCGCGCGCATGAACGAGGTTGTCGCCAATGAATGGGGCGAGAGCCTTATCCGCGGATGGAACGATCACGCCTGGATCGATATGCCCGCGCGGCTCGGCAACCGGATTGCCAAACTGATCGGCGCGGCGCCGGGCACGGTGGTGGCCGCCGACTCGACATCCGTCAATCTGGCCAAAGCGCTTACCGCCGCGCTTGAAATGCGCGAAAACCCGAACGTCATTCTTTCCGACACCGGCAACTTCCCCGCCGATCTTTACATGGCGCAAGGGCTCATCCGGGGGCTAGGCCGCGGGCATAAGCTGCGGCTGGTGGCCCCCGAAGAAGTCGAAGCCGCCATCGATGAGACCGTCGCCGTCCTGATGCTGACGGAGGTGGATTACCGCACCGGCCGCCGCCACAACATGGCCCGGCTGACCGAGAAAGCGCACGAGGCAGGCGCCGTGGCTCTTTGGGATCTTGCCCACTCGGCGGGCGCCCTGCCGGTCGATGTTGGCGGCGCGGGCGCCGACTTCGCCATCGGCTGCACTTACAAGTACCTAAATGCCGGGCCGGGCGCGCCCGCCTTTATCTATGTGCGTCCCAACCACCTAGGCCACGTCGAGCCGTTTCTGTCCGGCTGGATGGGTCACGAGGCCCCGTTCGACTTCGATCCCCGCTACCGCCCCGCACCGGGCCCAGAGCGCATGACCGTGGGAACGCCGCCTATTCTGGGGCTCAGCGCCCTCGATGCGGCCCTCGACGTGTGGGAGGGGGTCGATATGGGCGAGGTGCGCGCCAAATCCATGGCCCTCGGGGACCTCTTTATCCAAGAAGTGGAAGAGCGCTGCGGCGGATACGGGCTCAAGCTCGGCTCGCCCCGCGATGCCGAGGCGCGCGGCAGCCAGGTCTCCTTCCACGCCGAGAATGGCTACCCGATCATGCAAGCCCTGATCGGCGAAGGGGTCATCGGCGACTTTCGCGCGCCAGACCTGATGCGGTTCGGCTTTGCCCCGCTTTATCTGCGCTATCAAGACGTTGTGGATGCGGTGGCGATCCTCGAATGTATCCTGCGCACGGAGCTTTGGCGTGAGCCACGCTTTCAGGTGCGCGCCAAAGTCACCTGACCCGCCCCAAGGTAAAGCCCGCCTGCCCGCGCCATCCGGGATACCCCCAAAAGCATCATGGTTGATGGTTCGGCGCTCCCCCCGTTGCGCGCGCTCGAATATCGTGATTTTCTCCGATACAGGCGTAACTTAGCGGGGATTGGCAAGACCGGGGCAGGCTTCAGCTTTCTTGACCCGGTTCTCACGCGGGACTTTCAAACCGGATGCAGAGTGCTTCCGGCAACGGCTCTTCCCGCGCGGTGCGGATCCGCATGGACTAAAACCGATGAAGCCGACCGATACGACCAACCCCGACTATTTCCACAAGGTCGTTGACTGCCAGTGGGCCTGCCCCTCTCACACGCCGGTGCCCGAATACATTCGGCTGATCGCGCAAGGCCGCTACACCGACGCCTATATGGTCAACCGGAAATCCAATGTCTTTCCCGGCATACTGGGCCGGGTGTGCGACCGGCCGTGCGAGCCCGCGTGCCGGCGCACGCGCATCGATGAAGAACCGGTCGCCATTTGCCGGCTCAAGCGCGTCGCCGCCGATCACCGCGATGACGTAACGGACCTTTTGCCCAAAAAACCCGCCACCACCAACGGCAAGAAGATCGCGCTGATCGGGGCGGGGCCGGCTTCGCTGACGGTTGCCAATGATCTCGCGCCGCTTGGGTACGAGTGCACCATTTTCGACGCGCTTGAGCGGCCCGGCGGGCTGATGATTTCGAACATCCCCTCGTTCCGCTTGCCCCAGGAAGTTCTGGACGAGGAAATCGGCTACATCCTCGACATGGGCGTCGAGCTCAAAACGAGCACCCGCATCGACAGCCTCAAGGCCTTGCTCAAAGAGGACTTCGACGCGGTGTTTGTGGGCTCGGGCGCGCCCAAGGGCAAGGACCTGCAAATCCCCGGGCGCGATGAAGCCGCGGGCAACATTCACATCGGTATTGAGTGGCTCGAGTCCGTCGCCTTCGATCACATCGACAAGATCGGCAAGCGCGTTCTCATTATCGGCGTCGGCAATACGGCCATGGACTGCTGCCGCACTTCCTTACGCCTGGGCGCCGATGACGTGAAGGTCATGGCCCGCAAGCCGCGCGAGTTTTTCAAGGCAAGCCCGTGGGAGCTTGAAGACGCCGAGGAGGAAAACGTCGAGATCGTGGTCAACCATTCGCCGAAAGAGTTTGTCCTGGAGAACGGCAAGCTGACCGGCATGGTGTTCGAGACCATGGAATATGACGTCGATGCCACGGGCAAGATTACCGACACCCGCGTCACCGGCGAGGTCATCATCCCTTGCGACGATGTGATCCTCGCCATCGGTCAGGAAAATGCCTTCCCCTGGATCGAGCGCGACATCGGCATTGAATTCGACAAATGGGACGTGCCGGAGGTGGACAAGGTGACGTTCCAATCGACGCGGTCCGGTGTTTTCTTCGGCGGCGATGCGGCGTTCGGGCCTTTGAACATCATCTGGGCCGTGGAGCACGGCCACCAGGCCGCCATTTCCATTCACAATCACTGCCGGGGTAAGCCCCTTACCGACCGGGTGCCGGACGGCCAGATCCTCGAACCCACCAAGATGGGCATGAACGAATGGCGCTATTCGAACGGCTTTGATGCCTCCGACCGCCGCAAGATGACTCACGTAGACCTCAAGGAACGGTTCAAGAAACTTGATACGGAAGTCGAGCTTGGCTTCACGCCCGAACAAGTCGCAACGGAAGTAGAGCGCTGTCTTAACTGCGATGTGCAGACCGTGTTCGAGGCGCCGCTTTGTATTGAGTGCGATGCGTGTATCGACATTTGCCCCGTCGATTGCCTGACCATCATCCATAATGATGAAGAAGAGGCGCTGCGGCCGCGCCTCAAGAACCCCGCTGAAAACACCGAGCAGGACTTGTATGTGTCCGCGCCGCTCAAAGGCACGGGCCGCGTTATGGTGAAGGACGAGGACGTCTGCGTTCACTGCGGGCTTTGCGCCGAGCGTTGCCCCACCGCGGCGTGGGACATGCAGCTTTTCGATCTCATCAAGGCCTACGCCTCGGAAGACAGTTTGGGAGTTGCGGCAGAATGAACGTGGTCAGCGAGACCGCAGCGGGCACGCGCGTCAACGATTTCGTCATCAAAATCGCCACCGTGAACGGCACGGGATCGGCGAGCGCCAATACGTTGCTCATGAAGACCGTGTTCCGCATGGGCGTACCGGTGGTGGGCAAAAACCTGTTTCCGTCGAACATTCAGGGCTTGCCTACCTGGTACGAAATCCGCATCACCAAGGACGGCTACCAGGCGCGCACCGGCGCGGTGGACTTGGCCGTCGCCATGAACGCGGACACCTACGATCAGGACCTCGAAAAAACTTCCCCCGGGGGCTATCTCATTTACGACAGCTCATGGCCGCGGCCCGAGCTGCTCTCCCGCGAAGACGTGAACGTGATCGGCGTGCCGCTCGCCTCCATGATCAACGAACGCTTCGACACGGCGCGCACCCGTGTCTTGATGAAAAACATGGCCTATGTGGGCGCGGTCGCCGCGCTGATCGAGCTCGACATGGACGTGATCCATGGACTGGTGACTGAAACCTTCGGCGAGAGCAAAAAACACCTGATCGACGCTAACATGGAAGCCATCGATCTCGGCTTCCGTTATGTGCAGGAAAACTATGCCTGCCCCCTGCCCATCCGCGTGGAGCAGATGGACAAGACCGACGGTTACATCATGATGGACGGCAATACCGCCGCCGCGCTCGGCTGCCTTTACGCGGGCGCGACCTTCGGCGCCTGGTATCCCATTACACCCTCGACCTCACTGATGGACGCCTTCAAGGCGTTTTGCGAGCGTTACCGCGTCGATGCGGAAACCGGCGAGCACAACTACTGCATCATCCAGGCCGAAGACGAACTGGCGTCCATCGGCATGGTGATCGGCGCGGGCTGGAACGGCGCGCGCGCCTTTACGCCCACCAGCGGGCCGGGCATCTCGCTGATGTCCGAGTTCATCGGCTTTGCCTATTACGGCGAGGTCCCAGCGGTAATCTTCAACGTGCAGCGCACCGGGCCTTCGACCGGGCTGCCCACGCGCACCCAGCAATCGGATATTTTGCTGTGCGCCTATGCCTCCCACGGCGACACCAAGCATATTCTTTTGTTTCCCGCAGACCCCGAAGAATGCTTCGAGATGGCGGTGGAGGCCTTCGAGCTTGCCGAGTGGTTCCAGACGCCGGTCTTTGTCATTTCCGACATCGACATCGGTATGAACGACTGGATGGTGCCCAAGCTCAAGTGGGATGATGATTGGAAGCCCAACCGCGGCAAAATCCTCGATACCGAGCAGCTGGAGAAGATCGACAAGTTCTATCGTTACCTCGATGTGGATGGCGATGGCGTCCCCTACCGCACCTTGCCCGGCGTGCACCCCAAGGGCGCTTACTTCACGCGCGGATCGGGGCATGACAAGTACGGTCTTTATACGGAAAATTCCGACAAGTATCAGGACGTGCTGGACCGTATCGCGATGAAATTCGAGGGCGCTCGGGCGCGTGTTCCTGCGCCCGTCATTCGCAAGGCCGCCAAGAAAACGCGCTGGGGCGTTATTTCAGTGGGCAGCAGCCACGGGCCCGTTATCGAAGCGGTGGACCGGCTGGCCGCCGAGGACATTCACCTCGATTACCTGCGCGTGCGCGGCTTTCCCTTTCATGACGAGATCGAGAAATTCGTTGCCGCCCACGATGCGGTCTTTGTGGTGGAGCAAAACCGGGACGGCCAGCTCAAGAGCCTGATCGTCAATGAAACAAATGCCGACAAGGCAAAGCTCAAGCCCATTCTCTGGTACAGCGGCAAGGTGCCCGATTGCCGGTTCGTGGTGAACGGCATCAAGACTCAATTGGGCGAGGAAAAAATGAGCCGGGGAAAAGCGCAAGGGAGCTGAAGACATGACATCCATCGCCAAGCCGCGCATTGAAAAGCACCTGTTGCGCAACAAGCTGGGCCTTACCTTGCGCGATTATGAAGGGGGCATGTCGACCTTGTGCGCGGGCTGCGGCCATGATTCGGTCACCGCCGCCCTGGTGCGCGCCTTCTATGAGCTTGACCTTGAGCCCCATACCGCCGCCAAGGTGAGCGGGATCGGCTGTTCCTCAAAGACGACCGCTTATTTTCTGGGCCAAAGCCATGGGGTAAATGCCGTACACGGACGAATGCCCTCGATCGCCACCGGCGCGGCGGCGGCCAACGGCAATCTCCACTATGTGGGGGTCAGCGGCGATGGGGATTCGCTCTCCATTGGTCTTGGCCAGTTCTGCCATGCCATCCGGCGCAATCTGAACATGCTTTATGTGGTGGAAAACAATGGCGTTTACGGGCTCACCAAGGGCCAGTTTTCTGCTGCCGCCGATTATGGCTCCAAGTCCAAGCGGGGCGAGCCCAACCCCCATACGCCCATCGACCCGGTGAAGCTCGCGCTCACCCTCGGCGCCACATTCGTTGCGCGCTCGTTTTCCGGCGACAAGGAACAGCTCGTGCCTCTCATCAAGGCGGCGGTAATGCATAAGGGCTTTGCGTTGATCGATGTCATCTCGCCGTGCGTCACGTTCAACGACCATGCCGGTTCAACCAAAAGCTATGCACATACTTATGAATACTATCACCGCGCGGTGCACACCGATTACATTCAGCCCTCTGAGGAAATCAAAGCGGAGTACAAAAAAGGCGAAGTAATGGAGGTGGAGCTGCACGACGGCAGCGTGATCGCGCTCAAAAAAGTCGATGACGACCTCAACCCGCGCGACCGGGGCGAGGTTCTGGCCTATCTCTCCCATCACGAGGCGCAAAGCGAAGTGGTGACCGGGCTTCTTTATATTGACGAGGAAAAGCAGGACATGAACGCGCGCAACAAGCTGCCGCCCGCGCCGCTCAACACCCTGCCTTACGAGCGCCTTTCCCCAGGGGCAGCAACGCTTGCCGACTTGCAAAAGGCCTACTGCTAAACCCAACCGGGTTTGCGCGGGCACCCAATTTGGGCTTCACTTATTCTCAACTCAAATGCCCTTCGGAGAAAGAAACCGCATGAGCGTTGCATGAGCGAAGAGACCGCGCCTGCCGACACCCGCCGCGTGGCCGTCATCGGAACCGGGTTTTCGGGCCTTTGCCTTGGCTATCACCTTAAAAAACGCGGCGTTCAGAACTTCACCCTGTTCGAGAAAGCAGGCCGCATCGGCGGCACCTGGCGCGAAAACACCTATCCCGGCGCCGAGTGCGACGTGCCTTCGGCGCTTTATTCATTTTCCTTTGAGCGCAACCCGCGCTGGACGCACAAATGGTCCGAGCAGCCGGAAATCCTTCGTTACATGGACCATTGCTGCAAAAAGTTCGGACTGACGCCTCATATCAAGTTCAACAAAGAAGTCACCGACACCGCCTTTGACGAGGAAGCGGGCGTCTGGCGTCTCACCACCGCCGATGGAGAGACCGAACACTTCGACGTTGTCATTTCCGCCGTGGGCCAGCTTCACAAGCCGCAAGTTCCCGAGATCGAGGGCCGCGGTAGCTTCCAAGGCAAGATGTTCCATTCCGCGCGCTGGGATCATAACTATGATCTTAAGGGCAAGACCGTCTCGGTGATCGGCAATGCGGCGAGCGCGCTTCAGTTCATTCCGGAAATCGCACCGGACGTTCGTACCCTGAACGTCTTTCAACGCACCCCCAACTGGGTCTTTCCCAAAGAAGACCGGGAATACACGAAGTTCGAGAAGTGGCTTGGCTCCACCGTCCCCGCGACCAACAAGTTCTACCGCTTTTTGATCTGGGCGCGCGGCGAGGGCATGCTCTACCCGCTGATGAAGCAAGACACGCCCCAATGGTTGCGCAACCGCACGCGCAAGCAGGCGATTGAATATATGGAAGAGCACATCGAGGATCGGGAGCTGCGCGCCAAGCTGATCCCTGACTATCCCATTGGCGCCAAGCGCATTTTGTTTTCCGACAACTATTACCAGGCGCTTGCCCGCGAAAATGTAAACGTCTTGACCGACCCCATCGCGCGCATTTGCGAGACCGGCGTCGTGACCGCAAACGGCGCGACCTACTCCTCCGACACCATTATCTTCGGGACCGGGTTCATCAGTACGGATTTTCTCACCCCCATGCGCGTGACCGGGCGCGGCGGTCAAGTGCTCAACGATATCTGGCGGGCGACCGGCGCGGAAGCGTACCTGGGGATTACCCACACGGGGTTTCCAAACTTTTTCATGATGTACGGGCCGAACACGAACCTCGGTCACAATTCGATCATCGTGATGATCGAGGCGCAAACGCGCTATATCATGTCGTGCCTCGATGAGTTGAAAGAGCGTGGCGCCCGGTGGCTCGACCTCAAGGCCGAGGCGCAGAAGGCCTATAACGAATGGATCGCCGCGCGCATGAAGAATATGATCTGGACGGCGGTTGAGCGTAGTTGGTATCTGCGCGACGGCCGCGTCACGAACAATTGGGTTGGCCGCACCACCGAATACATCAAGCGTACCCGGCAAGTAGAGCCGGAAAACTATGAATTCGCGACTTGACGAAAAACCGGATAAGGACACGCGCCCATGCAGACCCGTGCCGCCGTCGCCTGGAAAGCAGGCGAGCCGCTCTCCGTTGAGACCGTAGATCTTGAAGGCCCGCGCGCCGGTGAAGTGCTGGTGGAGATTATGGCGACGGGCATTTGCCACACCGACGCCTACACATTGTCGGGCAAGGACCCCGAGGGCCTCTTCCCCTCGATCCTGGGGCACGAAGGCGCCGGCATCGTCCGCGAGGTAGGCGAAGGGGTCTCGAGCGTCGCGCCCGGCGATCACGTGATCCCGCTCTACATTCCCGAATGCGGTAAATGCAAAGCGTGCCTGAGCGGCAAGACCAATCTCTGCACCTCCATCCGCGAAACCCAGGGCAAGGGCGTCATGCCCGACGGCTCCAGCCGCTTTAGCCAGGGCGGCAAGGAGCTCAAGCACTATATGGGCTGTTCGACGTTTTCGAATTTTACCGTGATGCCCGAGATCGCCATTGCCAAAATCCGCAATGATGCGCCGTTTGAAAAAGTTTGCTACATCGGTTGCGGGGTCACCACCGGCCTTGGCGCAGTCATGAACACCGCAAAAGTGGAAGCGGGCGCCAACGTGGCCGTGTTTGGGCTCGGCGGCATCGGGCTCAACGTCATCCAAGGCGCGCGCATGGCGGGGGCGGACAAGATCGTCGGCATCGACATCAACCCCGAAAAGCGCGCGCGGGCTGAAAAGTTCGGCCTCACCGATTTCGTAAACCCCAATGATGGGGGTACGGACAAAGTGGTCGAGGCGGTGATGGATTTAACGGATGGGGGGGCGGACTATTCCTTCGACTGCACCGGCAACACGGATGTCATGCGCCAGGCGCTCGAATGCTGCCACCGGGGCTGGGGCCAGTCGGTCATCATCGGCGTTGCCGAGGCGGGCAAGGAAATCGCCACCCGCCCCTTTCAGCTTGTGACCGGCCGGGTCTGGAAAGGCACCGCGTTCGGCGGCGCCAAGGGCCGCACGGACGTGCCTAAAATCGTCGATTGGTACATGGACGGTAAGATCAACATCGACGACCTCATCACCCATGTAATGCCGCTGGATGAGATCAACACCGCTTTTGACCTGATGCATGACGGCGAGTCTATTCGCAGCGTCGTGACCTATTAGGGCAAGGCGGCGCGAGATGGCCCGATCCGGCGATAAGCCCACACTTTCCACCAAGCTCTTTTACGGCTCAGGCTCTGTCGCCTATGGGGTAAAGGACGCAGGCTTTGCCTACTTCCTGCTCTTCTATTACTCGAATGTGTTGGGTCTCGCGCCGCAGCTTGCGGGGCTTGCTATCCTTTTGGCGCTTGTTTGCGATGCGATTTCAGATCCACTGGTGGGGCATTTTTCCGATCAGCTTCATTCCAGATGGGGCCGCCGCCATCCTTTCATGTACGGCTCGATCCTGCCCATCGGGATTTCGTTCTTTCTCATCTGGAACCCGCCCGCGGGACTCGATCAGGCGGGGCTCTTTTTCTACATGTTCGGCATGGCGGTGCTGGTGCGCACCTGCGTCACCTTTTTCGAAGTGCCGTCCACCTCGCTGGTGGCCGAGCTGACCGACGATTACGACCAGCGCACCTCCATGCTCAGTTACCGGTATTTCTTCGGCTGGTGGGGCGGGCTTACGGTCGCGGTAATTGCCTACACCCTTCTTCTGGTGCCCGACGCGGACGCCGGCATCACCATTGGACAGATGAACCCCGAAGGTTATCAGCGTTACGGCATTCTCGCCGCGCTGATCATGATGAGCTTTATTTTCATCTCGGCCCGTGGTACCCACCGGCACATTCCCAATTTGCACAAGCCGCCCCCGCCCAAGCCTTTCTCACTGCGCCGGACGGTGGCCGAGCTTCGTGAGACCCTGATTCACAGGCCGTTCCTTGCGCTCTTCTTCGCGGCCATCGTAACCGCCATGGCGCAAGGAGTTATCACAACCCTCAATCTCTACTTTTGGACTTACTTCTGGTTTTTGGAGACCATCGACGTTGCGATCATCACGTCGGCGTGGTTTCTCGCCGCGGCATTTGCCCTGTTGCTTGCGCCGATCATCTCACGCGGACGGAACAAACGAAACGTCGTGATCGTCCTTTCGATCATCTCCACGTGCTACCTGCCGCTGCCGGTCATTTTGAAAACCCTTGGGCTTTTCTGGCCCACGGGGCACGAGCTTGTGGTCCCGACGCTGGTTCTGCATGGCATCACCGAAGGTACGATCATCATCTCGATCTCGATCCTGGTGAGTTCCATGGTGGCGGACGTGGTGGAAAGCAGCGAGATGGACACGGGCCGCCGCTCCGAAGGCCTGTTCTTCGCCGCGCGCAGCTTCGCCGCCAAGGTGGTGACGGGCATCGGTGTTTTCATCGCCGCGACCATCATCACTATCGTTGGCATCCCGCGCGGCGCTGACCCGGCAGATGTGGACCCCGCCATCATGACGAACTTCGCGGCCTATTATGTGCCCACGATCATGTTCATCTATTTCGTCTCCATCGGCATACTGTCGCTCTACAAGATCAACCGCGAAGACCACGGCGAGCGGGTGGCGGAACTGCGCCAGCGGCGCGCTCAAGCGGATTAGAGCTTGTGTGCCGCCAGCACCTCATAATCCGTATAGAGATCATCCAGCATGGGCTTTAGGTAATCCGGCAAGGGATGGGGGCTTGCACTCGGCTTTTCAAACCCGGTGGATTTGAGCACCGCGCCGTACCAATGCTTCGCCCATACGCCGTCTTCGGGGCGCGGTCCCGGGGGCCAGGCCAGCATCTCCTCAAAGAACGGTACCTCCAGCGCCGCGCAAAGCGCCGTAAGGCAGCGCCGCGGATCGTTTAGAATATCCTCGCTGGCGACCACCGGCGGCGGCGCGCCTTGTACCCGCGTCACCTGGTCAAACAGCTCGCGCTGCAAGGTGATCCCTAGCTCTTCGGGTTTGAAAGGCACGGCCCCCCGCGCCGCCGCGTAAGAGCGCAGCATCATCTCCGGGTCGCGGATCAGGAAAAAATGCCGCGCACCCGCGAACCACTCGCGGCTCACCTGCGGCAACATATGGTGGGTCATGCACTTGAGGAAATGGATGGGCTTGCCGCCGGGCACGGGCGCTTCGATCCGCGCGATGACTTCACGCCAATCGGTTTCATGGGTGGCGATCACCTCGTCCCGGCCCGGTTGCTCGATCCCCGTTTCCTTGAGATACCAGGTGTAAAAAGGCTCATCCCAGCACACCGTGTCGGGCCGGTTGCCCCAGGACCGCATCATCGCCGTGGAGATGTTACGCGGGCCCGACCACATGGCGATGCGCATACCGCTCATGCCCTGATCTTTCATGTGGAGGCTTTTTCGATCATGGCGATGTAAGCGTCTTGCAGTGCCCTTGTGCGGGGCCCGCGCGCGCCATCGCCGATCACGCGCCCGTCCACTTCATGCACCGGCACGAGACCCGCAAAGGTGCCGGTAACGAAAGCTTCCTCAGCGCCATAAACATCCGTGAGCGAAAAGTTCTTTTCAAACACCGGAATATCGTTCGCCCGGCAAAGCTCGATCACTTTGCCCCGGGTAATGCCGCCCAGACAAAAACCGCCGGTGGAGGTCCACACTTCGCCCTTGCGCACAATGAAAAAATGCGTGGAGTTGCAGGTGGCGACGAAGCCGTGCGGGTCGAGCATTAGGGCCTCGTCCGCCCCCGCCTTCGCCGCCTGAATGCAAGCGAGGATGCAATTGAGCTTGGAATGGCTGTTGAGCTTGGGGTCCTGCACATCCGGGTAGCCGCGCCGCACATGGGCGGTAAAAAGCCGCAAGCCCTTCTCGCGCGCGGCGGGGTCCGGCGTTTTATATTCGGGGATAATCACCACGGTGGCAGGGCCGACAGTCACGCGCGGGTCCTGATAGGGGGTCGCCTTCAGCCCCCGTGTCACCATAAGCCGGATGTGCACATCGTCGATCATCTTGTTGGCGGCAAGGGTGTCGTAAAGCGCGCTCTCCAGCTCCGTGGGGACAAGCCCCACATCCATGTCGAGCGCCTTGGCGCCTTCGTAAAGCCGGTCCAGGTGCTCGGCCAGGAACGCGATTTTGCCCTTGTGAACGCGCAAGCCCTCCCACACCCCATCGCCCAGGACGAAGCCTGAATCGAACACCGAGACCTTGGCTTCCACGCGGGGCACAAGCTCCCCGTTCACATAGATCACAATCTCCGCATTGCGCGGATCGTCCACATAATCGTGGCTGCCCATGGCCATGGCGAAAATATCCTCAACTGATCGCTTCCCGCTGGACCTTGCCCGTTTCCCATTTCAATATGCAAGCCTGCAAAGACGGGAAGCGCGGGATGACAGGTTTCAAGGACTACGACGATTACGACGCGGTGGGGCTCGCTGGGCTGGTAGCGAACAAGGACGTGAGCGCGGAAGAATTGCTCGACGAGGCAATCGCCCGCACCGAGCGCATCAACCCCGCCATCAACGCAGTGACCCACAAGCACTACGACGAAGCGCGCGCCGCCATCGATGCCGGTCTTCCGGATGGCCCCTTCAAGGGTGTGCCGTTTCTCATTAAGGACCTGCACCTGCTCCTGACTGGCACCGTGACCACGTTCGGCTCGGCGCTTTTCAAGGACTACAAGGCCGATCACGACGCAACCCTGACCGAACGCTACAAGAAGGCGGGGCTGGTGATTTTCGGCAAAACCAACACGCCGGAGTTTGGGCTTACGGTAACAACGGAGCCGCGTCTTTTTGGTCCCACCAAGAACCCTTGGAGCCTCGATCACAGCCCGGGCGGCTCGTCCGGCGGGGCGTCCGCCGCGGTGGCGGCGGGGATCGTCCCCCTTGCCAATGCCTCGGACGGGGGCGGGTCGATCCGCGTGCCCGCGGCCACCACCGGCACCTTCGGTATGAAGCCCACGCGCGGGCGCACCCCCATGGGCCCGGACCGGGGCGAAGGCTGGGCGGGCCAGTCGATCAGCCACGCCATCTCGCGGTCCGTGCGCGACAACGCCGCGCTGCTCGATGCCACGTGCGGCACCGCGCCGGGCGACCCTTACGAGGTCGCACCCCCTGTCCGGCCCTTTGTTGAGGACGCGGCGCGCGACCCGCGGCCCTTGCGCATCGCCAAGTGGACCACGCGGCCCGACGGCACAACGCCGGACGCCGAAGTGATCAAGGCGGTAGATGATGCGGCGAAACTGTGCGAATCGCTCGGCCATCATGTTGAAGAGGCAACGGTGGAGATCGACGCCGCTGAGCTTGGCCGCGCGCAGGTCACGCTGATCGCCGCCAATACCGCCCTTGCGGTGGACGCGAGACTTGCCATGCTGGGGCGCGAGTTGCAGCAAGGCGACCTTGAACACTCGACCATGCTGATGGCGGAGATTGGCCGCAGTGTCACCGGACCTGACTATGTGGCGGCAACGCAGTTCATGCACCAGCTCGGCCGCCGCTTCGCGGGCTTTCACGAAACCTATGACGTCTATCTTTGCCCGGTGCTCGGCATGCCGCCGGTAACACTCGGCACCATCGACATGATGAGCGAGGACACTGAAACTTACACCAACCTGCTCCGCGCCTATTGTCCCTATACGGGCATGTTCAACATGACGGGGCAACCTTCTATGTCCGTGCCGCTTTACTGGACGGATAAAGGCCTGCCGGTGGGAACCATGTTCACGGCGAAGTTCGGCGACGAGGCGACGCTGTTTAGCCTCGCGGGCCAGCTCGAACGCGCGCGGCCCTGGGCGCAAAAGCGCGCACCCCACTGGGCGGCATAGCTAGGCTTTCAGCCTGGAGGCCTGCACGCCCGACTTCTGAACTTCGTCGATGGAGCGCCAGCCCATCATCATCATGTCGCGGACAAGTTCAGCGCGCATGAGTTTGAGCACATGCTCCACCCCCGCCTGCCCACCCGCGGCAAGGCCATAGAGATATGGCCGCCCGAAGGAACAGGCATCAGCGCCCAGCGCCAGCGCTTTCAGCACATGCGTGCCCCGGCGCACGCCGCCGTCCACAATTAGCTCCAGCCGGTCGCCGATGGCATCGCGCATGGGCGCCACGCAATCGATGGGCGCCGGGACCCCATCGAGTTGCCGCCCGCCATGGTTCGAGATCATGATCGAGGTGGCACCCACTTCCACCGCGCGCTTGGCATCGTCCGTGGACTGAAGGCCTTTGATGGCAAAGGGCCCGCCCCATTCTTCGATCATCCAGCCCACATCATCCCAGGTGACCGAGGGGGTAAGCTCGTTGTTTACATATTGAACGAGACTCGTGTCCTGGCCCTCGAGCGCTTCGGCCCGGTGCGCCACATTGGAAAGCTCAAAGCCCGGGTTTTTCGCGAGATTAAGCGCCCATTTGTAGTGGTAGATAAAGCTGGCGAGACTGCGCAAGGTCAGCTTGGGCGGCATGGACATGCCCCAATGAATGTCGCGCTCGCGGTTGCCCGCAATGGGCAGGTCCACGGTCAAACAAAGCGAGGTAAAGCCCGCCGCCTTGCAGCGCTGAATGAACTCACGCGCAAGGCCCTTGTCCCTGAACACATAAATCTGGAACATTTTCGGGCCGTCGGTGGCGGCGCCCACATCCTCGATACTGGTGGTCCCCACGGTGGAGAGGGAATACATGGTGCCGGACTTGGCGGCCGCCCGCGCCGCGCCGAATTCTTTGTCATGGTGAAACAGGCGCGTCATGCCGGTGGGCGACAGGAACACCGGCATGGAAATCTCCGTGCCGAAAATTCTGGTCTTAAGATCAATCTCCGCCACGTCGATCAGATAGCGCGGCATCAGCTCGTAATCTTCAAAGGCTTCGGTGTTGCGGCGCAGGGTCCACTCATCGTCGCCGCCGCCGTCGATATAGTGAAAGAGCGGCGCGGGCAAAGCGCGCTTGGCCAAAGGCCGGAAACCCATCACGCTGGTCACTTTGTCAAAGCGCGCCATGCACATATCCTCCCCGGAATTTTGCGCGAGTTTCGGCCAAAAGTGAGCGCGCCGTAAACCCTTGATCGGGCAAATCTGTAAGTTGAGGAGATCGCTTAGCCTTAGCCCGCGTTGCGGCGCTCGTTATCGGGTTCGTCCGGCGCCGCCTCGGGATTGGCGGAGCCTTCCTCGGCGGAAAGACCCTTCAGCTCGTCGGTGAGACCGCGAAGCGCATCGTGAATGGCCGAGAGCTCGTTTTCAGGAGGCGGGGTTTGCGACACACGCTGGCTTGCGCCTGTTGCCGGGGTCCTGACACTCTGCCCAAAGAAGCTTTTGCGCGGGGGCACCTTACCGCCGCGGGCGATCTGACCGGAAAGCCCGTCGATCCGCGTTTTCAGGTCGGCGGACGTATCTCGCATGATGCCCGAAAGCCGGTCCTGATGACGCACAAGGGTTTCCATCATCTCATCGAGCTGCAGCCGGACGCCGCTCACGTCGGTGGTCTTAAGGCGCCGGGCAATTCCCCTGAGCCCATCGCGCAAGGCAAGGGCCATGGCTTCTTGCGCATCACCCATGGAGCCTTGAAGTGCCTCGACGCGGGCGATTTGCTCGGCAAGTGCCGGCGAGGGGCCAGCGTCCCGCGCGGCAACGGCTTTTGCAAGCGCGCGAAGTTCCACCGCCATTTGCCGCCCCGTTTCATCGAGCCGGTCGATGCGCGGGTCCAAGAGCGCCGTAACGTCCGTAGGCGGAATGATCTCCGCCTCGCCGCCCACAGGCACTTGCGGCACTTCAGCAAGGCGGGTTTGCAGGTTTTCTAGCGCGTCGGTGAGCTCTCCCGCCGCCTCGTTCTGCGCCGTGATCTTCGTGTTCAGGCGGTCGGAAAGGTCGAGCAAGCCGGTTGCGATCACGTGCTCGAAGGATCCGTTCTGGCTGTCGATCTTCTGGCCAAGTTGATAGACCGCGTTGGAAAGCGAACGTTGCGATGTTAGCGCCTGATCCTCGACGGCGCGGGTCAAGTGCGTCACCGCCTGGCCCATTTCATCGCGCAAGGCGCCAAGCACGGGCGAAAGATCAAGCGGCAATTCAATAGACTGGTTGATCGACGCCAGTTGCGCATCGAGGCTCTTGAGTGTGTATGCCAGGGTTTCTACCTGATCGCTGACGGCGCGGCGTTCGTGCTCGAACGTCATGTGCATGTCAGAGAGGTTTGTGGTGACGCCGCGGATCACATTGGCCTCGCCGATAAAGGCGGCTTGCGCCTCGCCAAGGGCCGATTGGATGGCCGCGAGTTGCTGGTTAAGATGTTCGGCAACGCTTCCGCCCGAAGCTTTGAAGTCTTCGATTTGCGCCTTGAGGTCCGCAAGTTCCCCGGTCATGCGTTCGAGCTTGCCGGGAAGGCCCTCGCTCTCCTCGCCCAGCGCGTTCGCGAGGCTATCCACCCGCGCCGCGGTTTCGCCAAGCTGCGCGATCATGTTTGTCGCCTCGTCGCGCAACTCGCCGCGTTCGGATTGCCAATGGGCGCGGTCGGCCTGGGCTTCGGACATCACCGCAAGGCGCGTGTTGCGCGCGGCTTCCGCTTCCTTCGCCATGAGAACCGTTGCCGCTTGCGCCGTTTTGCCTGTGAGGTTGAGCTCCTTGACCGCCTTGTCGAGGGCGCCCATGGCGCCTTCCATGGGCGGGCCCGCCCGGTCGGCGAGTTGGCGCAGGCGGCCCAGCGCCTGATCGAGCGTGCCGATCTGGCCATCGAGCGCAGAGAGGTGCGCGGTAAGTTCCTCCCGCGCCTGGGCGGTGGAGGTGTTGATGGCGTGCTGCTCGTTGCGCCAGGTCTCGGTAAAGTCGCTAAGTTCTTGCGTAGCGTGAGTGACGCGCGCGCCGGCGGTCGCGGTTGATTCCGCAAGCCGTTCTGAGGTGGCGCTCAAGCGATCAAGCTCGCCGCGCATGGCCTCGGCCAACTCGGTCATATCACCGCGCCAGCTTCCTTCTGTTTCAGCAAGGCTGTGGCGCGTGCCTTCAAGATCGCCCGCCACGCGCCGGACTTCGTCACCCGCCGCCGCAAGGGCTTCAAGACGCCCGGCTGTTCCCGCCACCGCTTCATCGAGGGCGGTTTCGATGCGCGCCATGGCCTCGCGGCTTTCCCCGGCAAGCCCGTCGCGCGAATCGGAAAGGGCGCGCGCCGAGCCGCGCAAATCTTCCGTGGCCTCGGTGATATGGGCGAGCGCCGCATCCACCGCTTCGGCGCCGGAGCCTTCAAGACGCAGGCGCAAGGCGCCGTCGACGCCGACGGTCAAAAGCCGGCCCGCCTGAAGCTGGGTGCGGCGCAGGTCTTCGGCCACCCGCGCCACCATGCCGATCTCGTCGTTCCGCTCGGTCCCGGGCAGGCTCCAGTCTTCTTCGTCGGCGAGCAGGTTTTCGAGGTTTTCGGAAAGTTTCCGCAAAGGGCGCCGCACATTGAGATGCAACAAAAGCGCGGTCAGTCCCAGAATAAAGACCGCCGCCCCGAGGGCGAGGCTGGTAATCCAGCGCTGAAGGGTCAAAACGCCGATGGCGCTTTCGATCTGCTGCGCCTGGTCTTCGGCGGAAAGCGTTTGTTCCACCGCTACCGCGTCCGACAGCCGATCGCGGGCATCGAGCCCCATGGTGTTGGTCACCGCCGCCGCCACGACCAGCAAGACAAACAAGAAGACGGCGCCTATGACCAGAAACCGTCCGGTCAGGGTGAAAGACGTCAGTTTCGTTTTGAGCATAGCGATGGCCCCAGTACGAGAAACGGCAATCCCCGTTCCCCCCTTGGCCATATTCGCCAAAGATGGCCTGCAGAAATGGCTCACAGAAACAGGGCGTTTTGCGTGGCCCTACGGTCCGCGCTTCTGGTTAAGGACTTGTTAATGATCGTAAAGGGGTAAGGAAAACCGGGGTGAAGGGCGGCCGCAGGTTAAATTTACCAAAAAAGTTGCACGGTTAACTTAGGCCCGTCTTAGCAACTAACAGGCAAAATGCAGAAGACCTGAGAGGTGTGTCTTGGTGAGTGCCACAACTGTTGCGCATAGAGGCGCAGATCAAGATGGTGAAGACAGCAAAACGTAAAGCCGGAAATGAGAGTGGCGCCGCGGCCGTCGAGTTTGCAATGGTGGTCCCGCTACTGCTTACATTGGTGCTGGGCACCATGGAAGCCGGGATGCTTTTTCAACTCAAAAACTCCATGACGTTTCACACGCGCGCCATCACGCGCGAAGTGGCCCTGGGGTCGCTTGACGGGAGTAATGCTCCGGCGGAATTGACCTCGCGGCTCGCGGGCTACGCTCAGCTCAATTACAACGTTTCGGTCACCGTGCCGGACCCCAATGATCCGAACGACACCGATGTGGTTGTAACGGTCTCGGTCGCACAAACCGACCTTGAAGCCTACGCTATCACTGGCGTGCTTGTGATGGGAGACTATTCGACCACGGCAACGATGCGTTCGCTGGAGTAAGATCATGACACCGACAAAACCCACTTGTCCGTTCTGGCGTGCGTTTGCTAAGAACGAGGGCGGCTCGGCCATACCCCTTGTCGCGTTGACAATCGTGGTCGCCACCGCCATGGCGGCATTCGCGGTTGATTTGAGCTACGTTTACCGGACCCAATCACAGCTTCTGACCGTTGCCGAAGCCGCCGCGCTTGCCGCCGCAAGCAAGCTACCGGATGAAACTGACGCCCTTGATCTTGCTCTCGAATACGCCGGGCTGAATCTTGAAAGCGCACGGTTCACCGGTGCGGTTGAGGCGGCGGATGTGCGGTTCGGCAGTTGGGATCAAAGCACCGCGACCTTTACCGAAGACAGCTCGGGCGAGGCGGTCGAGGTGACCGCATCGCTCACCGGGCAAAAGGGCAATGCGATTCCGTCATTTTTGGGCGTAGTTCTTGGCCGCGACCAATTCGATGTCTCGACGACCGCCATCGCCACAACCTCGCCGGGATCGCCCGCCTGCATAACGGCGCTCGATCCCAATGGCTCAAAAGCGCTGTGGCTCGACTCAAATGCCGAGATACAAGTAAACGGCTGTGAGATCGTCGTGAACTCAAACCACGGACGGGCGCTCTATGCCGAGAGCAACAGCGCGATTCTTGATGCCGAACGCGTGTGCGTTGTCGGCGGCACCTTTACCAGCGAAAACAGCACGATAAATCCTGCGCCTGAAAATGGCTGCCCTCCTGTAGTCGATCCCTTCGCCCATCTCACGGAACCGCTTTATGGCGGCTGTGACTACAATAACCTGACCTTCGAGGAGGAAAACACAACGCTGTCCCCGGGTGTTTACTGCGGCGGCCTCAGGATCAGGAGCAATTCGAACGTTACCTTCAATCCGGGCATCTACATCATCAAAAATGGCAAGCTCGTCATCGAGCAAAACTCGACCGCTTCCGGCGTTGGCGTCGGCTTCTTTCTGACGGGCGGGAGCGGCCGTCTGGAATTCACCAGCAACGCCATAGTTGACTTCACCGCCCCCTCATCCGGGCCCCTAGAAGGCGTGGTATTTTTTCAAGACAGAAACTATGGCGGGACACACAAGATAGAAAGTAATAACGTAAGCGACCTGCTCGGCGCCATCTACCTTCCTGAAGGCAACCTTGAACTCAACAGCAACGGTGCAATTTCCCCAATGGGAGGGTGTACACGGATCATTGCCCACCGGATCTTGTTTGAACAAAACAGTACGTTGAATCTCGACGCCGACTTTTCACAGTGCCCGGGTGGTGGCTCCAGCAGTTCCGGCGGCGGCAGCATGGTCCGCTTGCGCAGATAAAGCCCCGAGGATGCGCCAGCCGCTGGCCATCATACAGCCGTAGATTCTACTCACCGGTCAGTATACTGACCGCTTGTCACAGCAAGCGTCCTTGCGGACAGCACGGCGCTTGATGAGCCGGATGGGTAGCACTTTTCTGCAAGGCACCTGAAAGAATAGCGGTGATGGCTGCGCGTCAGCTGATGCGTTCAACCATCGGCACGCGGCGGGGCCGCGCGAAGAAGCGGTCGGTCAATTCCACTTCATCGGTGAGAAAATACCCAACCAGGGTCGAGTGAACATAGCGCACGTCCACGACCACGACGCTGGCGTTCGTGGTCAAGATCCCTTCGGGCAAATCCCCAACGGTGAAGCTACCCGCGCCGCCGTTGAAGGTGTCGGTCCAATCGATTTCCGTGGTGCCGCCATTGTCGATCACGCTGACCACCGTCACCGAGAAATCGTCCGAGGGAAACGGCTGCAGCAACGCGGTCGCCACCGCATAGATGTCTTCCATTTCGCTGTCGGTCAGTTCGACATCCTGCGCGACCAGGTCGGCCACCGCGCTGGTGACGGTCGTCACTTTCCGGTCGATAATCAGAATGTTGGAAACTTCAACGCTCGCAAAGAAGAGCACGATCATAATCGGCGCGATGAGCGCGAACTCCACCGCCGCGATGCCGCCTTGCGCTTTTTTAAATCGTTTGAAAAACATGGCTGATCCCGCCTCTGTCAATTGCCGAGGGCACTGCCGAACGGCTCGTTCCGGAAAGCCGTGCTGGCCGAAAGAAGCCGTTGCGTCCCACCATTCATGTTCGCCATCACAAATCCCACGCCCGGCGTAAACACGTTCCAGCTATAGAATGTGCGAACCAGGACAATATCGCCGCCGCCGCCGGCGTCGAAAGCCGGGTCGATGGTAAACTCACCGTCTTCGTTGATGGGATTTGCGAACGCAACCGAGCCGAACTCGTCGAACGTTTGCACTTCGACCGTCAATGAATCGCAATCGAGCATCATGTCGATGCGGTCGCAAAGCTCGTCCTTGAACTGGGCACCGGTCATCGCGGCTTGCTGTGCCTGGCCCGTGCGAATAAGGCGCGAAGTCTCAAGCAAACCGTTTTCAAGTGTAACAGAGGCAAAGAAAATCATTGTCGATTCAACAACCGCAAAGATCAGTGCAAAGAACGGTCCCACAATCATCGCGAACTCAATCGCGGTTGATCCGGACGTGTTTTTGCGGAACCGGTCAAACAATCTCTTCAAAGAAAGGCGCAACATAACGCTCAACCCTTTTTGCGGTCTTTACCGCAGCAGATTGCACCTGGCGGCGTAAAGACTTCGCAAAGAGACTTGGTAAACTTGTTAACTAGTCCCGGCGTTTTGAGAATTTAGTTCAAATTTGAATCGTCGCCCTAATCCGGCGTTAAACCCCTCCGGTACAAAATGTAGTCGGTGCGCAATGGGGGTAACGTGTCTGAGAGAGGGCGCTGTGTACAAGTTTTTTGCAGGAATGCTGGATGGGCTGAAACGCTTCTGGAAAGCCACCGGAGGCAACACCGCGATGATCTTTGGGTTATCGCTCATCCCCCTTGTTGTTTCGACAGGCGCGGCGATCGATGCCTCGCGCGCCTTGATCGTGCGGGCGCGCCTTGCCGAAGCGCTCGATGCCGCGGGACTGGCCGTGGGCGGCGCGACGGAACTAAGCGAAGAAGATATGGAACAACTCGCGCAGGACTTCTTCGACGCCAATTACCCAGAAGATGCTCTGGGTGTTGTGGGAACGCTTAACTTCTCGATCACGAACGAAGTCATTACCATGAGCGCGACGGCCAACGTGCCGACCAGCATTTTGCAGATCGTCCACATCGATAGCGTCGATGTGGGCGTGAGTAATCAGATCACGCGCGAATCCACGGGCCTTGAAGTGGCACTGGTGCTCGACAATACGGGGTCCATGGCGTCCAACAATAAAATCGGTGCCCTGCGCACGGCGGCAACGGACCTCATTAACATTCTGTTTGGAGATGACCCGAACCCGCCCCAGGTGCGCGGATCCCTGGTGCCCTTTGTCACGGGCGTCAATATCATGGCGGACAGCAGTTTCGACATGAGTTGGATCGATGTCGATGCGGAAGCCGAGCACCATGGCGAGAATTTCGACCTGGAAGCCGGCCAGCGCGTCAGCCATCTGGATCTCTTCGACCGCATCGGCAATGCGCAATGGCGGGGCTGTGTGGAGATGCGCGCGGCGCCTTACGACGTGCTCGATACGCCCCCCAGCGCGGGCAATCCCGACACCTTGTTCGTACCTTACTTCTGGCCCGACGAGCCCGACAACAATTGGCGCTACAATAACGACTATCTGAACGACAACATCAGCTCCGGCGGTGGCGGGGACGACGATGACGACGATGATGATGACGATGAAGATGGTGGCGGCGGCGGCGGCGGCGGCGGCGGCGGCGGTGGTGGTGGCGGTGGCGGCAGCCTCTCCGACGCAGAAATCCAGAGAAACCTCGACAAATATGACGGCAGCAACGCGGACATTGATGAAGTGCCGCAATATACCCGCGGCCCGAACATGAGTTGCCCGGACCCGTTGGTCCCCCTGACCAATGACCGCGATCATCTGCTTGCCGAGATCGGTAACATGGAGCCCTGGCAATATTCAGGGACCAATATCGCCCATGGCCTTTCCTGGGGCTGGCGCGTGCTTTCGCCCGGCGAGCCGTTTACCGAAGGCGCCGCCTATAACGACCCCACGACACAGAAAGCGCTTATTCTGCTGACGGACGGCGTGAACACGCTTTGCTGTCAGAGCTCTTCGCATAACCGGTCGGACTATGGCGGCTACGGTTATGTGGCCATGAACCGGCTCGGCACCACGAGCCCCTGGGTGGGCCCGCAAGTGGTGAATGACCGGGTGGCGGAGCTGTGCGAAAACGTCAAGGCGGAAGGTATTCGGCTCTACACCATTACCTTCCAGGTGAACAATTCGACCCTTTCGGACCTGTTCCGCAATTGCGCCACCTCGCCTGACCTCTACTTCAACTCGCCGTCGAACGCGGACCTGCAGAACGTCTTCGTCACGATCGGCCGCGATCTGTCGAACCTGCGCCTGAGCCAATAAGCGACAGGCGTCAGTAAGCAAAAAGCCAAGCTCAAGGACCGCATTCTAAAGAAGCTGGCCACAAAGACAGACTAAGGAAACACGGCAAATGAAAAGGGCTCCCCGCGGGGAGCCCTTTTTGTTGATCAGCTTATAGGTCTTGTGAGCCTTGGCTTTGTCGCTCGCCTTCTTACCGTTGGCCTTCGTCGCCGATGCTCATGCCCCGCTCGGTCAGGTCCTGCCAAGCGCCCGACTGGCCGGCAAAGTTATCGGCGGCGGTCGTTTCATCCCCCGGATGCAGCGCACGAACGCAGCGCGGGTTGCACACATAATTGACCGATCCGGCCCGGACGTTCTGGTTGGGGCTGCCCATGTGAACCGCCAAGCCGCCCCGCCATTGATCGGTGACGCTGACCGATACGGTCAAAAGCTCTTGGCCGTCCTCGTCGAGAACGGTCACGTCCGTATTGCCAAAAAGGCGCCCATGAACGACCAAAGTGTGACCATTGACCATAGTGACGTCCGCCACCATGGGATTGCCGACGATAATCGCATCGGGCTCGCCCTCAACGATCACGACGCTTGATTCATTCATCGGCACGTTCATCTGCGCCGCATAGGCCGGCAAGGCCAGTACGGACATAAGCGCCGTAAATCCCAGAAATTTCAGCTTCATAGTCTTCTCCCCCGAAGCGCGGGTTTCATACGCGCGCCATCATGGCAGCAAGATGTAAATGTCCTCTCAACGAAACCCCTGGGGATTGAGAAATGATGACCGCGGCGAAAATAAACTTGGTCCGGGGCGCCCAAGGGACTCACAGAAAGCCTACAAACCTGCGCTTGTCGGGCCATTTCCATAAAATTTGATTTAAGTTTTATTTGAGGTTTAATTAAAATCTATACCTAATTTACATACCTCACTTCTTGGAAATACCTGACCTACTCCCTCTTTTAACCTGATCGTAAGACCTCTCCTCCATGATGGCCTCATTCGCGACGGGATGCGTCTCGTGACCCCGGCGCGGGTAGGTGCTGATGAGTAAAGAATGGGAGTACTGACCATGACCTTCGTTTCTCGCTTTGTGAAAGACGAATCTGGTGCCACGGCGATTGAGTATGGTCTCATCGCCGCGGGCATCGCAGTGGCCATCATCGGTGTGCTGACGACCCTCGGAACGAACCTTACGGCTACGTTCCAGTCAGTCGCCGACGAGATGTCCTAATAAGCCGACTTACTCGCGGCGCCGTTCCCCGGTCCCGGGCGCTTATGTCCGGGGCCGGGGCAACGGCCCCGAGGTCGGGTACTAACCACCCGGAAACATATTTGTGTTGAGGTCCCGCCTAGCGATCTTGGGAACATTTCGGGGGGATGACCGATGGCTGAAATTGCCGTCTTTTGGATACTGCCAGCAGCGTTTCTCGTTGCAGCCTTTACGGACATCACCCGGTTTACTATTCCAAACTGGCTGACCAGCGTGATCGCGCTTTTCTTTTTGCCCGTTGCTCTTTGGGCGGGTATCGAACCCATCGTAATAATCGTCCATCTAGGCGTCGGCATCTTTGCCCTTGGCATGGGCATGATGTTTTTCGCCTTTGGATGGCTTGGCGGCGGCGATGCCAAGCTGGTGGCCGCGGCGGCCCTTTGGGCCGGCCCGACGGCCGTATGGATCTTCGTGCTGGCAGCAGCGCTGTTCGGCGGCGCGCTCACCATGGCGCTGATCTTCTTCCGCAAGCTGCCTTTGCCTGAGTTTTTCGCGGCGCAGCCCTGGATCGCACGACTTCACGATCATGAAGCAGGCATTCCTTATGGCGTCGCGCTTTCCGCCGGGGCGCTCTACGCCCTTCCTTTCATGACCCTGAGCCAGGCGCTCGCCACATGAGCTAAGGGTCCGACGCATACGGATTAACAAAATGGTAACGAATTGCGCGCCCCCGTCCGGAAAAACCCGGGCGGGGGTCGCTCGCGTTAAGACTAATTTGATTCACTTTGTGCATGCTCATCCCAAGGGCAACCAGGGAATGGCGGCAAACAGGGGGAGACCTACCCGATGAACGCAATACGCATATCCATTTTGGGACTCGCGCTGGTCGCTGCCGGCGTCGCAGCCTATCTGGTGCGGGGTCTCGTGCTCGAGAACGAGCAGCAGACCGTTGACGCCGGCCCCGTTATCGAGACCACCGGTGTTCTGGTCGCCAGCGGGGTCATCATGCCGGGCGATACGGTAAACGCCGGCGCTCTGCGCTGGCAGGACTGGCCGGTTGATGCGGTGGCCCCGGGCCAGGTTACGCAAACCGCGCAGCCCAACGCCCGCTCGGACCTTCAAGGCAGCATCGCACGCCGCAGGTTCGGCGGCGGTGAGCCCATCCTTCCCGACGCGCTGGTTAAGCCAGGCGAAGCGGGCCTGATGGCCGCGCTGGTCTCGCCGGGCATGCGAGCCATGGCGGTATCGGTTTCGGACGAGAACTCGGCGGGCGGCTTTATCCTGCCCGGCGACCGCGTTGATGTGGTGGTCACCCGCGAGGTCGGCATCGACCGCAGCAGCCGCTCCTACGTCAGCGAGACGGTGCTTTACAACGTGCGTGTCCTGGCGATTGACCAGATCTTTTCCGAAGACGTCTCCGGCGGCGCGCTGGTGGGCGACACCATCACGCTGGAGTTGACGCCCGGCCAGGCCGAAACGCTGGCGCTCGCGCAAGCGGTCGGTGACGTTTCACTCGCGCTGCGCAGCTTTGCCGATGCAAACGCGGCGGAGACGCAAAACCAGCTTGCGGATGTCGTGGCGTCTGCCGACGAGCAGCGCTCGAACCAAATCACGGTTGTACGCAATGGACAGGAGACCCGCGTTCGGGTCGAAGGGGGCGGACGATGAGCCGGTTCAACTTCAACACAAAAGCCAAAGCGCTTTTCGCAAGCATCGCGCTGGGGCTTATGATCGCCCCTCCGGCCGTAGCCCTGGAGAACCAGATGTTCGTGACCATTCACGAAGCCGGTTCCGGGCACATGGCGCGTATGATCACCATACCGCACAACAAGTCGGTAATCGTCGAGTTGCCGGTGGACGCGGCCGACATTCTGGTCACCAACCCGGAAATCGTCGACGCCATCGTTCGGACCCCGCGCCGCACCTATCTGATGGGCAAGGCCGTGGGCCAAACAAACGCGTTCTTCTTCGATGCGCGGGGCCGGCAATTGCTGGATCTCGAAATCCAGGTGGAACGCGATCTCACCCCGCTCAATAATCTTTATGCGGAGCTGCTGCCCGATGCACGCATTCAAGTGGACGCCATCAACGACAACCTGGTGCTGACCGGGTTCGTGCCCAACGCGGTCGCCGCCGATCAGGCGCGCGATCTGGCGGGCCGTTTTGTCGGCAACCCGGACTCGGTCCTGAACATGCTCAGCATCGAAGCCAATGAGCAGGTTCAGCTTCAGGTCCGCGTTGTGGAAATGCAGCGCAGCCTGGCGCGTCAATTGGGCGTGGACCTTGCCGCGTCGTTTAGCGCCGGCAACGTCGCCTTCTCGCCGGTCACGTCCAATCCGTTTTCGGTGGCGGGCTCCATTTTGGGCGGCCTGGGCACTCCCGCATCGCCGGACCGGACGTTCCGCTGGTCGTCGAACGGGGATTATCTTGATGGCTCGCTGCGCGCCTTTGAGCGCAACGGGTTGATCCGTACCCTGGCCGAACCGAACTTGACCGCCATCTCAGGGGAAAGCGCAAACTTCCTCGCCGGTGGTGAGTTCCCGGTTGCCACGGGCCGCGATTCCGAAGGCAACGCGACCATCGAGTTCAAGCCCTTCGGTGTCGGCCTTGGCTTTACCCCGGTGGTGCTCGACGAGGGCCGCATTTCGCTGCATATCAACACCGAAGTGTCGGACCTTTCGACCGACGGTGCCTTGCAGATCAACGATCTGGCGACCATTCCGGGCCTCACGGTGCGGCGCGCGGAAACTACGGTCGAGCTGCCTTCGGGCGGCAGCCTGGTGATCGCGGGCCTTCTGCAGGACTCAACCCGCCGCAACATGGACGGCGTCCCCTTTGTGAAGGACACGCCCGTGCTTGGCGCGCTGTTCCGGTCAGAGGACTACCAGAACGATGAGACCGAACTGGTGATCATCGTAACGCCCTACCTCGTTGACCCCACGGCGATGAGCGAGCTTGCCACGCCGGATCTCGGCTACGTGCCGGCAAATCCCGTTGACTCAACGTTCCTGGGCCGCCTGAACGCCACCTATGCGGTGGGTGAAGGGGCCGAGGGCCGCCGTCTTCAAGGTCCCGTTGGATACATTGTGGAGTAAGGCCATGACTAAGATGAAACACATCGCGCTGAGCGCAACCTGCATCGCCTTGGCCGCAATGGCGGGCTGCGGGACCATGCGTGGAACGACGGATCCCAACCTGATCATGCAGTACGAGGAACGTCACCCCATCACCGTGCGGGCGACCGAGGCGGAAATGCAAATCTCGGTCAATCCGCAATCAGTGGCGCTGTTGCGGGTCGATGAGACGCGCCTGCGTGCCTTTGCGGCGGCTTACCGCACGCGCGGTCACGGGCCCATGGTCATCATGGTGCCGTCGGAAACGCCGAACGCCATGGCGGCAACGCAAGTGATGGCCGATGTTCACGCGGTGCTAACCGAAGAAGGCCTGCACCCCGATGATGTGGCCTCGCAGGCCTATCACACGAACGAAAACCCGGCCTGGGCGCCGCTCGTGCTCAGCTTCCGGCGTTATCAGGCCGAAGCCGCGCCTTGCGGCGATTGGAGCGAAAGCTACACCCGCCGCTACAACGGCAATCCGACGCCCAACTGGGGCTGCGCCACGCAAAACAATCTGGCGGCCATGGTGTCCGAGCCGGCCGACCTGGTTGGCCCGCGGGACATGACCCCGGCAAACGCCGCGCAGCGGTCGGAAATGCTCGGCCGCTACCGCAGCGGGCGCGATACCAACACCGTTCGTTCAGGTGCGGATGACGCATCTGTTGCAGAAGACGTTCAGTAGTCAGAGGAGTGGCTGAGATGGCCGAACAAGCAGAAAATCTGACACCGGAAGAAGAAGACGGCGTTAGCGACGAAGGTAGTGTGGCGGAGCGCGCTGCTTCGCTGACCGCCGAGGTGGCGGGGCCCGTGGAACAACCGCGCACTGAAACTGTGCAGGTGCGTCCGGTTCCGCGGATCAGCATCGATTGCTTCTGCGATAACCCGGATACCGGATCGACGATCCAGCGGGCCGCTGAAGACCGCCGGCTCGCACGGACGCACACCACCATCTACATGGGCGGTATCGACGCGGCCATCGAGCATTACAGCAGCCGCGCCACGCCGAACCTGATCGTGGTTGAAGACCTTGACGCCACGACGGACATTTTGAACGGGCTGGAGCGGCTTGCGGAAAGCTGCGACGCCTCGACCAAGGTGATCGTCATCGGGTCGAACAATGACATCGCGCTCTATCGGGAGCTGATGCGCGCGGGCGTGAGCGATTACCTGATCACACCGTTTTCGCCGCTTCAGTTCATCGAATCGGTGTCCTCGCTTTATGTGGACCCCAACGCGGGGCCGATCGGCAAGGTCATCGTCTTTGCCGGAACCAAAGGCGGCGCGGGCGCGAGCACTGTTGCGCACAATGTGGGCTGGCTGATCTCCGAGGAAGTCGAAGACGACGTCACCATCGTTGACTTCGATGTTGCCTTCGGCACCGCGGGTCTCGACTTCAATCAAGAGCCTTTGCAAGGCGTCTCCGACGCCCTCGCCTCGCCCGAACGTCTCGACGACGTGCTTTTGGACCGTCTGCTCGCCAAGTGCACGGACCATCTGAACGTGCTTGCGGCGCCTGCAGCCCTCGACCGCGAGATGGATCTCGATCCGGGCGCCTATGAGTCGGTGCTTGATGTGGTGCGCCAGTCGTGCCCCGTGGTGATTGTCGACCTGCCCCACGTGTGGTCGGCCTGGTCCCGGCAAGTGCTGGTGGCCGCCGATGAAGTGGTGCTGGTGACCTCGCCGGATCTGGCGGGCCTGCGCAACACCAAAAACCTTGCGGACCTGCTGGTGCTGGCCCGCCCCAATGACGCGCCGCCGCGGATCGTTTTGAACCAATGCGGTTTGCCGAAGCGTCCGGAGATCACCTCCAAGGATTTCGCAGACGCCGTTGGCCGCGACATTTCAGCGGCCGTTCCGTTCGATGCCATGTTGTTCGGTACGGCTGCCAATAACGGCCAAATGATCGGCGAGTTAAAAGCCGACGGAAAGCCGACCGAAGAACTGCGTGAACTCGCACAGCAACTCACAGGCCGTAAGGTTCCAGGAAAACAAAAGAAAAACGTCCTGACCAGACTCGTGGGTAGAAAGGGCTAAGGTGTTTGGGAAACGGGGACAAGGTGCGCCGCAAACCGTAACCGCCGATGCCGCCGCCAAGGCGGCCCCGGCGGAGCTTACGGGTGTGTCGGAAGCACCTTCGGAGAACAAGAAGCCGAAGATGCCGGCTCCGGAAGCGGTCGCCAAGAACGCGCCCAAAAGCGCGTCCGCGGCGACGCGGTCGGACGATTACTATGCTGTCAAGCAATCGATCTTCGCCGCACTGATCGACACCATCGATCTGGGCCAGCTTGCCCAACTCGATCAAAAGAGTGCCCGTGACGAAATTCGCGACATCGTCACCGAGATCATTCAGCTCAAGAATGTCGTCATGTCCATCTCCGAGCAGGAAAACCTGCTTGAGGACATCTGTAATGACGTGCTGGGCTATGGCCCGCTCGAGCCACTGCTGGCGCGGGACGACATCGCGGACATTATGGTCAATGGCGCGGGCCGCGTCTTTATCGAAGTGGAAGGCAAGGTCGAGCTGACCCCCATCCGCTTCCGCGACAACACGCAGCTTATGAATATCTGCCAGCGGATCGTGAGCCAGGTGGGCCGCCGCGTCGATGAATCGGCGCCGATCTGTGACGCCCGCTTGCAGGATGGCAGCCGCGTCAACGTGATTGCCCCGCCGCTGTCCATCGACGGGCCTTCGCTCACCATCCGGAAGTTCAAGCGCGACAAGCTGACCCTGAAGGACTTCGTCAATTACGGCTCCATCAATGAGGCCGGGGCGGATATCCTGGGCATTATGGGCGCGTCGCGCTGCAACGTTCTGATTTCCGGCGGAACCGGTTCCGGTAAGACGACGCTTCTGAACTGCATGACCGGGTTTATCGACGTCACCGAGCGGATCATCACCTGCGAGGACGCCGCCGAGCTGCAGCTGCAACAGCCCCACGTGGTGCGCCTTGAAACCCGTCCGCCCAACATCGAAGGGTTCGGCGAGATCACCATGCGGGACCTTGTGCGGAACTGCCTGCGGATGCGGCCTGAGCGCATTGTGGTGGGCGAGGTGCGCGGACCGGAGGCCTTTGACCTGCTGCAGGCCATGAATACTGGCCATGACGGTTCCATGGGCACGCTGCACGCGAACTCACCCCGCGAGGCCATGTCGCGCCTTGAAAGCATGATCACCATGGGCGGGTTCAACCTGCCCTCCAAGACCATCCGCGAAATGATCTGCGGGTCAATCGACGTGATCATCCAAGCCGAACGCATGCGCGACGGCTCGCGCCGCATTACCCACATCACCGAGGTGCTAGGCCAGGAAGGCGACGTGATCATTACGCAAGACCTTATGCTCTATGAGCTGGAGGGCGAGGATAACGGCAAAATCCGCGGCCATCACCGCGGCACCGGGATCGCCCGCCCTGCGTTCTGGGACCGGGCCCGTTACTTCAATCTCCATGGCAAACTGGCAAATGCGCTTGACCGGTTGAACGAGGAGTTCTGACGTTCATGTCTTCAACGGTAATCCTGATCCTATTGCCCATCCTTGCGCTGGTGACCGTGGCGGGCGTCGGCTATGCCTTTGTGGGCACGAGCAACACCAACGCCGTAGCAAAGAAGCGCTTCCAGAACATCAAGCAGGGCACGGCGGCTTCCACGCGGGAATCAAATGCCCAGCAAAAGGAACGCGACCGGCGCAAGACGGTTCAAAAAACGCTTAAAGAGCTGGAAGAGCGGCAAAAGGAAGAGCGGGCAAGAATCTCCCTGCGCACGCGCATTGAGCAAGCGGGCCTTAAGTTCTCTCCTCTTGTGTTCTGGCTCGGCTCGGGCGCCTTTGGCATCATCGGCTACTTCTCTCTTGCCATGAGCGGTCTTCATTGGACCGTTGCCATTGCCGGCGCGCTTGCGGCGGCGTTCGGTTTGCCGCGCTGGCTGCTCGGCTATCTCAGAACCCGCCGTCAAAAGGTGTTTTTGCTCGAGTTCGCAAACGCGCTCGATGTGATTGTTCGCGGCGTGAAGGCCGGTCTGCCGCTTTCGGAATGCCTCAACATCGTCGCCCGCGAAAGCCCCGACCCGGTCGGCGGCGAGTTCCGCCGGGTTGTGGAAGGCGCCCGCGTCGGCGTCACGCTGGAAGAAGGCCTGATGGGCATGTACGAGCGCATGCCGGTGCCGGAAGTGAACTTTTTCGTCATTGTGCTGGCGATCCAGCAAAAGTCGGGCGGTAATCTCTCCGAGGCGCTGGGTAACCTTTCGAATGTCTTGCGCGAACGCAAACTGATGCGCGGCAAGATTCAAGCCATGTCGTCGGAAGCAAAAGCGTCGGCGGGCATTATCGGCTCGCTGCCGCCGGGCGTGATGGCGCTCATCTATGTTTCGACGCCGTCTTACATCACCGTCCTGTTCAATGAGCAGATCGGCAACATCATCCTGATTGCGGGCGCTTGCTGGATGGCGCTGGGCATTCTGGTGATGAAGAAGATGATCAACTTCGACTTCTAGGCTGGGGCGGACGAACTATGTATGGCATCATTCAACTTCTGACGGACCCTGAGTTCTACGCCGTTTTGTTCACGGCGGCGGCCGTGTTCGCCACGGTGCTGACCTTCACCCTGCCGCTTTTTCAAGGCAACAGGCTGAACGCGCGGCTCAAGTCCGTTGCGTCGCGGCGCGAGGAACTGCGCCTTAAAAGCCGTGAGGCGCTTATGAACGCCGAGCGCAAGAGAAGCATTCGCATGAACAGCGAAGGCCTTCGCGAACAACTGGCCGACCGGATCAATCTTGAGAAACTGATGGACGCGCCGGGCACGCGCAAAACCCTCGCCATGGCGGGGCTGCGCGGGCAAGGGCCATACATCACCTACCTGTTCATACGGCTGGTGGGTCCGATCATCCTGGCCGCGGTCGGCGCGCTTTATTCTTTCGTGCTGGTGCAAACCGAGATGTTGCCGGTGGTCAAGTTCGCCATCCCGCTGGGAACCTTTGCCGCCGGATACTATCTGCCGACCATTATTCTGCGGAACATGGTGGAACGGCGCCAGCAATCGATCCAGCGCGCCTTTCCTGACGCGCTCGACCTTCTGCTCATTTGCGTTGAGTCGGGCATGTCCATCGAAGCCGGGTTCAGCCGCGTGGCGGCGGAAGTGGGCACCCAATCGCCGGAACTGGCCGAAGAAATGGGTCTGGTAACGGCGGAGTTGTCATTCCTGCAAGACCGCAGCCAGGCTTATGAGAACCTTGCTCAGCGCACGGACTTGCCGGGCGTGAAAGCAGTGACCACGTCGCTTATTCAGGCCGAACGGTACGGAACGCCCATCGGCCAAGCGCTGCGCGTCATGGCCGATGAAAACCGCGCCATGCGCATGCAGGTCGCCGAGAAGAAAGCGGCCGCCCTGCCCGCACAGTTGACCGTGCCCATGATCGTCTTCTTCCTGCCGGTCCTGTTCCTGGTCATCCTGGGACCGGCGGCGATCCGTTTCTTCGACACCCAGTAAACGGACCAACACGTCACAAAGAAAAGGCGCCGCTCTTTTATCTGGAGCGGCGCCTTTTTTGTTCGTAGATGATTTTGGAAGTTAGGGCGTGGCCTCTTCGCCGCCAGCATCTTCGTTGCCCGCGTCTTCGCCGTCTTCCAGTTCGTTCCAAGCCGAAGGCTGAGTCAGCATGGCCCGGTAATAAGCCACGTTGTTTTCCACCGCTTCGGGGGGAAGATCGGCGCGGGAAACGCGCCCCGCCTCGTCGAACTTTCCTTGAACGCCGAGCACCAGCGCCAGGTTCTGCCGCATCTGCATGGTGGCGCCGGGCTCCGCGACCGCCGCTCTCAACAGCATTTCCGCGCCTTCCGGATCGCCCGCAAGGGCGCGCGAGAGCCCATAATTGTTGAGCACGTTGGGATTGTTGGGAGAGGCAGCCAATGCCCGTTCATAGCTCTGGGTCGCATTGGCAAAATCACCAACTTGATCGTAGGCAACGCCTTCAAGGGAATGAAGCTCCCAGTTATCAGGCTCGCGGGAAATCGCCTGTGCGATGGGCCCAAGCGCGTCCCCCCCTTGCCGCGCCGATAGCATCACGCGCGAATACTCGGTCAGAACGCCCACGTCGCTGGGGTGTTCCAGCATCGTGCGGGCCATGAGCGATCCTGCTTCGTTGAGCGATCCCATGCCGCGCAAGGCCTTGGAAAACCGCACCGCCAGATCGCTGTTTCCCGGATTGGCTTCGTAGCGCGCACCCCAATAGGTCGCCTGGGAAACCGGGTCATCGCCAAGGGGCGCATCCGGCAGGTCATTGACCATCGAGCGGGCGGGCGAGGCGCCCGCGGCGCTTCCCGTGCCCGTGGTCTCGCACCCCGCAAGCGCCGCGGCGGCAATGAGCGCGATCACGGAAACCGGCCTTTTGAATGACATGGCGGGCATGGTGAGCCGTCCTCCTTCAAGGGCTGTCGAGAAGATTCGTTGGCAAAGTCTCACAGCGCCGTCTCAAGAAATTCTTAACCGCTTGGGGCCGCAGCCACCCTGGGGTTTGCGGCCGCGATCACCTTTTCAGGGCCCGCGCAATGGGTATAGTCGGACCATGAAGCTCCAATCCGGTGGCGCGTGGCAGTGGTTTTTTGCCCTGACAAGGGGGTTCCGCGCTTGGCTGCAGGGCCCCAGCGGATTGGTGGTGGCGGTGGGCAGCGTCGTAACCGGGGCGGCTGCGCTGCTGGCCGGAGTTTTCTGGATCACCGCACAGCCGTCTGACGATTCTCTCGACATTGCGGAAGGCGTTTTCTTCGAGATCGCCACCGGCTCGGTCACCGGGACGTACTACCCCTTGGGCAATGTGATTGCGTCGATCATCGCCCACCCGGCGGGTTCGGTGCGTTGCGAGGAAGAAACCCGCTGCGGCCCCCCCGGCCTAACTCCCGCGGTGCAGGCGGCGGAAGGGTCGGTCAGCAACATCGAAGCGGTGCATGACGGGCTGTCCGCAAGCGCGTTCGCCCAGTCCGATGTGGTCAGCCAGGCCTATAATGGCGAGCCCCCCTTCGAGACGCCGTACACGGACCTTCGCGCGGTTTCCGGGCTCTATGGCGAGTCGCTTCATTTCGTGGTCATGCGCGGCTCGCAGATTGAATCAATTGATGATTTGCGCGGCCGCCGCGTTTCCATCGACCGGCGCGGGTCCGGCACTTACGGCGTGGCGACACGGGTGCTTTCCGCCTTCGGCCTTTCCGAAGCGAACACAACCCTCGTCCACGAAAGCGCGGAACAGGCAGCCGAGATGCTCTTGGCGCGGGAGATCGACGCATTTTTCTACGTGGCCGGAACCCCCGTGCGCGCGGTGCAAGACCTCACCAATCTCAATCTTGTCGATCTTGTTCCCGTTGAAGGGCCGGAAGTAAACGGGTTGATCGCCCGCGAGCCTTATCTCACCGCGGCGGTCATTCCAGACGAGACCTATCTCGACATCCCGGAAGTGCGCACGATCGGGGTCACCGCCTTGTGGATCGTCCGCGACGATGCACCGTTTGAGCTGGTGTACCAGGTCACGCGGGCGCTTTGGAACCCGGACAACCGGCCGCTTCTCGAAGCAGGACCCGAACAGGCGCGCTTCCTGGGCCCGCGCGACGCCATTGAAGGCGTCCCCATCCCTTTTCATCGCGGGGCGGAACAATACTATCTTGAAGCAGGACTGCTGACCGAAGACTAGCCCGCCCGAATCGGGATTTCATTGACCCCATGCCGCAAGCGAAAGGAGCTGCGAGGTGTCCGACCGTCTTACGACCCGCCCCGGCAAGAGTGCCATTTCCGTCCGGCCCGTGCTGGCGAAGGACCTCAGCAAAACCCTGAACGCACTGCCGGCGAACGACGCCCATTGGGCCAAGGCGGGCGGCTTTGCCGCGCGCGCGGGCAAGATCCTCGCCCTTCCCCGCAGCAAGGGCGAAATCGGCGGTTACCTGTTCGGCCTCGGCAAAGGCGAAGAGCCCTTCGCCGCGGCAACACTTGCCGAAAAACTTCCCCCCGGCACCTATTGGCTGACCGGGCCGGTGCCGCCCGCAAGCGAACTTGAAACCGCCTTTGCCTGGGCCATCGGTGGATACCGCTTCGGCCGCTACACCAAGAAAAAGCCCCCGCGCGCGAAGCTGGTCGTCTCAAGCAAAGAGATTGCCGAGGAAGCCGGGCGTATCGCCCGCGCGGTGAGCCTGACCCGCGACCTTATCAACACCCCGGCAAACGATTTGGGTCCCGGGGAACTTGAAGCCGCCGCGCGGGAGCTTGCCAAAGCTCAAGGTGCCAAGATCACGGTCACCAAAGGCGCGGCGTTGGAAAAGACCTTCCCCATGATCCATGCGGTGGGCAAGGCCTCGACGCGGGCGCCGCGGCTGATTGATTTTACCTGGGGCCGGGCAAGCGCGCCCAAGGTAACGCTGGTGGGCAAAGGGGTTTGTTTCGACACCGGTGGGCTTAACCTCAAGCCCGGTTCCAGCATGGCCATGATGAAAAAGGACATGGGCGGGTCGGCCAATGTCCTGGGTCTTGCGCAACTCATCATGGAAGCGCGCATCGACGTGCGCTTGCGCGTTCTTATCCCCGCGGTCGAAAACTCCGTTGCGGGCAATGCCTACCGTCCGGGCGATGTCTTGCAGAGCCACAAGGGCCTTACGGTTGAGATCGGCAACACCGATGCGGAAGGGCGCCTGGTGCTGGCTGACGCGCTGTCCCTTGGTGACGAAGAAACGCCGGAGCTTATGATCGACCTCGCCACGCTTACGGGCGCGGCGCGCGTGGCGCTAGGGCCCGAGCTGCCCGCCTTTTACACCGATGATGACGGGTTCGCGCAGGAAGTGATCGCGGCGGGCACGGAGGTTTACGATCCCGTTTGGCGCATGCCCCTGTGGCAGGGGTATATGCGCGATATCTCAAGCAAGATCGCCGACATCCATCACATCTCGCCAGGGTCCTTTGGCGGCTCGATCACCGCGGCGCTTTTCCTTTCGCGCTTTGTGGAAAAGGCGAAAACCTTCGCGCATCTCGACATATACGCATGGAACCAGAACGCAAGACCCGGACGGCCCGTTAGCGGCGAGGCTTGTTCCATTCGCGCGCTTTATCATGTGCTCAAAGCACGTTACGGTATTGCCGCCGCGCCAAAGCCCAAATCAAAGGCTAAGATAAAAAAGAAAAGCGCAAAGCGACGTAAGAGATAAGCCGCCCCCGGGTTCGCGGCGGCAAGGAGTGGAGGCGGAACATGAAACTGCAATCCCTCGAAGCGCTGGCCCTTTGGTCCGACGTGGTGACGAACATCGTGCGCCAGGACGGCCATGACCTCTCCCAGCGCCAGCTTGGGCTTTTGCTTGCGGTCTATTTAACGCCGCCCCCGCATACGGTGCGCGGCATGGCCGGGCGGCTTAACGTTTCAAAACCGGCGATTACCCGCGCGCTCGATACGCTTTCCATTATGGGGCTGGTCAAGCGCAAGCGCGATCCGGCGGACAAGCGCAACGTGCTGATCCAGCGGACGGTCAAGGGCTCCATGTATTTGAGCGACCTTTCGGACCAGATCACCGCCGCCGCCGCCCGGCTGGACGCCGAGCCGCGGCTTACGCTTCTTAAAACCGCCGGCTGATTATGTCCCTACCGCGCCGCCCGAGGCCGCTTCAAGCTCAAAGGCGGCGGCCATAAGCGCTTTCGTATAAGCATCCCGCGGCGCATCGAAAACCCGCGCGGCGGGGCCCGCTTCCACAACCCGCCCGTCCTTCATGACAATAATATCGTCCGCAAGGGCGCGCACGATTTTGAGATCATGACTGATAAAGAGATAGGCAAGCCCGTGCCGCGTCTGCAGATCGCGCAACAGCTCCACGATTTGCGCCTGGACCGACATATCGAGCGCGCTGGTAGGCTCGTCCAGCATCACGAACCGGGGTTTCAGGATCATGGCGCGCGCAATGGCAATGCGCTGGCGCTGGCCGCCGGAAAATTCATGGGGGTAGCGGTCCATCATGGAAGGCTCCAGCCCCACTTCTTCAAGGGCCTCAGCAATCCGCGCGCGCCGCTCGTCCTTTGCGGGCGCAAGCCCATGCACATCGAGCCCCTCGGCGACGATGTCGCCCACGGACATGCGCGGCGAAAGCGAGCCAAACGGGTCTTGAAAGACGATTTGCATTTTGCGGCGAAGGGGGCGCAGAGCGCGCGGGCGAAAGCTATCGATCTCGGCACCTTCAAACCGGATCGCGCCTTTAGATGCCGTAAGCCGCAACAGCGCCTGGCCCAAGGTGGTTTTGCCCGAACCGCTTTCGCCCACGATCCCAAGCGTGTGCCCGGCCTTAAGCTCCAATGACAGCCCGTCCACCGCCTTTACGTGACCCACCGTGCGGCGCAGAAGCCCCGCACGCATGGGAAACCACACTTTCAAATCCTCGGCGGCGATCATGACATCCGCGTCGTCTGGCTTGGCCGCCGGTTCCCCTTTCGGTTCCGCCGCGATCAGATGCCTGGTGTAGTCGTGAGCCGGGTTTGAGAGAACCTTCGCCGTCTCCCCACGCTCGACGATCCCCCCGTCTTTCATAACGCACACTTGCGGTGCCATTTTGCGCACCACACCCAGGTCATGAGTGATGAGCAGCATGGCCATGCCCATTTCGGCTTGCAGCGCAGCCAGCAATTCAAGGATTTGCGCCTGGATCGTCACATCGAGGGCGGTGGTGGGCTCATCAGCGATGAGAATGTCCGGCTCGTTGGCAAGCGCCATGGCAATCATCACCCGCTGGCGCTGGCCGCCCGATAGTTGATGCGGATAGGCGCCCAGGCGGTCTTCCGCATCCTGAAGGCCGACCTTTTGAAGCAGCTCAAGCGTGCGCGTGCGCGCCGCCGCCCTGGGCAATCCCTGATGGAGTTCCAAAATCTCACCCACCTGGCGCTCGATGGTATGCAGCGGATTGAGCGAACTCATGGGCTCTTGAAAGATCATGGAAATGCGGTTGCCGCGCACGCCGCGCAGCGTGCTTTCATCGGCGCCCACCATTTCCTGGCCCTGAAACTTGATGGAACCCGCGGGGTGGCTGGCCGCCGGATAAGGCAGAAGCTGCAGGACGGAAAGCGCCGTTGTCGATTTACCCGAACCGCTTTCCCCCACAAGCGCCAAGGTCTTGCCCCGTTCGAGCGCGAAGGAAACACCCTCCACCACGGTTTCCCGAACCCCGTCCACCTGAAAGGCGATGGCGAGGTCCTTCACTTCAAGCAGCGGCGCGCCGGTCATGCCTCGCCTCCCGGCATTTTGCGCGGATCGAACGCATCGCGCACCGCTTCGCCAATGAAAATCAGCAGACTGAGCATGGTGGCGATCACAAAGAACGCGGTGATGCCGAGCCACGGGGCCTGTAGATTGTTCTTGCCTTGCTGCAAGAGCTCGCCCAGCGACGGCGCCCCCGGCGGCAGGCCGAAGCCGAGAAAATCGAGTGAGGTGAGCGTGGCGATGGAGCCGTTCAAGATGAACGGCAAAAAAGTAAGCGTCGCCACCATGGCGTTCGGTAGCACGTGCCGGGCCATCACGCGCACATGGCCCATGCCAAGGGCACGCGCGGCCTTCACATATTCAAAGTTCCGTCCCCGGAGGAATTCCGCGCGCACCACGCCCACCAGCGCCACCCATGAGAACAAGAGCAATATAAAAAGCAGAATGAAAAAACTGGGGATCAGCACCGACGAGACGATAATGATCACATAAAGCGCGGGGATCGCGGTCCAAATCTCGATAAAGCGCTGGAAGACAAGATCGGTCCAACCACCGAAATAACCTTGCACCGCGCCCGCGCTGACGCCGATGAACGCGGACGCAAGAGTCAGTGTCAAGCCAAAGAGCACCGAAAGCCGGAACCCGTATATGGCCCGCGCCAGCACGTCGCGCTGCTGATCGTCAGTACCAAGAAGGTTTTGCGCATCCGGCGGCGCGGGCGCGGGCACGTCCTTGTCGCGAATGATGGTGTCGTGGCTATAACGGATGGGCGGCCAGACCATCCAACCACGCTCGCTGATAAGATCGCGCACAAAAGGATCGGTGTAATCCGCTTCGGTTTCGAAAAAGCCGCCGAATTTGGTTTCGGGATAACTGACAAAAACCGGCGCGAGCAATCCGCCTTCGTACCAGGCAAGGATCGGCTTGTCGTTGGCGAGCAGTTCGGCAAAGAGCGAGAGCCCGAACAGTCCTATAAAAAGGATCAGCGCGACAGCGCCGCGGCGGTTGGCGCGGAAGTTTGCGAGGCGCCGCTTGTTGATGGGCGAAAGATCTGCGCCGAACCAGTCCCGCATTACCTCATGCCTCGCGCGCTTCAAAGTCGATGCGCGGATCGACCCAGGTGTAGGCAATGTCCGCAAAGAGATGCACTACAAGCCCGATCAGCGAGAAGATATAGAGCGAGCCGAACACCACTGGATAGTCGCGGTTGACGATGGATTGAAACGAGAGCAGCCCCAGCCCGTCGAGGGAAAAAATCGTTTCGATCAAGATGGAGCCGGTAAAGAAGATATGCATGAAGGCGCCGGGAAAGCCCGAGACGATCAGAATGATGGCATTGCGGAACACATGACCGTAGAGCACTTGCTGTTCGCTAAGGCCCTTGGCGCGGGCGGTGGTCACATATTGTTTACGGATCTCATCAAGGAACGAGTTTTTCATAAGCAGCGTTACCGTGGCAAAGCCGCTGATCACCATGGCGAGTACGGGCAAGGTAATGTGCCAGAAATAGTCCACAATCCGCGCGGGCCACGAGAGCACGGCCCAATCATCGGAAACGATTCCCCGTAAGGGGAATAGATCAAGAAACGTTCCGCCTGCGAACAAAACAATAAGCAGCACCGCGAACAAAAACCCCGGCACCGCATAACCGACAACCACGACGGCGCTGGTCCACACATCGAACATCTGCCCGTCGCGCACCGCCTTTGCGATGCCTAAGGGAATCGAGATCAGGTAAATGAGTAATGTGGTCCAGAGCCCCAGCGAGATCGAGACGGGCATTTTTTCAAGGATCAGCCCAATCACGGATTTGTCGCGGTAAAAGCTCTCGCCCAAATCGAAACGCAAGTAATCGCCAATCATAATGAAAAAGCGTTCGTGCGCGGGCCTGTCGAGGCCGAATTGCGCTTCAAGCTCGGCAATAAAGGCGGGGTCCAGTCCTTGCGCGCCGCGATAGCGCGAAGACCCGCTTCCCGCTTCAAGCCCGCGGGAAAGGAACTCATCACCGCCCGCCAGGTCGCCGCCCGCGCCGGAGACGCGCGCGGTGGCGCCATCATCGAGGCCGGTGAACTGCGCGATCATGCGCTCCACGGGCCCGCCCGGCGCGAACTGCACAATGGTAAAGCTAATGAGCAGGATCCCGAAAATGGTCGGGACCATTAGCAACAATCGGCGCAGGATGTAGGCAGCCATCAGCCCATCCGGTTAAAGACAAAGGCGGAGTGTGTCTGATGCGCGCCGCCGGGTCGAGAGGCAGGAACGCTAGTGCGCCCCTCCGTCATCGCCTTCGCCGGTGTGATCCATGGCGTCGTCCAAGACGTCTTCTGCTGCAGCAGGGGGTGTGGGAAGCGGGAGCGGCGCGTCGCTTTGGCTGTTGAGATAAGCGATAAGGTTCGCCCGGTTGGTGTCGCGGCGCATGCCCGCATAGCTCATGGCCGTTCCCGGCATGAAATCGCGCGGGCTTTGAAGGAACGCGGAGAGGTTCTCGAAGGTCCAGGTGCCGCCATGGCCGCCCATGACGTTCGAGTAATTGAACCCGTCCACCGCGCCGATGGCGCTGCCGACAATGCCCCAAAGGTTCGGGCCGATCCGCGCGGCGGCGCCCGGCGCGACCGCGTGGCAACTTCCGCAGGCGCGGAACTGGGCTTCACCTGCCGCAGGGTCGGCGCTCGCCAGCAGGGTCGCGAAATCGGGGCGCTCCGCCGCGCCATTCGTCTCGCCATTTCCGCCATGGGTTTCGCCGTGATCGGCAGCGGCAACGGGATAGCCCATTTCCTCCACGTGCCCGGCCTTGCGCGGATTGGGATAGAGCAGATGGCTCACCTCGATGACCACAAAGCCAAAGAGCAGCGTGCCCAAAACGGCGCCAGCGATCTTGTTGAACGTAAACCCATCCATCCCCTGAACTCCTCGGCGGCGGTGCTGGTGAATAATGGCGCGGAGATTATGCGAGCCGCGCCTTGGGGCGCAAGCCTTGCCAGGCACCGGAAAAGACGCCGCGATCATAGGGAGCCGCGCCCGCGCCTTCCAAGGGGCAATCCGTCGCGGGGGCAACAGCGGGGCGGCCTCTCTTGAGCCGCCCCGCGCCCCTTAACCCCTTATGGGTCAAGCGGTTGCGCGCGGGGCCCCTCCCCGGCTAAGGAGCAGGGATGGAACCCTTGATCGTTATCCCGGCCCGCATGGCCTCGACCCGCCTGCCCGGCAAGCCGCTGGCGATGATCGCGGGTGCGCCGATGATCGTGCAGGTCTGGCGCCGCGCCTGCGAGGCGGAAGTGGGCCGCGTGGTGGTGGCCGCGGCGGAGGCTGAAATCGCGGACGCGGTCGAGGCGGCGGGCGGTGAGGCGGTGCTCACCCGCCCCGATCACCCTTCGGGCTCGGACCGGGTGTGGGAGGCGGTGAAGACGGTGGACCCCGCGGGCAAAGCACCGGCGGTGGTGAACCTGCAAGGGGACCTGCCCACCTTGGAGCCGCAGCTCATCAGAGATTGCGCCGGTCTTCTGACCCAGGGGGCCGCCGACATCACCACGCTGGCGGCGGTCATCACCGACGAGGAGGAGCGCGTGAACCCCAATGTGACCAAGGCGGTGATCTCCCTGCCCGAGGGCGCCGCCCACGGCCGCGCGCTCTATTTCACGCGCACGGCGGCCCCTTCGGGCGAAGGGCCACTCTATCATCACATCGGAATCTACGCCTTTCGCCGCGAGGCGCTTGAGCGCTTTGTGGCGCTGCCCCCCTCGCCGCTTGAAACCCGGGAGAAGCTCGAACAATTGCGCGCCCTCGAAGCGGGCATGCGCATTGACGTGGCGGTGGTGGACACCGTTCCCTTGGGCGTCGATACGCCCGAGGACCTCACGCGCGCGCGCGCCGTATTGGGAGAGGGATCATGACCAAAAAGAAGATCGCCTTCCAGGGCGAGCCTGGCGCCAATTCCCACATGGCGGCCCGCGAGCACTTTCCCGAACTCGAAGCCATGCCGTGTTACGCCTTCGAGGATGCCTTTGCCGCGGTGCGCGAAGGCACCGCCGAGCTGGCCATGATCCCCATCGAAAACTCAGTGGCCGGGCGCGTGGCCGACATTCATCACCTGCTTCCTGAAAGCGGGCTCTTTATCATCGGCGAACGCTTCCAGCGGGTGCACCATCAGCTAATGGCGCCCAAGGGCGCAGCGCTGAAAGGGCTCGCCGCCGTGCGCAGCCATGTGATGGCGCTCGGCCAATGCCGTTCGGTCATCCAGGAACTGGGCCTTAAACGGGAGATCGCCGCCGATACCGCGGGCGCCGCGCGCGAAGTGGCGGAGCTCGGCGATCCTAAAGTCGCCGCTATCGCCTCCTCGCTTGCCGCGGAGATTTACGGGCTGGACATTCTCAAAGCAGATGTGGAGGACGCGGCCCATAACACCACGCGCTTTGTCATCATGAGCCGGGATCACATTATCCCCGGCCAGGGCAAAGGCAAGGTGATTACCAGCTTTGTCTTCCGTGTGCGGAACGTTCCCGCTGCGCTCTACAAGGTCATGGGCGGGTTCGCCACCAACGGCGTCAACATGACCAAGCTGGAAAGCTATCAATTGGAAGGCAGCTTTAACGCGACGCAGTTCTATGCCGACATCGAAGGCCACCCGCAAGACCGGATGGTAAAGCTCGCCATGGAAGAAATGCAATTCTTCTCAACGCACCTGCAAATTATGGGGACCTACCCCGCCGACCCGTTCCGGGAAGGGGTATGACCCGTCTTCTCGTTGCCTCTACGAAACCCACGCCCGCAGTAATTGATGCGCGATGGCCATGGGCGGCGGGATCATGAAGGACTTGTCGCCCCCGCCCTTAAGCGCGCGGACGATTTCATCGCGGGCAACCCAGCGCGCTTCGGCCACCTCGGTGCCGTCCACCTGGATGTCCGTTGTTTCCGCCTCGGCGATGCAGCCGATCATGAGGCTTGAAGGAAACGGCCAGGGCTGGCTTTGGATATAGCGGACGGCGCCCACCTTCACCATGGTTTCTTCCGCGATCTCCCGCCGCACCGCCTCTTCGATGGTCTCGCCCGGTTCCATGAAGCCCGCGAGCGCCGAGAACATGCCGCGCGGCCATTTGGGCCCGCGGCCGAGCAGGCAGTCGTCCCCCTGCACGGCGAGGGAGATCACCACCGGGTCCGTGCGGGGAAAGTGTTCGGCGCCGCACGAAGGGCAGCCGCGCTTGTAACCCCCATCGGCGAAGGTGGAGCCTTCGCCGCATACGGAACAAAACCTGTGCCGGTGGTGCCAATCGATCATGGACTTGCCCTGGGCGAGGATCGCCGCCTCGCGCGCATCAAGCCCCGCCGCCGCCGCACGCAGGTCCATGAACTTGCCAAGCCCCGCGAGCGGGCCTTCGTTTTCAGGATCAGAAGCGCGGTCGAGATCCACCGCGAAGTAAGAAGTGCCATCCTTCTGACCAAGGAAGATCTTCACCGCACCATCGCTCACAAGCCCGGTGAGCGCGCCCCCGCGCAGCCACCCCACATCGAGCGGGTTAGCCGCATCGCCTGTTTCCAGCACCAACGGCTGCAGGCGCCAGAACGGCACGATCAGGGTTTCCCCATGGGCATATTGCGCCGCCACCCAGTCCGCATCGGTGCGCCGTTCCGACATGCGGTCGAGGGGGTTGTTGGCGAAGGTGTTTTGGTCGGTGGCCATGGGGTCCTCGGCTTTGAACGCGCGGCGCGGCCTGTGTGCCACGGGCGCGCGGGCCCTGTCCATAAGAGGCGGATTCAGGGCAAATCGCGCCCGCCAAGCCTTGCATGCCCCCGCGCCCTTCCTGATATACTGCGCCTTGAGAGGTTGGCTGGACGGACCACTCGCCAACCCGGTCAGGTCCGGAAGGAAGCAGCCGTAACGAGACCGGTTCGGGTCGGTTCAGCCTCTCACCCTTTATTTGGCACCCCTTTTGGCGCCTTCTTTCTTCCTGCCCCGCAAGGACACTTCAAAGGACCCTTTATGAGCGACGACGCCGTAACGCCCGATCCTCAAGAGGAACCAGGGCTCGCGCTCGAAGGCGGTGCGATGCGGGAAGAAAGCGCCTACCGGGTGCTGGCGCGCAAGTACCGGCCGCAAACCTTTGACGACTTGATCGGCCAGGACGCCATGGTGCGGACCTTGCGCAATGCCTTCGACGCGGGCCGCATCGCGCATGCCTTTATGCTGACCGGCGTGCGCGGCATCGGGAAGACGACGACGGCGCGCATTATCGCCCGCGGGCTCAACTGCATTGGGCCGGATGGGAACGGCGGTCCCACCATTTCCCCTTGCGGGACGTGCGAGCATTGTACGGCGATTGCCGAGAGCCGCTCGGTGGACGTTCTTGAAATGGATGCGGCCTCGCGCACCGGCATTGACGATGTGCGCGAGATTATCGAAGGCGCGCGCTATACCCCCGTTTCCGCGCGCTACAAGATCTACATCATCGACGAAGTGCACATGCTTTCGAAGGCCGCATTCAACGGGCTTCTGAAAACCCTTGAAGAACCGCCGGCCCATGTGAAGTTTATTTTCGCCACCACCGAGATTCGCAAAGTGCCGGTGACCGTGCTTTCGCGCTGCCAGCGCTTTGACTTAAAGCGCATCGAGGCGGAAGCGCTCATCGAATACCTGCAAGCGATTGCCGAAAAAGAAGGCGCGGCGCCGGAACGGGGCGCCCTGGGGCTGATTGCAAGGGCCGCCGAGGGCTCGGCCCGCGATGCGCTCTCCCTGCTCGACCAGGCCCTTGCCCACGGCGCGAAGGCAGAAGACGGCACGACGCTGGTCGCCGAAGACGAAGTGCGCGACATGCTCGGGCTCGCCGACCGGGCGCGGGTGCTGGATCTTCTAAACCTCGTCATGGAAGGCGACACCGCCGGGGCGCTTAAGGAGCTTGGCGACCAGTACGAGCGCGGCGCCGACCCCATCGTGGTGCTGAACGATCTTCTCGATCTCGCCCACTGGCTGACGCGGCTCAAAATCGTTCCGGAGGCAGATGATGACGCGACCCTGCCGCCCGAGGAAATCGGGCGCGGCAAGGAAATGGCGGACCGGCTGCCCATCAATGTGCTCACGCGCACCTGGCAGATGCTTCTGAAAACCCTGAAAGAGGCCAAAGACGCGCCGCGCCCCCTCGCCGCCGCCGAGATGGGGATCATCCGCCTTGCCTATGCGGCGAAACTAAAAACCCCCGACGAGGTGATCCGTATGCTGGAAACGGATGCGCCTTTGCCGGACATGCCCGACCCGCCCGGCACCGGGGGAAGCGGAAGCGGTGGAGGTAGCAATACGCCTTCAGGGAGCGGCGCGCGTTCGGGCGGCCCCCGCGCGGCGGCAAAGCCCCAGCCAGTGGCAGAAGCGCAATCGATGGTCATGCTGCGCACGTACAAAGAAGTAGTGGCGCTCGCCGAACAACACCGCGACATCCGCCTCAAGACAGAGCTTGAGGATTACGTGCATCTTATCTCCTTCGAGATGGGCCGCATCGAGTTCCGCCCCGCCCCGCGCGCACCGGGCGACCTGGCGGGCCGCCTCAAGACACAGCTTGAAGGGTGGACCGGCGCAAGCTGGGCCATTTCCATCGCCAAGGAAGGCGGCGCGCCAACCATCCGCGAGGCCCGCGAGGATGAATGGGCGAAGGCGGTCACTGCCGCCAAGAACGATCCGCTGGTGGCGGCAGCCTTCGAGGCCTTTCCCGATGCGCAGGTGGTTGACATTTTCGAAGCCCAGGACGATTTCACCTCTCCCGCGCCGGGCAATCCCGAATTCGCCCTGGGCGACGATGATGACGAAGACCTTTAGGCGGTTCCCTTGAAAGACCTCGGCGACATGTTCAAAAAGGCCCAAGAGCTTCAAGCCAAGCTCGACGCCTTTCAGGAGGAGCTTGAAGCGCTGGAAGTGACGGGCGCCGCGGGCGGCGGGCTTGTGACGGTTACCCTTAATGGCAAGGGTTCCTTACGCCGGGTGGCGATCGATCCTTCGCTTTTGAGCGAAAGCGAACGCGAGGTGCTGGAAGACTTGCTCGTGGCCGCGCACGCCGATGCCAAAAACAAGGTCGAAGCGCGCGCCCAGGAAGAAGCGCAGAAAATGACCGGCGGCATGGGCCTGCCCCCCGGCTTCAAACTGCCGTTCTGAGCCTCATGTCGCCTATCTCGCCCGAACTGCAGCGCGTGATCGACCTTCTGGCGAAACTGCCGGGGCTCGGCCCCCGGTCGGCGCGGCGGGTGGCGCTTTATCTCGTCAAGCGCAAGGACACGGCGCTGCGGCCGCTTGCCCGCGCCCTGGAAGAGGCGGCTGGCGCCATCCGCACGTGCACCACCTGCGGCAATCTCGACACCCGCGACCCCTGCACCGTTTGCGCCGACAATCGCCGCGACCCCGCAACCATTTGCGTTGTGGAGGAAGTGGGCGATCTCTGGGCGCTCGAACGCGCCGGGGTCTTCAAGGGGCGCTACCACGTGCTTGGCGGCACGCTCTCGGCGCTCGAGGGGGTAGGTCCCGGCGATCTCAACATCGCCTCGCTCATCGAACGGGCAAAACCCGATGACGTGCAAGAAGTAATCCTGGCGGTGGACGCCACCGTGGACGGCCAAGCCACGGCCCATTACCTCAGCGATCAGCTGGCGGGCGCAGGCGTGACCATCACCCACCTGGCCCACGGGGTGCCCGTGGGCGGGGAGCTCGATTATCTCGATGAAGGAACGCTTGCCGCCGCTCTCAAGGCGCGGCGGTCTTACTGACGCAGCTTGATGCAGGCGCACACGCCGTATCAGCCAGCGGGCAAAGGCGGGAGTTCCTCGTCAATGGCATAGACCGGAACCTCCTGGGCGCCGCCCACCGGATCGCCCACCGAAACAGAAACACCCACAAGCACGAGCAGGGCAATTCCCGCAACGACCCAGCTCATCGCTACGCGCTCAACTGGGCTGCTTGGAATGATCTTGTTCATCGTGCCTTTATCCCTTTCCCGATATCCGCGAACCGCGCGCTAGGCCTGCTTACTGTCCGGCAGCGCGCTTTGCGATTCGGGTTCTTCAAGCTGCACTTCGGTGATCGCGCCCGCGCGGCGGACAATCTTGTCGGCAGACGTGGTAATCTCGCGGATGTCCTTTTCCGCCTGGCCGAAATGTTTCGTCAGGTTACTCACCCGGTCGTTGAGCCGCCCCACGTCTTCGACCATCTTGCCCACCTCCGCCTGGATCAAGTGAGCTTGCTCGCGCATTTCCACGTCACGCAACACCGCCCGCACCGTAAGCAGCGTCGCCATAAGCGTATTGGGCGAGACAATATAAACGCGCTTCCCCATGCTTTCCTGCACCAGCGCGTCGAAGTTGGCGTGAATTTCGCCATAGACCGCCTCGCTGGGCAAAAACATCAGCGCCGAGTTCGAAGTTTCCCCGTCGATAATGTAGCGCCCGGCGATATCGTTCATATGCTTTTTGACCGATTGCACGAAAAGGCGCTGCGCCGCCACGGTTTCCTCGCCCGTCTTGGCCGCCTGCAGCGCGCGGTAGCCCTCGAGCGGAAATTTCGCGTCGATCACAAGCGCGCCTTGCTCGTTCGGCATGTGCACAAGACAGTCGGCGCGGCGGCCATTGGAAAGCGTCGCCTGAAAGGCGTAGGCCTTGGGCGGCAGCGCATCGCGCACAATGTCTTCAAGCTGAATTTCGCCGAAGGCACCCCGCGCCTGTTTGTTGGCCAGCACATCCTGAAGGCCCACCACCTGGCCCGACAGCTCGGTGATATTCTTTTGCGCGCTGTCGATGACCGCCAGCCGCTCTTGCAGCTTGGCGAGGTTTTCGTGGGTCTTGGTGGTCTGCTCCGTAAGCGACTGATTGACCCGGGTCGAGAACTGATCGATGCGTTCGTTAAGCGCTTTGGAAGTGGCTGCGTGACTTTGCGCCTGGGTTTCCATGCGCGCCGCAAGGTCCGTTTGCAGCTTGGCAATCACCTCCTGCAGGCGGTCAACGCTGCCGGCTTCCTCCACCGCCGTCCCGCGCCGGAAGATAAAGGCAACCGCGATGATGGCCGCGGCGATGACCAGCGCCGCGCCGAGAAGGGCAACTTCCATGAAACTCACCTTATCCCATTTCCGGGGCAGCCAAGCGCGATTCGGGGCGGCGGCGCCAAACCCCGCCCAAAACCTTGACCTTCGGCCCCGCCCCGCCCATCTTCCCGGCCATGGCGATCCGCGACATCATCATCGCGCCCGATGCGCGCCTTACGCAAATCTCCAAGCCCGTGGAAGCGGTCACGGACGAGATTCGCGCGCTTATGGATGACATGCTCGAAACCATGTATGCCGCGCCGGGAATCGGGCTCGCCGCCATTCAGGTGGGCGTTCCCTTGCGCATCATCGTGATGGATTTGGCGCGCGAGGATGAAGAGCCGGATCCCCGTTATTTTGTTAATCCGGAGATTCTCGAAATTTCCGATGATCTCGCCACCTATGCCGAGGGCTGCCTGTCGGTTCCCGATTTCTATGAAGATGTCGAGCGCCCGGCCCATGTGCGCGTGCGCTATCTCGACTATGACGGCGAGCTTCGCGAGATCGAAGCGGACGAAATGCTCGCCACCTGCCTTCAGCACGAAATGGATCACCTGGAAGGGATTTTGTTCGTGGATCATCTCTCCAAGCTCAAGCGCTCGATGATCCTCAAGAAACTGCAGAAGCAAAAGCGCATCCAAGAGAGCGTCTGAGGCCATGAGCGCGCTTCGCCTCGCCTTTATGGGGACGCCGGATTTCGCGGTGCCCACCCTTGCCGAGATTATTGCGCAAGACCATGAGGTCGCTTGCGTTTACACGCGCCCGCCGCGCCCCGCTGGACGCGGGCAAGAGGACCGCAAGTCGCCGGTGCATGTCTTTGCCGAACATCAAAGCCTCCCGGTGCGCACGCCCGCATCGCTCAAGGACGAGACCGTGCAAGCCGCCTTCGCCGCACTCGACCTCGATGTGGCGGTCGTGGTCGCTTACGGGCTTATTCTGCCAAAGCCGGTCCTTGAGGCGCCAAGGCTCGGGTGTCTCAATCTTCACGCTTCGCTGTTGCCGCGCTGGCGCGGCGCCGCGCCCATTCAGCGCGCCATCATGGCGGGGGACACGGAGACCGGCGTCATGGTCATGCAAATGGAAGAAGGCCTCGACACCGGGCCCATCCTGCTTGCGGAGCAGACATCCATCGGCGCGCGCGAAACCGCGGGCACGCTCCACGACCGCCTTGCCCAAGTGGGCGCGAGCCTTATGGGCCGGGCGCTGGCCGCGCTTTCCCGCGGCGGGCTTGATAGCGCACACCAAGCCCAAGAGGGCGTCACTTACGCCCACAAGATCGAAAAATCCGAAGCCCGCATCGACTGGACCAAACCCGCCACCGAGCTCGACCGGATCATCCGTGGGCTGACGCCTTTTCCCGGCGCGTTTTTTGAGCTGGGCAGCGTGCGCATCAAAGTTCTGCGCGCGGAAGCCGTGGCAGGCGAAGGCGCGCCCGGCACGGTCACCGGGCCCGGTCTCACCGTCGCGTGCGGCAAGGGCGCTTTGCGTATCACCGAGCTTCAGCGCGCGGGCAAGGCGGCAATGGACGCGAGCGCCTTTTTGCGCGGCACGGACGTGCCCGAAGGCACTGTGCTTCGATGAGGCGCATCAAGCTCACCATTGAATATGACGGCGGGCCTTACGTGGGCTGGCAGCATCAGGAAAACGGCCCTTCCGTGCAGGAAGCCATCGAGAAAGCCATTTACGATTTTTGCGGCGCGGAGGCGCGGCTCTTCACCGCGGGGCGCACGGACGCGGGCGTGCACGCGCTTGGCCAAGTGGCGCATTTCGATCTGGATACGGAGCTTTCAACCGGCACCATTCGTGATGCGCTCAACCAGCATCTCAGGCCGCAACCCATTGCCGTTTTGAAGGCCGAGGACGTGAACGGTGAGTTTCACGCGCGCTTTTCGGCCAAGCGGCGACATTATCTTTACCGCATCATCGCCCGGCGCGCGCCGCTGGCGCTGGAAAAAACCCGCGCCTGGCAGGTCTTCCGCCCGCTCGATGCGGCGGCCATGCACGAAGCCGCGCAAGCGCTGACCGGTAAACACGATTTCACCACCTTCCGTGCGACCCAGTGCCAGGCTGACAGCCCGGTTAAAACTCTCGATGAGATAAACGTCTTTGAAACAGGGGGCGAAGTGCACGTAACCGCAAGCGCGAAATCATTCCTGCACAGCCAGGTGCGTTCCATGGTGGGCTCGCTCAAGCTGGTGGGTGAGGGCAAGTGGGCTGCAACCGATCTCAAAGACGCGCTCGACGCCGCCGACCGCACACGCTGCGGGCCGGTTGCCCCCGCGCACGGGCTTTACCTTGCCCGCGTGGATTACTAGTCCGGCTCGAAGATTTCTTCGATTGTCAGCATGAAGAGCTTTGCGATGGTAAAAGCGAGCGGCAGCGAAGGGTCGTATTTGCCCGTCTCAATCGCGTTCACGGTTTGACGCGAAACGCCCAGCTCGCCCGCGAGCTTTGCCTGGCTCCAGCCTTTCTCGCCCCGCAGCTCCCGCAAGCGGTTCTTCACGTGTATTTCCGCTTGGCGAGAAATATGCCAATGCCCCAAAGGGCAATGAGAAGGGGCAGCACCCAGGTGAGCGCAAGCGGCGGCAGCCCCACCCGTTCCATCAGGCTGTAGGCAAAGGTGCCAAGCCCCGTCACCATGGCCGAAAAGCCGAGCGCCTGAACCTGGATGCGCCGCTGCAGTTCATCGAGCCCTTCGATCCGCCGCATGATGATCGCTGCGCCCGCGATCACCGGGATCATGGGGGCAAGCGCGACCAGATACGCAAGCGCGCCCAGCTCGAAGGTGCGCAAGGTCCAGATGGAAAGAGGCAGAACCACCACGTAGGCAAGGACCGCAATGGCAAAGCCCCATCCGATGGCGGCAGCGTTGTCAGCCACCGGCGGAGCCGCCCCGCCGGCCAAGAACGAATGCGGTAATGACCCCGGCCGCCACGCCATAGGCAACCGCTGGTCCTAACGTCGCGCCCACGGCGCCAAAGGCCGCGCCAATGCCAGCACCTATGGCAATCCAAATCCCTAGTTTTCGGGCGGTCATGGGAGCCTCCTTAGGCTATGAGAATGTCAAGTATCCTTTACATAAGGGGTCTTACCCTTCGTGTCAAGGGACCTTGACATCTCCGTCCAAGCGTCATTTTCCGGCGAAGTACCGTGTAAGCACCGCAAGATAGATCTGCGTCAGCGCTTCAAGGTCCGTGAGCGGCACCCGTTCGTCGATCTTGTGCATGGTGCGCCCCACGAGCCCGAACTCGGCGACGGGGCAGATATCCTTGATGAACCGCGCATCGGAGGTACCGCCGCTGGTGGAAAATTCCGGGCGCTGGCCCGTCACCGCCTCGATGCTGTCCGCAACAAGACCGGCAAACGTGCCGGGCTCGAAATAGAACGCATCGCCCTGGCCCGCGAACCGGACGGAAACCTGCCGCCCCCATTCCCCCGCCACATCCTTTGCGGTTTCTTCCAGCCACGCGCGCAAACGGTCAGCCGATTGCCGGTCGTTAAAGCGGATGTTGATGCGGCTCACCGCCTTTGCCGGGATCACATTGACCGCGGGGTTGCCCACTTCGATGTCGGTGATCTCAAGGTTTGAGGGTTGGAACACGTCCGTCGCATCGTCAAAGGCATGGGCTTCCAGCCGCCGCAAAATCTCCAGCAAGGCAGGAACAGGATTGCTTGCCCGCTCAGGGTACGCGACATGGCCTTCGGTGCCCGTCACCTCGAACCACGCGGTCAGCGAGGCGCGGCGGCCGATCTTGATTGTATCGCCCAAGGTCTCGCGGCTTGTCGGCTCACCTACAAGGCAATGGTCAAGGACTTCGCCCTGGTCCTTCAGCCAGGCGAGCATCTTTTTCGTGCCATTCACCGCCGGGCCTTCCTCATCGCCGGTAATCAGTAGGCTGATGGATCCCTTTGGCGCGCCGGTCTTACCGGTGTAGCGGGATACCGCCGCAACGAACGCGGCAATCGCCCCTTTCATGTCAGCCGCGCCGCGGCCGATGAGTTCGCCATCGCGCACTTCCGCCTTGAAGGGATCAGTACTCCAATCCTCAAGCGCGCCGGGCGGGACCACATCCGTATGCCCGGCAAAACAGAAATGGGGGCTGCCCTCGCCGAGCCGGGCGTAGAGATTGTCCACATCCGCCGTGCCTTCCGCGCTGAAGGGCAACCGCGTGCAGGAGAACCCAAGGCCCTCAAGATGCTGCTGAAGCACGTCGAGCGCGCCTTCATCCCGGGGCGTCACCGAAGGGCAGCGGATCAGCGCAGCCGCCAAGGCGGCGGCATCGATAGGCTTTGTCATGGCTCACATTTAGGCGGTGCGCGATGCCTGGTCAAACACAAGGTCAAACGGGATCAGTCGCGCAAGAGATCGTTGATCGAGGTCTTGGACCGGGTCCGTTCATCGACACGTTTTACAATCACCGCGCAATAGGTTGCGGGCATATCGTCCTTGCCGCCCAAGGTGCCCGGCACCACCACCGCGTAAGGCGGCACCTCGCCACGCACGATCTCACCCGTGTGGCGGTCGACGATCTTGGTCGAGGCGCCGATGTACACGCCCATGGAAAGCACCGCGCCTTCGCGCACGATCACCCCTTCGGCCACTTCGGAGCGGGCGCCGATAAAGCAGTTATCTTCGATGATCACCGGTGCGGCTTGCAGGGGCTCGAGTACCCCGCCGATGCCCGCGCCGCCGGAGATGTGGCAGTTCGCACCCACTTGTGCGCAAGAGCCCACGGTCGCCCAGGTGTCGATCATGGTCCCCGCGCCCACATGCGCGCCAAGGTTCACGAAGGATGGCATCAGCACCACTTGCGGGCCGATATAGGCCGAATAGCGCACGACGCACGAGGGCACGGCGCGAAATCCCGCTTTGCGGAAATCTTCCGCGCCCCAGCCTTCGAACTTCGAAGGCATCTTGTCGAACCAGGGCGCGTCTTTGCCCGGGCCCCCGTCAATGGTCTGCATGGGATTGAGGCGGAAGAACAAAAGCACCGCCATCTTGATCCACTCATTCACCACCCAGGCGTCGTCGGGCGCGCGCTCGGCCACGCGAATCTCGCCCTTGTCGAGACGGCTGAGAACCGCGGCGACGGCCTCGCGATCCGCACCCGCGGTATCGGTGGAGAGCGTGTCGCGGCGTTCCCAAAGGGCTTCAATGGTGGCTTTGTCGGTCATGGTGCCCAGCGTCTTTGCCGTGAATGGCGCGGGCGAAGGTGGGTGATGGGAAAGGCCCTGTCAACCGGCGCGCGGGCGGAGGCTTCAATAGAGAATCCGAGGGGTAAAGTGGATAGGAGTAGCGTGAGTTATTGCCCGCGTCCCGGTGCGAGCGCGTTTGCGCCGCCGCCGTCAAGCACGAACTCTTGCACCCAGCCGCTGCGGCCTTCGGTTTCGACACGTTCAAAGCCTACGGTCACGTATCCGCGCGATTCACAATCCACATTGCCGACAATTTCAAAAGCCTGATCGCCCGCACAGAGCGGATAGTCGCCGCCAAACTCCACCTGGTCCCCGGCGGTCGTATACCCGACGGCATAGGTGTAAATCTGTGCGCTGGGGAGCGAGTCGTTGATCGCCTTTGTGCAAGTACCGGGCGCGAGCGCCCACCAGCCTTCAGTGCGCCAGGCATCATCTTCCGTGTACCCCATGGCAGCATAAAGCTCGATATTGGTGCGGTTGCAGAATTGATAGCCGCTGAGTTCCCGATGTTCGACCGCCTGCCCCACCAGCGTGTCGAGCAATTCGTTGGAAACAATCATCTCGCCGCGAATGCCGAAATCATCCCGAAACCGGTCGATGGCGCGGCGTGTGCGGCGGCCCAAATATCCGTCGACGGACCCCGCTTCGTAGCCGACATCGTTGAGCAGCCTTTGCGCGGCGGCGTGGCGCGCGGCCTCGGGTTGATAGTCGCTGGTTTCAGTTAGGTTCGTG
>JANQLJ010000149.1 GCA_028280665.1 Alphaproteobacteria bacterium
GACCGAGGGTGAAGCTGAAAAGGACAACGCGGCCGAACACGCTGCCAATTACCGCTGAGAATTGCGCATAGGCCCCGGGCCCGCTTGCCAAAGCGATCAGCCACCACGCCAGCAGGACCGTTCCCAACGCGTTTCCGACGCCCGAAAACCGGTGGAAAATTGAACTCGCCATGGTGGCGGACCAGCTCCAGATTCCTAAATGTGGTGAGAGCGGCCGGCTTACGGCGCGTTTGGACATGGGGTTCCTCTTTATTCCGTTGGCCACTTCTATTCCGTTGGCCTCTTTTGTCCGCCTCTTTTCGCGCCACCCGTGACCTGGAGGAGCCCAGCGCGATCTTCAGTTTGCGCCCGAATCTGTGGCCTGGCACCACAAATTGGTTCGCCTCTTTTGACACGGGTCACGGTCCGGAGGGCCCCGGCGCGATCTCCAATTTGGGCCGAATCTGCGACCCCACACCGTAAAATGGTACGCCGCAGGCCTTCCAAGTCAATTTGGCCGCGGCGCGAACCCCCCTTAAATCCCCCTTACGCCTTCTCCGCCCCCGTGAAAAGAGGCGTCTTGGCTCTGCCACGGGATGGCCCTATAGTCCGCCGGATTTGTTACGTCCAATGGGGAGGGGCCCGGTGTCTTTCTGGAAATTCTTTCTTGGCAGTGGAAGGCATGAAAAGCGCGAGAAGAAAGAACTGGCGCACCTGGATTTAGTCCAGGATGCCATGGTCAAGACCATGGCGGCGGTCGCTTATGCCGACGGCAATGTCGACAACGATGAAATCAAGCGCATGGGCCAGATTTACAATAAGGTGACGGGCAACCATGTTGAAAGCTCCGCCATCAAGGCGGGCATTCAGGTCGCGCTTCAGAACAAAAAGCCGATTGAGTCGATTCTCTCGCGCATGTCGAGGGACCTCGAGCCCACCGACAAGGCGAATATCATTCACGCCGGTGCGCTGATCGCCCTTGCCAATGACGTCTTTGACGATTCCGAGCACTCCACCTTGCGCAAGGCGGCCGATGCCATGAGCGTGGGACCTGAATCTTTCAAGCGCATCATTGACCGCGCCAAGAACCCTGACTAAGGCAAGCAAACCAAGGCGAGCAAACCGCCCTTTCAGGTCTAGACATTTACCGCGCGACGCCTAAATGGGTCGCGCGGTTTTCTTTATGAGACAACTAGGGAGGAAGGCTTAATGCCGATCACTGAAGCAGACCTTGCTGCAGCCCGCACTGCCTGGGGCAATGCCCTGATCGATATCTCAAAGACTTTTGAATCGGACGGAATTGACGCCGCGCGCACGGTGGCCGAGGGGGTTCTTGATACGGCTTATGGCTACAACCTGGGTCCTGTCTTGTTCAAACCGACCCTTGCCAGCGGCGACCAAACCTTCCGCCCCACCAAAGAAGGCGCCTTGGCCTATTTCGTCGGTCACAATCCGGATTACCCCCGCGACGGCGGGTTTGGCCTCAAAGGCTGGCGCGCGTGCGAGACGGAAACATCAGCCAGCTTCATCGAAGGCGATGTGGCCATGTGGATGGGTTGGGTCACCCTGACCGACAAAGACGGCCAGATCACCAAAGTGGACAAAAGCTGGGGCTACAAAAAAGACGCGAGCGGCGCCTTGCGCATCATTTTGCACCATTCGTCCCTGCCCTATCGGCCATAAGGGCAACGGCAACGTCTAGCGCGGCAAGAACGCCCAATAATCAAAATCCAAAATGACCGAAGGGTCATATCTGCCGTCCGCGTCCTTGCAGGGGAAGGCAGCGCAGGCTTGATCCTTGGTGGCCACGAGCCGGAGCCGAAGCGCGCCGAGGTCCGCGCGGCCTTCAACCTCCGCCTTGTCCTGCACTTCCGACCAGGCATAGACCGTATCCCCGGCAAAGAGCGGGGCCACATGGGTGCCCGCGTTGATCGCCGCAATGGCCCACGCATTGCCGAGGCCGTTAAAGCTGAGCGCGCGGGCGAGGCTGATGACGTGGCCGCCATAGACGAGCCGCCGCCCGAAGCGGCCCTGGCTTTCCGTATGCTGATTGAAATGCACCTTGGCGGTATTTTGAAAAGCCCGCGTCGCAAGCTGGTGTTCGGCCTCTTCCACGGTCATGCCATCCACGTGATCGATCTTCTCGCCCACTTCATAATCGCCCCACTTATAAGGACTACCCGACAGTGCAAGATCGGCCTTTGACCAATCGGTGCCCTTGGGAGTGATAAGATCGGACGGCGCAACGTGGTTCGCGAGATCGGGGATAACTGTTTCGGGCGGGGCCGCGCTTTCATCGCGTTTGCGGACCATCACCCAACGCACGAACGTCAGCACCTCGTTGCCATCTTGATTTCGCCCGGTCGTCCGCACATAGACGATACCGGTTTTGCGGTTCGAGTTTTCCTTGAGACCAATCACCTCCGACGTAGCGGCGAGCGTATCGCCGGCAAACACAGGCTTGAGGAAGCGGCCTTCCGCATAACCCAGGTTTGCAACCGCGTTGAGCGAAACATCGGGAACCGATTTCCCGAAAACAATGTGAAAGGTGAGAAGATCGTCAATGGGTGCCGTGGTAAACCCGATGCTCTTCGCAAACTCATCCGACGACTGAAGGGCAAAACGCGTGCCGTAAAGTGCGGTGTAAAGGCTTTGATCGCCAGCCGTCACCGTCCGCGGCGTGGCGTGGGCGAGCACCTGCCCCACCTTAAAGTCTTCAAAGAAGTTGCCCGGGTTCGTCTTTGCCATAGGCGATCACTCTCGGTGTGCGGTCACTCACGGGCGGCGATGGCATCGGCCAGCGCCACCGTGCGCCGCGCCGCTTCGGCGTGGAGCCGCTCGACCATCTTGCCGTCGATTTTAAGAACGCCTTTGTTTGCATTTTCCGGCTCGTCAAACGCGGCGATGATTTGCCGCCCCCAGGTCACCTCTTCCGGCGGTGGAGAAAAAGCATCGTTGCAAGGCGCGATCTGAGTAGGGTGGATCAGTGTCTTGCCGTCAAAGCCGAAGGCGGCACCCTGGCGGCACGAGGCGGCAAAGCCCGCTTCGTCGCCAATCCCGTTGAACACCCCGTCGATAACCGAAAGGCCATAGGCGCGGCCCGCCAGCAGGGTCCAATTGAGACTTGCGAGCAGCGGCAATCTCTCGGGCGTCTGGGCGCAAAGAAGCTCCTTGGCGAGATCGTTGGTGCCCATGACGAAGCATTCAAGGCGCGTGGCGGTGGCCATGGATGCGATTTCCTCGGCATGCATGATGGCAAGAGGCGTTTCAATCATGGCCCAAAGCCGGGTTGCGGCGGCGGCACCGGCATCCTTGAGGAGCTTGTCGGCAGCGATGACCATCTGCCCGCTGAAGACTTTGGGGATCAGGATGGCGTCGGGCGCGGCCTCGATCACCGCCTCGATGTCATCAAGCCCCCAGGGGGTTTCAAGACCATTGATCCGAACGGCCAGCTCGCGGTATCCGAACCTGCCTTCGCGAACGGCGGCGCATACCTGGTCGCGCGCCGCCGCCTTGGCGTCAGGGGCCACGGCATCCTCGAGGTCCAAAATCAGCGCATCGGCGGGCAGCGTCTTTGCCTTCTCGATCACACGCGCATTTGACCCCGGCATATAAAGCACGCTGCGGCGGGGCCGGATTGGCGGAACCATCTCGATCTCCTTAACCTTCGCCGAAGGTAGCGGGCTCACCCCGCGATGCAAGTCCGATATTGTGCGCGGTGGGGACTCGGCCCCTCAAAGGATGGTAAGAGAAGCGCGCGCGACGCACCGATCGCGCCAGCAAAATTGTCAGGTGACATGGCCCGCATTTTATCGATCCAATCGCAGGTGATTTACGGCCACGTGGGGAACTCGGCCGCGGCCTTTGCCCTTGAGCGATTGAGTCATGAGGTCCTGGCGCTGCCCACGATTATCTTGCCGCATCATCCAGGTCACGGACGCGCCGCGGGGCGCAAGACCGAACCGGGCGAGCTGGACGCCTGGCTTGAAGATCTGGCGGTGAAGGGCTGGCTCGACCAGTGCGACGCGGTGCTTACAGGCTATTTTCCCGACGCGAAGCAAATCCCCGCCGTGGCCGAGGCCATTGCCGGGATGAGAAAGACGAACCCGCAGCTCCTCTACCTTTGCGATCCGGTCTTTGGGGATGAGGAGAGCGGTGTTTTTCTTCCCGAGAGCATTGCACGCGCCATCAAGCAGCATCTCTTTCCCCTAGCCGACCTCGCCACCCCGAACGCCTTCGAGCTTGCCGAGCTTACGGGGGCAAAGGTGGAGGACGCGGAAGGGGCGATG
>JANQLJ010000168.1 GCA_028280665.1 Alphaproteobacteria bacterium
CGCCGCAAAGCGCCAGTCAAACGCAAACATAAGAATGCCGCATACGAAGGCGAGTTCAAGAAGCGCAGGGACAATGTTGAAAAGCGTAAAGCGCAGAAAAAAGCCGATGGAGTTCCAGCCCCGGTCAAGCAGGCGGCTGAGCCCGCCCGTGCGCCGGTCGAGGTGGAAACGTAACGAGAGCCGGTGGAGATGCTCGAACGTTTTAACCGCGATGGAGCGCTGCGCGTGTTGGCTGACGGGCACGAAGATCGCGGTTTGCAGTTGTTGAAAGCCCGCCATCAAAATGCGTGCAACCCCATAGGCGACCACCGCCATCACCGGCACGGCAATCACCGCCGCCGCCCCTGCACCTATGGCAGGCGTCAGCGCATCCACCGCGAGCTTGTAGAAAAAAGGCACGATCACGGTGATGACGCGCCCCACCACCATCACGCCGAGGGCCAGCGCCACGCGCCGCTGTAAATCCACGCGCGAGCGCGGCCAAAGGTAAGGCAGCAGCTCACGCACCGTGCGCATAATGCCGCCCGCCGTCGCGTGCATGGAGGCGGACGCCGCGGCCTCGTCAGGCGCAAGGGCGTCGGGGGGCGGAGGCGGTGCGGAACGGGAAACGGGAATGCGGGCCATCGGCGCCCAAGATGCGGCGCTTTTGGACGGGGGGCAAGTCTTGTGCGGGGAGCCCTTAGTTCCCGGCGGGCACGTCGAAAATCTGGCCCGGATAGATAAGGTCCGGATCGCGGATTTGGTCCGCATTGGCCTGATAAATCACCGTGTAGCGGATGCCCCGGCCATAGACGGCGCGGGAAATGCGCCACAGGCTGTTGCCGGGCTGCACAACGACGCGGCCCCCGCGCAACACGATGTCCGCAGGGGTGGCGCGCTCAAAGGGAACTTCGATGCGCTCGCGCACGGTTCCATCTTCATCGTCCAGAAGATCGACCCGCAAAGTATAGAGCCCGGGCAGGATCGGATCGAACGGCTCGACGGTCCATTCGCCCTCCTCGTTGGCGCGCGCCGAGCCCACGGGCCGGTCGCCCACATAAACGCGCACAGCGGCGCCCGGTTCGGCCTCGCCCGCGAATATCACATTGCCGTCGTCGTCATAGTCCACGGAGGAAAGAAGCAAGGCCCCCTGGCGCACGCCATCCTCGGGCCCTTGAAGTACCTCACTGGGCGCGTCGGGGCGCGACAGTACTACCAGCGGCAGCGAATCTTCGCGTTCGGGAACGGCGACCACCACCACTTGTTCGGAGGTGGCGGTCCAGCCGTGAGCGTCCGTTGCCACGATGGTGAGTTCCTGATCGCCTGCATCGAGCGGGGTCTCGACGATCATGGTCCACTCGCCGCGCCCGTCGGCCACGGCATCACCGATTGAATCGCCGTTGGCGAGCACGCGCACATGGGCGCCGGGGGAGGCACGCCCGGCGATCACCGCCTCGCCGGTGGGATCGACGCGCACGACATCGAAGGTAGGCACGATCTGATCGCTGGGTGGGACCGGCGGCGCTTCGTCCTCAAAGGGGTCCGGCGTGGGAAACGCAACTTCTTCGCGCGGCGCGGGAGCCGGATCGGTGGCGGGCACGCCGAACAGCAAGTAGACCAAGATCGCCAGCGCGGCGAGCGAGATGATCCCAACAAAGATCAAAATAAGGCGCATGGTCTCAATGTCCCTTTAACCGCCATAATGAAGACTATCCTTTCAAATATGGCTATCGCGTGTCCCAGACTAGGTTAAGGCATTAATGGCAAGACGACAGTTGAATAATGATCCGGAGGCGCCTCCCATGAGCGACCTCAAGTCCGTATGCGTCTATTGCGGCTCAAGCCCCGGCAAGCGCACCGGTTACGCGGAAATGGCAAAGAAGCTGGGCCAACAGATGGCCGAGGAAGGAATTGAGCTGGTCTTCGGGGGCGGCGACGTGGGCATCATGGGCACGGTCGCCAACGCGGTGATCGACCATGGCGGGCGCGTTACGGGCATCATCCCCCAGTTTCTACGGTCGGTGGAGGTTCCTTCCGAGCGTATCGATGAGCTTATCATCACTGAGACCATGCACGAGCGGAAGGCGCTGATGTATGAGCGCTCCGATGCCTTTGTCGCCCTGCCCGGTGGGATCGGCACATTGGAAGAGATCGTCGAGATGATTTCCTGGGCGCAGCTCAATCAGCACTGCAAACCCATCGTACTCGTCAATCTCAATGACTATTGGAAGCCGTTCACCGGCCTGCTCGATCATGTGATCGACGAAGGGTTTGCCCGCGCCGACATCCGCCGGGTGTGGCGCGAGGTGGATAATGTGCAAGACGTGTTGCCCACTATTCGCGACTGGCTCACCGAGGGCGAGAAGGCAACCGTCCCAAAATTCTAGCCGGGCCAAATCTTAACCGGGCATGGAAAGTCTGCGCCGCAGCTTTGCTTCCTGGCGGATGGCATCGCCGGTGTAGATCGCAAGCCCCGCCCAGATCAGCGCAAACGTGATCAAGTGCCGAAGCGTAATCGTCTCGCCATAACTCACCGCCAAGATAAAGTGGATCGACGGCGCGATGTATTGCGCAAGGCCGACGCTCGCGAGCCGCAAGCGCCGCGCGGCGATGTTGTAAAGCATGAGCGGGATCGATGTGAACGGCCCGGCAAAGACCAGAAGAAACGTGAACCACAGGCCGCCTGAGATGAAATGGCTCGTCCCTGTGACCTCAAGCCAAATCCAGTACCCGATGGCGATGGGCGCGACGAGCACCGTTTCCACAAAGAGCCCCTCGATGGCTTCGATCTCGACGGTTTTGCGCACATAGCCGTAGAACGCGAAGGTAATCGCAAGGGTAAGCGAGATCCAAGGGAACGTGGTCAGGTCGAAGGAAAGAACGCCCACCCCCAGCGCCGCGAGCGCCACTGCCACTTGCTGCGGGCGGTTGAGCCGCTCGCCCAGCAGCACCGCCCCAATGGCAACGCTCGCTAGCGGATTGATGAAGTAACCGAGGCTTGCGTCGAGCACCCGGCCGTTCATGGTTGCCCAAATAAAAAGCAGCCAGTTGATGGCGATGAGCACCGTTGAAATGCACAAGAGCCGCAGCACCTTGGGGCGGCGCAATTGTTCGGCAATAGGCCTGAAGCCTTTGCCAGAGGAGATGATGCCGCCCAGAAAGGCCGCGGACCAGAAGATGCGGTGGACCAGCACCTCGAAAGCGCCGACCTGCAACAGCAATTGCCAATAGGCGGGGCTGATCCCCCAAAGGGTAAAAGCGCCGATGGCCGCGCCCGCGCCCACACGAGTCCGCGCGCGGGCTTCGGGCGTGGGATCAGGCGAGGGATCGGGCGCGCCGCTCAACGCGCTCAAGTGGCGACTTTCCAGGTGGTGCCTTCGGGCCCGTCCATGATCTCAACACCCATGGCGGCAAGCTCATCGCGGATACGGTCAGCCTCGGCGAAGTCTTTGGCTTCGCGCGCCTCAACGCGCTTGGCGATCAAGGCTTCCACGGCGTCCACGTCGATGTCCGCCAGCGCCACCTCTTGCGCTGCCCACTCCGCGCCGGTGAGGCACAAAAGCCCAAGCAGTTGCGCACCTGCTTTAAGCGCGGCGGGATCGCCTTTCAGCTTGTGCAGCTCGGCAATGGCGGCGGGCGTATTGAGATCGTCCTTGAGCGCGTCGATCACGCCTTGGGGCGCCTCGCCCGCTTCCACACCGTCCGTCAGATCGTACCAGTTATTGAGCGTCCCCCACGCTTCGCGGCTCGCCCTTTCCGTCCAGTCGATGGGCTGGCGGTAGTGGGTCATGAGCATTTGCAAGCGCAGGACCTCCCCCGGCCATTTCTGCAAAAGCTCGTGAATGGTTATGAAGTTGCCGAGGGATTTCGACATCTTCTCCCCTTCCACCTGCAGAAAGCCGTTGTGAAGCCAAAAATTCGCCAAAGGCGCGCCGTCATGGGCGCCCGCCGACTGCGCCACTTCGTTTTCGTGGTGCGGGAAGACGAGGTCCACGCCGCCGCCGTGAATGTCGATGGTTTGCCCCAAGTGCTGCTCGATCATGGCCGAGCATTCCAGATGCCAACCGGGCCGCCCCCGCCCCCACGGACTGTCCCAGCCGGGCTCTTTTTCCTCGGACGGTTTCCACAGCACGAAGTCCATGGGATCGCGCTTGTAGGGCGCGACTTCGACCCGCGCCCCGGCGATCATATCGTCGGTGGAGCGTCGTGAGAACTTGCCGTAATTCGGCATGGATTTTACCGCGAAAAGCACATGGCCTTCAGCCTCGTAAGCGTGACCCTTGCCGATCAGGGTACCGATCATCTCGACCATGGGGGCAACGGTTTCCGTCGCGCGCGGGGTGAGCGTGGGCACGAGCGTGCCGAGGGCCGCCACGTCTTCAAGGTAGATGCGCGTCGTTTCTTCCGTCACCTCGGCAATGGTTTTGCCGTTCCGCGCGGCGCGGGCCATGATCTTGTCGTCAATGTCGGTAATGTTCCGCGCGTAGGTCACGTGATCCGCTCCATAGAGATGACGAAGCAAGCGGAACAGAACGTCGAACACAATAGCGGGCCGCGCATTGCCGATATGCGCATAGTCATAAACCGTGGGTCCGCACACATACATGCGCACGTTTTCAGGGTCGATGGGGACGAACTCGTCTTTGGAGCGCGTTTTGGTGTTGTAGAGTTTGAGCGTCATGGGTCTTGTCCGTGTCACAAAGGTAATCTCAGCCGCGCGCGGGGCGCGGCGTGCCGGACCGTCATTTCGTTAAAGGATATAGGAGTCGGCTACCGGCGGCGATGGAATTCAGGCACACCGGCATGGGCAGATCGTGGAGCCCCACGAAACCGTTGCCACTCTCAAGCCGGTGCGTGCCATCTTCGCCTCCATTCGGCCTTCTTGCCCTTTAGGCCTTTTCACCCTTGAGCCGCGCGCGGGCGCGTGCCTCGCCGATGAGAGGCAGCAATGTAGCCATTTCAGGCCCGTGATCAAGGCCGGTGAGTGCCTGGCGCAAAGGCATGAAGAGCGCCTTGCCCTTGCGGCCGGTTTTTTCCTTAAGCGCCGCGGTCCACGCGCCCCAGGTTTCCGGCGCCGGTTCACCCGGGGGCAGCGCGGCTTCGGCTTCGGCGATGTAGTCGGCTTCTTCGATCTTGGGTGTTACGGGCCCTTCAATGATGGCCCACCACTGGGCCGCCTCGGCAACATGCTTGAGGTTGGGCCGCACCGTATTCCAGAACGCCTCGCCGCCGGTAACGCCGAGCTTTTGCAGCCGGTCTTCAACCGCTTTGTACGGCATCTCGTGGAGGAGCTTGGCGTTCAGCGCCTCAAGCTCCTTGGGGTCGAAGCGCGCGGGCGCGCGGCCGATCTTGCCGAAGGAGAACTCCTCCGCAAGCACGGCAACGGAATGGCGCACGTCCACCGGGTCCGAGGTGCCGATCTTGGCGAGCTGCGACAAGAGCGCCAGGGGTTCGATCCCGTCATCGCGGATGCTTTCAACGGAAAGCGAGCCGAGACGCTTTGAGAGCTTGTCCCCTTCCGCCCCGATCAGCAGCGGATGGTGAGCGAACGCAGGCGCGCTACCGCCCAGAGCCTCGAAGATTTCCACTTGCGCGCCGGAATTGGTCACGTGGTCCTCGCCGCGCACGATGTGGGTGATGCCAAACTCGATGTCATCGACGATGCTGGGCAGCGTATAAAGATAAGTGCCGTCTTCGCGGATCAGAATGGGATCGGAGATGGACGACGTGTCGATGGTCTGGGCCCCGCGAATAAGGTCGTCCCATTCGACCACGCCGCCCGAGAGCTTGAAGCGCCAGTGCGCGGGACGGCCTTCCGCCATCAGCGCCTTCTTTTCATCGTCCGAGAGCTTCAGCGCCGCGCGGTCATAGACAGGCGGCAAGCCGCGGGTCCGCTGCAGCTTGCGTTTGCGCTCAAGCTCGTCCGCGGTCTCATAACAAGGGTACAAAAGCCCCGCCGCTTTCAGCTTGTCCGCCGCCGCGCCATATTCGGCAAAGCGCGCGGACTGGTGTTCGATGCGGTCGTGGGTGAGGCCCAGCCATTCAAGGTCGTCGATGATGCCTTGAGCAAACTCTGCCGTTGAGCGGTCAAGGTCCGTATCGTCCAGGCGCAACACGAACTGGCCCCCCTGCCCCTTGGCATAGAGCCAGTTGAGCAGCGCGGTGCGGATGTTGCCCACATGAAGCCGGCCCGTGGGGCTCGGCGCGAAACGGACGGTAACGGTCATGGATGGAACCTAGCTCTGCTTAATGCGCGGCAGAGGCATACAGCTAATCGCTTGCCCCGCGCAACATCTTGACGATGGCCATGGCGATAATCAGCGCCAGCGCGCCCGCAAGGATAAAGGGCACGAAAACTAAAAGCACGCTCATGAGCGCGATCAAAATCCCGAAGATCCCGGCCACCAGCGCAAAGATAAGCCCGACGACCCCGAATACCAGGCCGAAGATGGCGCCGAAAAAACCGCCCACGAGACCCAGAAGCCAGGGCCAAAGCCAGAAGCACACAAAGACCAGCGCCACTGCCACAATGGCGATCCCCAAGGCGTTGCCGGACTCGGCGGCGCTTTCTTCCGGGGTATCGGTTGTTTCAGTCTCGGGCATCGCGGAACCTGTTCACAATGGGATAGCGCCGGTCGCGGCCGAAATTCTTGGCCGTGATTTTGACGCCCGGCGCGGCCTGCCGCCGTTTGTACTCGGCTATATATAAGAGGTGTTCGATGCGTTTCACCACCTCGCGCCCATGGCCGCGGGCTGTAATCTCATCGACGCCCATCTCGCGCTCGACCAGGCACTCAAGAATATCGTCTAACTCCTTGTAAGGGGGAAGAGAATCCTGGTCCCTCTGGCCTTTCTTGAGTTCCGCGGTGGGGGGCTTGGCGATGATGTTTTCCGGGATCACGGGGCCTTGCGGGCCCTTGGCGTTTTTGGGGCGATGCCCGTTCCGCCAGCGGGCGAGCGCGAAGACCCCCATCTTGTAGACATCCTTGAGCACGTTGAAGCCGCCCGACATGTCGCCATAGAGCGTGGCGTACCCCACCGACATTTCCGACTTGTTGCCGGTGGTGAGCAGCATGGCGCCAAATTTGTTGGAAATCGCCATCAGGCTGATGGCGCGCGTGCGCGCTTGCAGGTTCTCTTCCGTCGTATCGGGCGCGGTTCCTTCAAAGAGGGGCTGAAGCTCTTTGGCGAAGGCTTCTACAGGCCCCGCGATGGGCAAGACGTCATAGCGCGCGCCCAGCAGTTCTGCACACGCCTCCGCATCGGTGAGGCTTTCGCCGCTCGTATATTTGTAGGGCAGCATGACGCAATGCACATTCTCCGGCCCCAGCGCATCCACCGCGACGGCAGCGGAGACCGCGCTGTCGATCCCCCCGGACATGCCGAGCACCACGCCGGGAAAGCCGTTCTTGGTCACGTAATCGCGCAAACCCAGCATCAGTGCTTGATAGACCGCGGCATGACCTTCTTCGAGCGCGGCCTTGGGACCCGCTTTGCAAGCCCAGCCACCGGCACCCTTCTCCCATTCGGTAAGCAGCACGTCCTCTTCCCATGCAGGTTGTTGGATCACGGTGCTTGCATCCCCGTTCAAGACGAATGAGGCGCCGTCAAAGACAAGCTCGTCCTGCCCGCCAAGCTGGTTCACATAGACAAGCGGAAGCGCACATTCCCGCACGCGGGTCACCGCGTGGGTCAGGCGGTCGTGCAGCTTGTCGGTCTCGAAGGGGGAGCCGTTAGGCACGATCAGAATCTCCGCGCCTGCGTCTGCCAGGTGATTCACCACATCGGGAAACCAGATGTCCTCGCAAATGGGAATGCCCAGTTTGACACCGCGGAATTCTACGGGCGCAGGCAGCGGGCCGGGCCTGAAGACGCGGTGTTCATCGAAGACGCCATAATTGGGAAGGTGATGTTTAAGACGCACGTCCTGCACCTTGCCGCCGTCGAGCAGCGCCACCGCGTTGTGAACCTTGCCGCCTTCCGCCCAGCACGTGGGCAGGATCATGCCAGGGCCGCCATCGGCGGTTTCTTTGCCAAGCGCCTCCACCGCCTCGCGCGCGTCTTCCTGAAAGACGGGTTTGAGCACCAGGTCCTCGGGCGGATAGCCGAGCAGGAAAAGCTCGCTAAAAACCACAAGGTCGGCGCCCTGCCCGGCGGCCTCCGCACGCGCTTGGCGCGCAAGCGCGGCATTGCCACCGATGTCGCCCACCGTCGGGTTAAGCTGCGCGAGGGCTATGCGGAGCTGGCCGGTCATGGAAGGTAGGTAGCGCGGGCGCCGCGCCGCCGCAATGGCTGAGCCGTCAAAGCGCGCCCAGCACCACGTCCGCCACCCGGTCCACCTGCCCCTCGGTGAGGTAGGGATGCATGGGCAGCGACAGAAGCTCGTCCGCCAACCGCTCGGCCACGGGCAAGCCCTGTTCGGGCGCGTAAGGCGCGAACGCCTTCATCTTATGGAGCGGCTGCGCGTAATAGGCCGCGCAAGGAATATCGGCGGCCTTGAGGGCGGCCCGCACCTTGTCACGGGCCGCAAGCGCGATGGTGTAGTAACCAAATGAGCTTTGAAAGCCGCTGTTGCGCGGGGGGAGGTCAATCTTATCCCCCAGCCGCGTGTCATAATGGGTGGCGTGTTTGGCGCGCAGTTCAAGTTCTTCAGGAAAAATCGACAGCTTCTCAAGCAGCACCGCCGCTTGCATGGAATCGAGCCGGCCATTGAACCCCACGCGCACGCTTTCCTGGCGCGCCTCGTCGGTGCCGTGCCAGCGGATCGACCGCCAGACCTCGCCCTTTGCCTTGTCCATGGTAAAGAGCGCGCCCGCGTCGCCATAGGCGCCAAGTCCCTTGCCCGGAAAAAAGCTCGTCGAGGACAGCGGCGCGAGCGTCCCCACCCGTGCATTGCCCAAGCTGCCGCCGAAACTTTGCGCCGCGTCGGCAAAGATCTGCAGCCCATATTCGTTCGCGACCTTGCCCATCTTCGGATAGTCGGCGGGCAGTCCGAACAAGTCCACGGGGATGACCATGCGCGGCTTGAGCGCACCGTCTTCGAGCACCCCTTCGATTTTCGCGGCAAGATCGGCAGGGTCTATATTGAACGTGTCGGGGCGCACATCGACAAACACCGGCGTCGCCCCCGCCAGCAGAACCGCGTTCACGGTGGCGTTGTAGGTCACCGACGGCACGAAGACCGCATCGCCCTGCCCCACGCCTTCGCCCAACATGCCGATGATCAGGCTGTCGGTGCCGCTCGCCACACCCACGCAATCGGCGGCACCGGTGAAGGCGCACAAGGCCTCTTCAAGCTCGGTGAGTTCCGGTCCGTTGATGTAGCGCCCATGGTCGAGCACAGCTTTCAGCCGCGCCTCGACGCCATCCCGGATGCGCGCTTGCTGGGCCCTGAGGTCCATGAACTGGATGGGCCCGTCGCCCGGTGTTCCGGTCAGCTTGGGTGCTTCGGCTTTGTTACTCATGGACCAAGATACTCCTTTACGCGGCGACGCCCGCGGCCTCGTGAATTTTGAGCGCCGTTGCCAACGCCCGGCGGCCGCATTGGCCGGTGACCACGGGCTGCGATTTCGTCCGTACACTGTCGATAAAATGCGATACCGCATGGCCCAGCGGATCGGCCATCACGGCGGGCTGGCGCTCGCCAAACATGTCGCCCAGATCCGCCGCCGTCGAGTTCGCCACTTTGCGGTTGATGAAATCGATCTCGATGGTGCCGTCGGGATAAGCGAGCGACATGGCGCGGTTGGGCCCGTTCGCAATGCGGCTAGCATGCAGGCTCACCTCGCCGCCTTCATCGAAGGTCAGCCGCGCGGTCACCTCGTCCGGGTGGGCGCCGTGCACGGCCTTGGCCTCGGCTTCCACCTTGGCGACATTGCCCGGCACCACCTGATGGATGAGATCGAGGTCGTGGATCATGAGGTCCATGACGACGGAGGTATCCATGGCCCGGCCCGAGAAGGGCCCCGCGCGCATGGCGCTGACCTTCGAGGGCGCAACGCCGCGCTGCAAAAGGCCAAAGGCATCGAAGACGAAACGTTCCTGATGGCCCACTTGCAGGATCAGTCCCTTTTCGTCCGCAAGCCCAATCAGCTCATCCGCGTGCGTCGTATCAAGGGCGATGGGCTTTTCCACCAGCACGTGCTTGCCCGCATCGAGGGCTTCGCGCGTCAGTTCGTAATGGTAGACCGCGGGGGCCGCCACCGTCAGCACGTCGATGCGGCCGAGCGCGGCGCCAAGGTTATCGAAGTAGTCGGTGGCAAGCTCATTCGCCAGCTCGCGCGCGCGAGCCTCGTCCGGGTCGATGATGGCGGTGAGATCGACGCCCTCAAGGCCCGCATATTTGCGCGCGTGATAGGCGCCAAAAACGCCCGCGCCCGCAACGCCGGCCCGCAATACGCCGCTCTCAGACAGCCGATTTGAGACGTCCGCGTCCATTCAGGTTGACCTTACGAAACGTAGCCCCGGGAATGCCCCCATCCATAGTCCATAGGCCGCGATTTCCGCCGCGGTTCAACTCAACTATTGTTTCACGAATATTACGGGCTAGGCTTAACCTCAAATCCACCCGGGCCAAGCCGAACCCGAGCGCCCAACCCAAGCCAAGCCAAGCCAAGCCAAGGAAGGATCCACCCCATGAGCACCACATCCAAGGAAATCCGTCTCGCCTCCCGCCCCACCGGAATGCCGGCGGCGGAGAACTTCGAGCTTGCGGAAGTGGACCTGCCCGCCCTTGAGGACGGCCAAGTGCTGATCAAGAACCACTGGATGAGCGTCGATCCCTACATGCGGGGGCGCATGATGGACATTCAGTCCTATGTGCCGCCCTTCCAGGTGGGCGAGGTGCTCTCGGGCGGGGCCATCGGCGAGGTGGTGGAGTCCAAGAACCCGGACTGCCCCGTAGGCACGTGGCTTAACCACATGGGCGGCTGGCGTGAGTTTACGATTTCCGACGGCATGTTGGACCAGAGAATCGATCCCAACCTCGCGCCGCCCCAAGCCTTTCTCGGCGTGCTGGGGATGCCGGGGCTCACGGCCTATGCGGGGCTGTTGCGCGTAGGCGAGCTCAAAGACGGCGACCAGGTGTTCGTAACCGCCGCCTCCGGCGCCGTGGGCAGCGTCGTCTGTCAGATCGCCAAGGCCAAGGGCCATTATGTGGCGGGCTCGGCGGGCTCGGACGACAAATGCAAATGGCTTGAGGACATCGCCGGTATCGACAAGGCCATCAACTACAAGAATTACGGCAGCCAGCCGGAACTCGAAGCCGCCATGGCCGAGGCCTGCCCCAAAGGCATCGACGTTTACTTCGAGAACGTGGGCGGCGATCACCTGACGAGCGCGCTCAACCTGATGAACCAGTTTGCCCGTGCGCCCTTCTGCGGGATGATCTCCCGCTACAACGACACCGCGCCCGTGGCCGGACCGCCAAACTTGGTGATGACCGTCGCCAAAAGCCTCAAACTCCAAGGTTTTATCGTCACCAACCATCTGGACATGGCGGAGGATTTCCTGCGCGACGTGCCCGCCTGGATCAAGGACGGCAAGATCAAGTGGGAAGAGACGGTCTATGAAGGCATCGAAAAAGCGCCCGACGCCTTTATGGGTCTCTTCGCGGGCGCCAATTTCGGCAAGATGCTGGTGAAGCTGTCGTAAGCACTTAAGTCATTCCGGGCTCCTCGCGCCTTCGGCGTACCCCCCATCCTATCCTTCCCCCTCAAGGGGGGAAGGAAGAGCGTGCCGACCCTTCCACACCTCCCCCTTGACGGGGGAGGTCGGTGCGCGGCAGCGCGCCGGGTGGGGGTGACCAATGAAGTCGAAGCAGCCCCCATCGCTAGGCTCAACCCTTCGGGTACTGAAACACCTCGTCCAGAGGCACGCCGAACACTTGTGCGATCTGGAACGCCACTTCGAGGGAGGGCGAATACCGCCCCTGCTCGATGGCGATGATGGTCTGCCGCGTAACGCCAACTTTGTCGGCCAACTCGGCTTGCGTCATCTCCCCGTGCTGAAACCTCAGTGTCCGGATTGAATTGGTTATCCGCGTTGGTTTCACCATTGCTGGAAACCCCGGCGATAGGCGACGATCTTCACCACATTGGCGAGCAAGACGGCGCCGCCGAAGGCCACGTAGATCGTGTTGGCGATCCAGAAATGGTCCCACTCCGCAAGCGCCATCAAAAGCGCGGCGAACGCAACCGTCCCGGAAAAGTACTGGCCCACATATTCCCCGAAGCGATAGATTTCCTTGTCGCGCTGGTCCTCTTGATCGGCGGCTTTGGGCGACAGTATTCCCGCTAGGATATGCAAAACGATGGTCGCGGCGATGTAAGCCGCCACGGACCACAGCAGCGCCTGTTCATAGGCCACATCGGGTAGCTCATTCATCTGGGCGGCCAGCCCCGCGAGATAGATGCCATAGACCCCGACCGTCACAACCACCAGGATCCAGGCGCTTTTTTCGGCGTAAGTCATTGCCGTGCCTCCATGTAAAAAATTGTTTACACAATGGCATGTAAGGAATGCCAGACTTTATGTCAAGTATTTTTTACATGAAGAATGACTGTCATTCTGGGCGTTACATGAGCCCAATGGCAAAGCCATTGGATGCGAATGTTAGACCCGGAATCTTACTCCCCGACTCGGCGGTCGAGATTCCGGGCTCCTCGCTTTGCTCGGCCCCGGAATGACGTGTTTCTTTTGGTAGGCGAAAGGATGACTCATGCAGTAAGCGCTAACAGTCGGGCAGATTGTCGAGATTGTTGAGTTCGATTCGGTCAATATCGGTGCGGATGTAGTCTTCGCCTTCGCGCGTGACAACGCCCACGCCAACCCGGCCTGGAACGAAGTACCGATGCGCGCCGGAACGAATGTCCTCGATCACGTCTGCGCGTGAGCGCGGCGACCAGTCCGCATCCGGATTGCAGACCCACATGATGTCGCCGTCTAGCTTTCCGGTTTGGGTAATCAAACGCTCATCGGCCAACGCGACCGGAGATATGAATGTGGCGCACGCTATTGCGGCGAAACAGGCATGTGCCCGCCGCACCATCGCTACGCCACCGCCTTTGACCGGTCGCGCTCTTTGCGGATGTTTTCCGCCAGCATAAAGGCAAGCTCCAGCGCTTGGCTCGCGTTCAGCCGCGGGTCGCAATGGGTGTGATAGCGGTCGGAGAGGTTTTCCGCCGTGATCGCCTGCGCACCGCCGATGCACTCAGTCACGTCCTTGCCGGTCATCTCGAAGTGAACGCCGCCCGCGTGGGTGCCTTCCGCGCGATGAACGGCGAAAAAGTTTTCCACTTCCTTGAGGACGCGTTCGAAGGGCCGGGTCTTGAAACCGGTTTCGGTTTTCACCGTGTTGCCGTGCATGGGATCGCAGGACCACACCACCTTGTAGCCTTCGTGTTCCACCGCGCGGATCAGCGCCGGCAGGTGCTCGGCCACCTTGTCGGCGCCATAGCGGCAGATAAGCGTAAGCCGCCCGGGCTCGTTCTTGGGGTTCAGAATATCGATCAGGTCGAGCAGCTCGTCCGTGGCGAGGCTCGGCCCGCACTTGATGCCGATGGGGTTTTTCACCCCGCGCAGGAACTCCACATGGGCGCCGCCCGGCTGGCGCGTGCGGTCCCCCACCCAAACGAAATGGGCGGAGGTGGCGTACCAATTGCCCGTGGTTGAATCGATGCGCGCGAGCGCTTGCTCGTAAGGCAAGAGCAGCGCTTCGTGGGAGGTGAAGAACTCGGTCTTTTTAAGCTGCGGCGCGGTTTCCGGCGTGATGCCGCAGGCTTCCATGAAAGCGATGGCCTCAGAAATGCGGTCGGCCATGGCGCGGTATTTATCCGCCTGCGGACTGTTTTCTACGAACCCCAGATTCCAGCGGTGCACGTTGTGAAGATCCGCGTAGCCGCCGCCCGCGAAGGCGCGCAGGAGATTAAGCGCCGATGCCGCCTGGCTGTAGGCCCGTTCCATGCGCGCGGGGTCGGGCTCGCGCGCTTCGGCGGTAAAGGCAATGTCGTTGACAATGTCGCCGCGGTAACTCGGCAGTTCCTCATCGCCCTGCTTTTCCGTGGGCGCCGAGCGCGGCTTGGCGAACTGGCCCGCGATGCGGCCCACCTTCACGATGGGCATGGCCGCACCATAGGTGAGCGCCGCGGACATTTGCAGGATCACGCGGAAGGTGTCGCGGATGGTGTCGGCGGAAAATTCCGCGAAGCTTTCCGCGCAGTCACCCCCTTGCAGGAGGAACGCCTTGCCGTTCGCCACTTCGGCAAGACCGGATTTAAGCGCGCGCGCCTCCCCCGCAAAGACGAGCGGCGGTAACTGGGCAAGCCGCGCTTCGGCCTCGGCCAGCGCGGCCCCGTCCCGATAGTCAGGGAGTTGCAGCGCCGGCTTGGCGCGCCAGCTTTCAGGTGTCCATTTGGCAGGCATGTCACTCACCGCTCATACGAGGCACAATCGGCGCCATGGTTGCACGAACCACGCCAGTATTGCACTGCACCCTATTGCAACTATTCTTCGAATTCAATCAGTCTATTCGCACAAAATTGCAAGTGGGTTAACCGGTATCAACTCTCCCCCAATTGCGGAGCCGCATGGCCGCCGGTGTGATCCACCTCGATCTCTTCGTCCACGAATTTTTCGCGCAAGGTGACGATCTCCTCCGCCGCCGTGGGGTGGACCGCGACGGTCGCATCCACTTGCGCCTTGGTCACACCCATCTTCACGGCGATGCCGAGCATCTGGATCATCTCGCCCGCC
>JANQLJ010000002.1 GCA_028280665.1 Alphaproteobacteria bacterium
ACTGCGGTTTGTGCTTCCTCGTAAGTGAGTTTCGCCGCCGACCGCATCATGCCGCGCACAAACTTGTGCCGCCGCTTGCGCCCCGATTTGTCGAACACCATCTCGACAGCAAGGCAAGGGCGTTCTTCCCCTTCGCGTAAGGAACAGAGGTCGGTTGAAATCCGCTCCGGCAGCATGGGCACCACCCGGTCGGGAAAGTAAACCGAGTTGCCGCGGCGTTGGGCTTCTACGTCCATGACACCGCCCGTGCGCACATAGTGAGCCACGTCGGCAATGGCCACGCGCACAATGAAGCCGCCCTTGTTGCCTTCGCTCGTATCCCGTTCCGCATGAACCGCGTCGTCATGATCGCGCGCGTCTTTAGGATCGATGGTGATGAAGGGAATATCGCGCAGGTCGGTGCGGCCACTTAAGGAAGGAGCTTGCGCCCCAGCCGCCGCCGCTTCAACACCGGCAGGAAAGTCGAGGGGGATGTTGTGCGCGTGAATGGCGATGAGGCTGACCGCGCGCGGCTCGTTTATGTCGCAAAGCCGTTCAACCACGCGGCCCATACGGGGGCCGTAGCCCTTGCCGGGCAAAAGCTCCGCTACCACGAGTTCGTTTTCCCTGGCGCCGTGAACTTCGTCGCGCGCGATGAGGAGGTCACGTTTGGCGCGCCGGTCCACCGGATGAACGCGGGTGCCGCCGCCTTCCTTTTTTACGACACCAAGGATTTTATGAACGCTCGCGCCGATACGTTTCATGACGCGGGCTTCGAAGGTGCCATCTTTTTGGCGCTTTATGCGCGCGAGTACACGGTCACCGATGCCCACCACGGGGCCCGCGTACCGCTTGCCGCGCTCTGGCGCGAGATAAATGGGCGGGGGCGGTGTGTCCTCGTCCCACTTGAGGGGACGCGCAATCAGCTCGCCGTCCGTATCGCGGTCATAGACATCGAGAACTGTGACATTGGGGAAAGGGGAGCGCCGGGGCACGGATCACTCCGCCGCCTGATCCTCAGGGGCGTCCTCGCTCGGGGGCTTTACCGCCTTAGCAGTCTTCTTCGCAGCTTTTTTCTTCGCCGTCTTTTTCTTGGCGGCCTTCTTTTTCGCGGTTTTCTTTTTGGCCGCCTTCTTCTTTTTAGCCTTCTTTTTGGCGGGGCCCTTGGCGGCGCGCGCGTCGATCAGCTCGACCGCCTGCTCAAGGGTCACCTCTTCAGGCTTTTGCCCGCGCGGCAGGGTCGCATTGATCTTGTTGCAGGTGGCGTAAGGCCCATAGCGGCCTTCCATCACTTGAATGGGCGCGTCGAGCCCCGGGTGGTTGCCGAGTTCCTTGATGACCCTGCTTTGCCCGCGCCCGCGCGTTTTCTTTTCCGCAAGAACCGTCACCGCGCGGTTGATGCCAACATTGAAGACCTCTTCGGGGCTTTCGAGATTGGCGTATTTGCCGTTGTGCAAGACAAACGGTCCGTAGCGGCCGATCCCGGCGCGAATCTCCTCGCCGTCTTCGGGGTGGTGGCCCACAAGGCGCGGCAGGGACAAAAGTTTGAGCGCAAGATCGATGTCCACATCTTCGATGGCGTAGGTGCGGGGTATCGAACTGCGCTTGGGCTTTTCGCCTTTGGGCGCTTCGCCTTGCTGAACGTAAGGACCAAAGCGCCCGGTGCGCAGGGTGATCTCGTCGCCGGTTTCAGGGTCGTAGCCGAGTACCTTCGGTCCCTGTTCGTTGACCGCGTCTTCGTCGCTTTGCGTGAGCTGCCGCGTGAAACTGCAGTCGGGATAGTTCGAGCATCCGACGAAGGCGCCATAACGCCCAACTTTCAGGGAAAGCTGACCACTGTCGCAGGCAGGGCACTTGCGCGGCTCGGAGCCGTCCTCCTTGGGCGGGAAGACGTGCGGCCCGAGGATCTCATTGAGCGCATCCAGCACATGGGTGATGCGCAAGTCCTGAATTTCTTCAACCTTGCCCGTGAAATGTTTCCAGAAATCGCGCAGGAACGCTTTCCATTCGAGCTTGCCCGCGGAGATGTCATCGAGCTGGTCTTCCAGCTTGGCGGTAAAATCGTATTCCACATAGCGGCTGAAAAAACTTTCAAGGAATGCGGTCACAAGCCGGCCTTTGTCTTCCGGCACAAAGCGGTTGCGGTCCATGTGGACATATTGCCGGTCGCGCAATACCGAAAGCGTCGAGGCATAGGTGGACGGGCGGCCAATGCCGAGCTCTTCGAGCTTTTTCACAAGCGAGGCTTCGGTAAAACGCGGGGGCGGCTGGGTGAAGTGCTGGTTGGGCGTGATCTCGTTCAGTGTCAGCGCGTCGCCGGCTGCGAGTTTTGGCAGTTTTTTTGCGCCGTCCTCGTCTTCCTCGTCGTCGCGTCCTTCCTGATAGAGCTTCAAGAACCCGTCAAACAAGATGACCTGGCCGGTTGCGCGCAAGGTGGCCGCGCCGTCCGCGGTGGTCATGTCGACGGTGGTCTGTTCCAGCCGCGCGCTTTCCATTTGGCTGGCGACCGTGCGCTTCCAAATGAGATCGTAAAGTTTCGCTTGGTCCTCGGAGAGATAACTTTTCACATCTTTGGGCAGGCGTGAGGGATCGGTCGGGCGAATGGCTTCGTGGGCTTCTTGTGCGTTTTTGGCTTTGGTCTTGTAGGCGCGCGGGGCGTCCGGCACATAAGAGCCGCCGTGTTCGCCGGAAATGACGCTCCGAATATCGCCAATCGCTTCGGGCGTTATGTCGACGCCATCGGTCCGCATGTAAGTGATAAGCCCGGCGGTTTCGCCATCGATGTCCGCGCCTTCGTAAAGGCGTTGGGCGGTCGTCATGGTGGTCCTGGCGGTAAAGCCGAGTTTGCGCGCGGCTTCTTGTTGAAGCGTGGATGTGGTGAAAGGCGGTTGCGGGTTGCGCCGCGCCGGTTTGCTTTCAACGGAAACGACCTTGATCCTGCCGGTCTCGATAGCCGCGACGGCGCGTTTGGCGTCGTCTTCGTTCGCAAGGGTAAACTTATCGAGCTTCTCACCATGGAGCGCAAACAGCCGCGCGGTCACAGGCTCGGCGCGCGCATTTTGCAAGGCGGCTTCGACGGACCAGTATTCCTGCGGCACGAACTTTTCAATCTCAAGCTCGCGGTCGCAGATGATGCGCAAGGCTACGGACTGAACGCGGCCCGCCGAGCGCGAGCCGGGCAGCTTGCGCCATAAAACAGGCGAGAGCGTAAAGCCCACGAGATAGTCGAGCGCGCGCCGTGCGAGATAGGCGTCGATCAGTTCCTCATCGAGCCCGCGCGGGTGCTCCATGGCTTCGAGCACATTCTTTTTGGTGATCGCGTTGAACACCACGCGCTCGACGGCGACGTCCGCAAGTGCTTTCTTTTTCTTCAGCACTTCGAGCACGTGCCAGGAAATGGCTTCGCCCTCGCGGTCCGGGTCGGTGGCGAGGATCAGCTTGTCAGCGCCCTTTACCGCCTTGGCAATGTCATTGAGGCGCTTTGTGGATTTCGCGTCTGCCTCCCACGTCATAGCGAAGTCGTGATCCGGGTCGACCGAGCCGTCCTTTGACGGCAAGTCCCGCACATGGCCGTAGCTGGCGAGCACCTTGTATCCCGGGCCAAGATACTTGTTGATCGACCTCGCTTTGGCCGGGGATTCGACGATGACAACGTTCATGCGAGAGTACCTGAGTGCCCTAACGTTTGATTGCGCCCCATGCGGCGGGGCGGTCCGGGGCGCAACAATTGGTATTTCGCAGGGGAGTGTCAACCAAAGGGCAAAAGGCCAATCCTATAGGGCCAAATCTGCTATATACAATAAATACGAGTATCAGGTAGTAAACCGCAAGTCATTCTAGAAATACACCCTCTGATTTGTTTCGTAAGGTGTAGGAAGCGGCTACACAGCGGATAAGTTGAAAACTACACGCGCTTCGGGAACCGCCTTGCGCCAACCCGATGCGGGGGCCAGTTGTAACGGGGACTCCATCTATTCCAATGCCGCCAGTGCCGCCCCGGGACCGGGAACAGGCGATTGCCTACATATTCGAAATGAGTTCGGGCCTCGCGGAACTGGCGCGCGCCCAGCAATTGCCGTTCCTTGCCTATCTTTTGGAGATGGTCGCGTTGGCATCGGCAGAGGGCGCGCGTGGTAAGCTCAAGTGATTCGGCGGTAGGTGGCCCCGGCCTGCCGCTCGACCACCCCAGCAAGTTCCAGTTCAAGCAAAATTCCGGTGATCACGCCTGCGGGCTCGCCGATTTCACGCACCAGATCATCGAGGGCGATGGGTGCGCTGCCCAACAGGCCCGAAACGCTTTCCCGCAGGCTGTCAGGAATCTCCCGGGGTTCCTCGAATTGAATGGATGCTTGCGTGGGAGCCGCCCGGGCAATGCGCATGGGAAACTGCGTCAGGTGATCGGCCACGTCATCGGCTGAGACCACAAGATGCGCGCCGTCTTGAATGAGGCGGTTGGCACCTATGGTGCGCGGGTCGATGGGCGATCCGGGTACTGCAAAGACTTCACGGGCTTGCTCGGCGGCAAAACGTGCGGTGATCAGCGAGCCGGACCGCGCGGCAGCTTCTACGACAACAACGCCTGCCGCGAGACCTGAAACAATCCGGTTACGGCGGGGGAAATGGCGCGCTTGAGGCGAAAGGCCCAAAGGCATCTCCGATATCACACAGCCTTTTTCGCAAATGGCCGTGTACAGATCTGCGTTTTGGGGCGGGTAGATATGATCAGCGCCGCCGGCCATGACGGCGATGGTTCCGGTATCAAGCGCGCCTTCGTGTGCCGCGGTGTCGATGCCGCGGGCAAGGCCCGACGCGACAATGTATCCGCGTTCGCCAAGCTCGCTTGCGAAGGTGCGCGCGATCTTGCGCCCGGCGGCGGAGGCGTTGCGGGCGCCGACCATGGCGATGCAAGGCTCTTGCAGCAGGTTCGCGTCGCCGCGAATGGTCAGAAGGGGCGGGGGCTGATCTATGGCGGCGAGGTCGCGGTCTTTCTTGGCGCGTCCTACTTTCGCGTGCTCGGTCGCGAGCAGATCTACGGCATCTCGGCGCGCGCGCTGGCGATC
>JANQLJ010000144.1 GCA_028280665.1 Alphaproteobacteria bacterium
TCGCCGCGCCCCTCGCCGGTATTCGCTTCAAGAAGCTCCCAGCCCATGTCCTCGACGGTGCCAAGCACGGCGGCGAAGGCAACGCCCGGGTCCGCATCGATAAAGACCGACCCAAGATCCGTATAATGAGCAAGCTGCGCCTCGCGGATGGTGCGGCCCGTCTCGCCCGGTTCGGGCTGATCGCCCACATATTCGGGCGGGTTGGCGGCGCCGAAGGCTTCGCGCGCAGGGATCGCGGCCACGAACTGAGGCGGGTTTTCCGTATCCGTCGTAATGTCGTGAATGGGCGGCACGGCGGCGGCCTGACGGCGGAAGTTTTCAACAAAGCCGACAGCGGCAAGCCCCAGCACCAGCCCGATGAGCGCGAGCGACAGCGCGCCATGGCCCGAGATAAGCCGCGCCAGAATACCGATGGCGCCAAGCCCCCCGGCGGCAAGCCCGAAATAGGCGCCATAGCGCAGCAACTGAAAGCCCGTGCCGAGAGGAATAATGTCGAACTTGTAGCCCGGCCCCGGCGCGCCGACGAAAACAACGGCAATCAGACCTGCAACCAGCGCAAGACCCGGCGCCAAGCGTGCAAAGAAATCGAACATGATTTCAACCCCCATTTAATTGTCCTCACAAAAGGGGCGACGCGGGCCCCGTTACGCAGTGGGAAGAACGTAGTCCTTAAAGGTTTCGCGCAATGCGGTTTTCAAAATCTTGCCGGTGGCGTTGTGGGGGATTTCCTTCACGAAGGCCACGTCGTCGGGCATCCACCACTTGGCGATCTTGCCGTCCATGAAGGACAGGATGTCTTCTTTCGAGACCTCCGTGCCTTCCTTCCGTACAATGATCAACAAGGGCCGTTCGTCCCATTTGGGGTGCTCAATGCCGATGACGGCGGCTTCCGCCACGTCCGGATGGCCCACGGCGAGATTTTCAAGATCGATGGACGAAATCCATTCGCCACCGGACTTGATCACATCCTTGGCGCGGTCGGTGATTTGCATATAGCCGTCCGGGTCGAGGGTCGCCACGTCGCCGGTGTCGAACCAGCCGTCATCGTCGAGGATCTCGCCCCCCTCGCCTTTCATATAGGATTTTGAAATCGCTGGGCCGCGCACGAGCAAATGCCCGAAGGCCTTGCCGTCCCGCGGCAGCTCATTGCCCTCATCATCGGTGATTTTCACTTCCACCGTGAAGGGCGGGCGGCCTTGCTTGGCCTTGAGGCTGAGCTTCTCGTCCCATGGAATGCCAGCGTGCTTGCCCTTGAGGCGCCCGAGGGTGCCGATGGGCGACATCTCGGTCATGCCCCAGGCGTGGAAGACCTCGACGCCATATTTCTTCTCGAAGGTCTCGATCATCGAGGGCGGACAGGCCGAACCGCCGATCACCACCTGATTGAGATGCGGCAGTTCCAGATTGTTCTCTTCCAAAAACCCTAGCAGCATGAGCCAGACCGTGGGCACCGCGGCGGTGGCGGTGACTTTCTCTCCATCTAGAAGCTCGTAGATGCTTTCGCCGTCCATCTTGGGCCCAGGCATCACCAGCTTGGCGCCCGCCATGGGCGCGGCAAAGGCAATGGCCCAGGCGTTGGCGTGGAACATGGGCACCACGGGCAGGATCACCTCGCCGCTTGTCAGCCCCAACGTGTCGGCGGCGTTCGCCAGCATCCCGTGGATCACGTTCGACTTGTGCGAATAAAGAACGCCTTTGGGATTCCCTGTGGTGCCGGAGGTGTAGCAAAGCCCCGCGGCGGTGTTCTCGTCGAACTGGGGCCAAGTGTAATCGTCGTCGGCTTCCGCGAGCCAGTCCTCATAGCAGATGGCGTTTTCGATCTTTGTGTCGGGCATGTGGGCGGCGTCCGTCATAATGACGACGCCCTTGACGGTCTGAAGCTTGTCCGCCACCGCTTCGATCAAAGGCACGAAGGTGGTTTCCACGAACAAAAGCTGATCTTCCGCGTGGTTCATAATGTAGACGAGCTGTTCGGGGAAAAGCCGCGGGTTCAGCGTGTGACACACCGCGCCCATGCCCATAATGCCGTACCAGGCCTCCATGTGGCGCGCGTTGTTCCAGGCCATGGTGGCGACCACATCGCCTTTTTTGATGCCTTGCGCCTCGAGGCGCTTGGCCACCCGCCGCGCGCGGGAATGAAGCTCCTTATAGGTACAGCGCTCGACGGGCCCTTCGGTGGTGCGGCTCACGATCTCCTGATCGCCGTGATAGGTGGCGGCATGGTCAAGAACCTTGCTGACCAGAAGCGGCCAGTCCTGCATCAGACCCAGCATTTACCTCTCCCCGAGTGCCTTTGGTGACAAAGTATCAGAACCCGAGGAGTTAACTAGGTTTTGGGGGGGTGGGCAAGATGGGGACTCACACCTTTCACCGCTCGCACTAGCTATACAGCGGAGATATCTGAATAGCCAACGATGGTAGAACTGGGGAGTGGGCTAGATGAAAGTAAGTTCAGCCGCCATTGGTTTGCCTTTAGGATGATATATGTTTCTTTTTTGGAAATCGCCATGTGAAAAACTAAAGAACTCTTTGTTACGTGAACGTGATCGACCTAACTGCCTGTTAGTTTTGTCACATTTCACTCAGAAATCATGTTTAACTTCCACGCCTTGCACGTCTCACACGCTCACTAATGCGATTAAGTTTCTCGTCCCTTATTCGAATTTCCGCCGTGCTAAGCTCAATGTTGCGACCAATGTTGTCACGCAGGAGTCGTAGTTCTCGTTCTTTATCTGCTCTTTGCGACCTCAGTCTTCGCTGTCGAGATTCTGCGTCGCGGACTTGCTCTCTAAGAGGTTCCATTTCGCGAAGCTTTTCTTCGATTGCCCGGCTAAAGTCGTCTGCCCTTTCCCGGGCGTTATCCCGTCTCCGTCGAGCATTCCTTCGATCGGATTTCTTTTCATGCAACGATTGTTCGACTGACTGCTTCCTCTCGATCTTGGATCGATAGTCCCGTTCTCGGCGCATCACCTCCCGATCATACCTGCGCTTTCTTTCTTCGTGTGTACACTCTGAGTAGGGATAGCCTTCAGGGCAGCCAATAGACCCAGTATATCTGTATCCATTCCAGTCGTCATATGCTTGCTCGATGGCAAACTCCAAGTCAGTGATTTGTCTTTCTAAGTCCCGTATCTGCCTGGATAGCCGACTGACTCTCTCACGGTAGCGCGCTGCTCTTTCGTTAGCCGAGGTGCGACCTTGACGCAGGTCCGTCAATGTTAATCCGTGGAGGTGAAGTAAGTAATTGGGGAGTTCAGTCTCCTGTTCTGCCAGTTCAATTTGCAATCTCAGTGATTCAATTTCGGCGATGAGTTCAGTCGCCATCTCCAACTCCTCAGGAATCTTGCTCTTTAGCAGTTCGGCATACCAATCTCTAAATGGTACTGAAAGTTCAGTCCTAATCTGAGCTCGTTTTGTGTTGAGCACCTCCCACTCGGGTGCTGCGCGAGCTTCAAAGTGCCACTCCTCTCCCGCGGCATAAGGCTGTGTCCAACCAGCATCCTTGAGGGCCTGAGCTTGTATGGCATCTCCACCGAGCACATCGATTGCAAGACCAAACTGATGCAATGAGTCACCTGGTATGTTTGCCGGATTTGCTTGTGGGCCGATGTTTAGCAGATGTTTCAGATACTTTTCCCATAGGCGAAATTGCTCTGACGTGCTTCGGACGCTGTTGTTCAACAGAATCACGCCGTAGCCTCGCCTTTCTCTTAGGCGCTCTTCCGCCTTATCAAAAAGCGCCCTAACTCCAGTGGGCAGCAAATTGTAAGCATCCCAATGGCGTCGCAAGATCGGATCGATCGTGTAGTCATCATCTACATTGACCATCAGAGCACACTGTTCACAAAAGTAGAGCGCAACGTAACACTACGACTATCGATCGCATCGCTCAATTGTGCAGCGCAATTAGGATTGAACACACCAAAGAAAACCATTGGTGTTTGGGCACCCTGACTTTATCTTGGGAATGACCGATCCCAGCATTCCTCACGCCACCCCCGCCGCGAACTCCCCGCCTTTGCGGAGGGCCATGTCGCGGGTGACGCGGCCAGGATAGTCCTCCGGCACCACGCCTAAGGGGTCCTGGTGAATCAGCACCTCGGCTGAGGGGAACAGGGCGGCGAGGGCAAGCTCCACCTCGTCGGCGATGTCGTGGGCGCGGTGGAGGTTGAGCCCCGGGTCGAGTTCCAAATGCAATTGAATAAAGCAATCGCCCCCGGCGGCCCGCGTTTTCATGTCGTGCATGGCAAGCACGTCGCCGTGGCGGAACACTTCGGCGATAATGCGCTCGCGCTCCTCATCGGGCAGCTCGCGGTCCATGAGCTGATCGTAGGACCGGCGCACGATCTGCCCCGCCGCATAGGCAACGAACCCGGCGATGATGAGCCCGAAGGCCGCGTCCGCCCACCAGAGGCCGAAATAGGCCGTGAGCACCAGCGCCGCGATGACACCGAGGTTCATCAAAAGATCGCTTTTATAGTGAAGCGAGTCCGCGCCGATGGCAACGCTTTGGGTTTTGCGCACCACATACATCTGAAAGACCACAAGACTTAAAGTAATCAGTATGGAAATGATAATCACGCCGATACCGATGTTTGAATAGGCGATTTCCACCGGGCTGAAGAAGCGCCGCACGGCTTCCGCAAACAAAAACAGAGCCGAGCCGACGATCAGCGCCCCTTGGGCAAGGCCGGCAATGGCTTCCGCCTTGCCGTGGCCGAAGCGGTGTTCGCGGTCGGCAGGGGTGATGGCGTGGCGCACGGCGATGAGATTGATAATCGACGCGAACGCATCAAGGGAACTGTCAACGAGACTGCCCAGCATGGCGACCGAGCCCGTGAGGAACCACGCGCCGAGCTTCATGGCGATCATCACCGCCGCGGCCGTCACCGCGGCATAGGTCGCCGCTTTCATCAGCGTGGGGCGCTGGGCGGCGGGCGCGGCGTTGCGCAAAGAGTCGGTCATGGAGGCAACCTATCGCCCGCGCGGCGCGACACAAGGATCATTTGCCTGATTGCAAACGCCAACTATTCGCGAGTGGCTCCTAATGTTTACGGATAAAGACGTTCCGCCTGCCACTCAGCATCAGGCCCCGCGCGCCGGAAGACGCGGCGGTCGTGCAGCCGGAACTCCCGATTGATCCAGAACTCGATCTCAAGGGGCGTTAAACGAAACCCCGACCAGTGCGGCGGGCGCGGCACGTCCGTCCCCTTGTACTTCGCCTCCAGTGCAAAGGCGTCTTCGATGAGTTTTTCGCGGCTTTCCATTTCATGGCTTTGGTCGGAGGCCCAGGCGCCAAGCTGCGCGCCGCGGGGGCGCGTGGCGAAGTACTCGTCCGCCTCCCCGTCCGTCACCTGCGTAACGGGCCCGCGCACGCGCACCTGACGGCGCAGGGACTTCCAATGAAAATTGAGCGCGGCCTTGCCCGAGGCAAAAAGCTGCCGCCCCTTGGCGGAGTTCAAATTGGTATAGAAAACAAACCCTGCCTCGTTCACTTCCTTGAGCAGCACCATGCGCACGTCGGGAAGGCCCGTCCCATCCACGGTGGCAAGCGCCATGGCGGTGGCGTCATGGGGCTCATGCGCTTCCGCTTCGCCGAGCCAGATGCCAAAGAGCGCCACCGGGTCGGTTGCCGCAAAGGCCTCCGCCGCTACGTCTTCTTCCGTGCGCTCGCTCATTTGCTGCCTTTCGCCAGGGTCCGCCCGCGCTTTTGGTGATCGGGCGGGGAACCCGTTATGATCGCCTTAATGAGGGAAGACATAGACTACTCGCCGCCCCGCCGTCACCCCCGGGCGCAATCCCGGCGTCATGGCGAATGGTCACAGCCGCGTTCAACACAAAGTCAGGAGCCCGCTCACTTGACCCGCGTCTTTCGTTCCATTGCGCCGCTGGCCATGATCGTCTTGCTTGCCCTGCCCGCCCAGGCGCAGTTTGACGACGAAGACGACGATATGGACTTCGGACCTCTTACCAGCGCCGAACAAGAGGTTATCTTCGACAGCGGCATTGCCGCCTACGACGCGGGCGATTACGCACTTGCCTTCGAGACCTGGCTGCCCATCGCCCAGACCGGCAACATGGCCGCCCAACGTAACGTGGCGCACATGCTGCGCCAGGGGCTCGGTGTCGAGCAGGATCTGACGCGCGCGGCTTATTTCTATCGCCGCGCGGCGGAGACGGGCCTTGTCAACGCCATGATCAATCTCGCCTCCATGCTGCTCAAGGGCGAAGGCATGACTGGACCCAATGAACGGGAGGCCGCGCGCTGGTTCTATGAAGCCTCACTCGCGGGCGATCCGCGCGCCCAATACGCGCTGGGGGTCATGGCGGCGCGGGGCATGGGGATCGAGCGCAACCCGGACGCGGCGATCGAGCTTTTTCGCCGCGCCGCCGCGCAAGGCCTGCGCGATGCGCAGTTGCGCCTTGTGGAGGCCGGCCTGCCGTTGGTCGAACAGGTCCAGCCCGGCCAGATGCAGTTTAATCTCCCGCGCGAGCTTGAGCCCCTGCCGGGGGAAAGCCTGGCCGCCGACCTTATGCCTACAGTGGCGCCCGTAACGGAACCAGGCGCCGAACCGGATTTGCGCACCGCCCCTTCTCCAAGCGAAGCCGAGGCCCGTTAAGCACGGCTAAGTCCCTGAATTGACGCAAAGACTCAAATCGCTAAAGTCAGCCGAAATGCTGCACCGCAGCCAAAGCAATGGACGCAGATATGAGTGACCGAGCGCCGCTGATGGCGGGCAAAAAGGGCCTCGTCATGGGCCTTGCGAATGAGAAATCCATCGCCTGGGGCATCGCCAAAGCCTGCGCCGCCGAGGGCGCGGAGATGTGTTTCACCTTCCCCACCGAGGCCATCGAGAAGCGCGTGGTGCCGTTGGCCGAACAGCTCGGCAGCGACTTTACCCTTCCTTGCGACGTGAGCGATTTTTCCAGCGTCGACGCAGCCTTCGCCGAGATCGAAAAGCGCTGGGGCAAGCTCGACTTCGTGGTGCACGCCATCGGGTTTTCCAACAAGGACGAGCTCAAGGGCCGTTACGTGGATACCTCGTACGAGAACTTCATGCTGACCATGAATATCTCGTGCTATTCGTTCACCGCCGTTGCTCAGCGTGCGGAAAAACTCATGAAGGATGGCGGCTCGATCCTCACCCTCACCTATTTCGGCGCCGAGCGGGTGATGCCCCATTACAACGTCATGGGGATCGCCAAGGCGGCGCTTGAAACTTCTGTGCGCTACATTGCCGAGGACCTGGGCAAGGACGGCATTCGCGTGAACGCCATTTCCGCGGGGCCCATCAAGACGCTGGCGGCGAGCGGCGTCGGCGATTTCCGCTATATCCTCAAATGGAACGAATACAACTCGCCCCTCCGCCGCAACATCACCATCGACGAGGTGGGCCAGGCCGCGCTCTATCTTTTGAGCGACATGGGCAGCGCGGTCACCGGCGAGGTGCATCATGTGGATGCGGGCTATAACATCGTCGGCATGAAGGCCGCCGACGCCCCCGATCTCTCCGCCATCGGCCCTTAAGGAGCCCGGCCGGATGTCCCACAACACTTTCGGCCATCTTTTCCGCGTTACCACTTGGGGCGAAAGCCATGGGGCCGCGATCGGCTGCGTGGTCGACGGCTGCCCGCCGGGGATTCCGCTTCGCGAAGCGGACATCCAGCCCTACCTCGACAAGCGCCGCCCGGGCCAGTCGAAATATACCACCCAGCGCCGTGAAGCCGACGAGGTGCGCATTCTTTCCGGCGTTTTTCAGGACGATGAGATCGGCGGCCAGGTGACCACGGGCACGCCCATCGCCCTTGAAATTCAGAACACGGATCAACGGCCCAAGGACTATAGCGAGATTAAGGACAAGTTTCGCCCCGGCCACGCGGATTATACCTATTGGCAGAAATACGGCGTGCGGGACTATCGCGGCGGCGGGCGCAGCTCCGCGCGCGAGACCGCCTCCCGCGTTGCCGCCGGCGCGGTGGCGCGCAAGGTGCTGGACCGTCTGCTGCCCTCGCCCGTCACCATCCGCGCGGCGCTGGTGCAAGTGGGCAAGCACAAGATCGCACGCGGCAATTGGGACTGGGATCAAGTGGACCAAAACGAGTTCTTCTCGCCCGACGCGGACGCCGCGAAAGAATGGGCGGCGCTGATCGACGGCGCGCGCAAGGAGGGCTCGTCCCTGGGCGCGGTGGTGGAAGTGGTGGCCGAAGGCGTGCCCGCGGGCCTCGGCGCGCCGGTCTACGGCAAGCTCGATGCGGACCTTGCCGCCACGCTCATGAGCATCAATGCGGCCAAGGGGGTTGAGATCGGCGCGGGGTTCAAGGCGGCAGAGCTTTCAGGTGAAGAAAACGCCGACGAAATGTCACGCGAGGGTAATGCGGTCAAATTCACTTCGAACAACGCGGGCGGCATATTGGGCGGTATCTCCTCGGGCCAGCCCATCGTGGCGCGGTTCGCGGTCAAGCCCACTTCCTCGATCCTCACCCCGCGCAAGACCGTCACCAAATCGGGCGAGGAAACCGAGATACAAACCAAGGGTCGCCACGACCCTTGCGTGGGCATTCGCGCGGTGCCCATCGGCGAGGCGATGATGGCCTGCGTCCTCGCCGATCATGCGCTGCGGCATCTGGGCCAGGGCCTCACGTTCGGGGAGTGAGTGCGGGGGTTTGCGTCTCCGCGTTCGATCCACAGGTCTTTTTCAACATTTATTTTTGTCATCCTCTGGCTTGACCAGAGGATCTACTTATTCGTCCGAATTTGCTGAGCCCAAGGTAGATGCTCGGGTCAAGCCCGAGCATGACGACTTAAAGAGTGGGCGCGAGATTCCGGGCTCCGCGCTTCGCGCGGCCCCGGGATGACATCGTTGTTCATTCATCACCCCCTCCCCGCTCGCCTGCGCTCGCCGACCTCCCCCGTC
>JANQLJ010000107.1 GCA_028280665.1 Alphaproteobacteria bacterium
GGACGACACCTCGGGCTGCACGCGCGAGGGGATCGAGTTCACCGAAGCGCTTGCCAAATTCAAGCGCCAGGGCGCGGTGGTGATCGGCGTCTCCAAGGACAGCGTGGCCAAGCACGACAAGTTCAAGCAAAAGCACAAGCTGAAAGTCATTCTGGGCTCGGACAAAGACGGCAAAGTCGTAGAGAAATACGGGGTTTGGATCGAAAAGAGCATGTACGGCCGCAAGTATATGGGGATCGACCGCGCCACCTTTCTGATCGACGGTGGCGGCAAGATTGCCCGCGTGTGGCGCAAGGTGAAAGTCCCCGGTCACGTGGATGAAGTGCTCACCGCGGTCAAAGACCTGGCAAAGGCATCGTGAAAGACGTCGTGACGGACGCCGCCACCATCGGCGATGCCGCATGCGCGGTTCTGCGGGCGGGCGATCCTGACTGGAAAGTCGCCGCCGCCGAGCGCGCAGCGGCGGACTGGCGCGCGGGCAAGCTCAGGTTTGAAGCGAGCAAGGAAAGTCCGCCCGATCGTCCGGCCCGGCCCCCACGGCCTGAGTTGCGCCCTCCCAACGAGATGCCAAAACGTTCCGCCAAGGGCGCGGCGGGCCGCATTGCCATGCTGCACGCCGTCGCCCATATTGAATTCAACGCCATCGATCTGGCCTGGGACATGATCGCCCGCTTCGGCGCCGGCACGGGCGAACGGGCCTTCATCGATGACTGGGTGAGCGTCGGCGCGGAGGAAGCCCAGCACTTCGCCATGGTCCGCACGCGCCTGCGTGACTTGGGCGCCGATTATGGCGACCTGCCCGCCCATGACGGCCTGTGGGAAGCCGCGCAGGATACCGCGGATGACGTTCTCGCCCGGCTCGCCGTGGTGCCGCTGGTGCTGGAGGCACGCGGCCTCGACGTGAGCCCTCGGATGACCATCAAATTCCGCGAGTCGGGCGATGAGGACACCGCAAGGTTGCTCGACCAAATCCTCCGCGACGAAGTGGGACACGTTGCAACCGGCATGCGTTGGTTCCAAGCGATCTGTGCCAATTCAGGTCAAGACCCCGTCGCCAGCTTTCACCGGCTGGTGCGCGAGCGTTTCAAAGGTGAACTGAAACCGCCCTTTAACGAGGCGGCGCGCGCACAAGCAGGGCTTATGCCCGCCTTTTACCAAGGCCTCTAACCATCGGCATCGGTCTTGCGTTGGGTTCGCCATGGGCCGGACCCACTTTTTTGCCGCTCATCCAGTGGTTTAGCTTGTAATTCTCCGCTGAATTAGGTGGAATGCGGCATTGGTGTGGGATTTAAAGCTGGCCCGGAGCAGGACAAAGTCCGCGCGGGACAGACAGGGGAAGCGTGAAAGATGTCCACAGGGTTTGTGGCAAAGCTCCGATCGGGGCTAACTCGGCTATTTCCCGAGAGGCAGATTTACCATCGCAGCCGCGGTGAGGTTCACTTCGTCACCATCCCCCCCCGTACCCAGATCGTGCTGATCAGCGGCACGCTCGCTTTCCTCACATGGGTCGCCTTTACCTCGGTGAACGTGGTCTTCAAGGACCAGATCATCGATTCCAAGGACCGCCGCTTCAACGAAATGCAGGCGAATTACGAGACCCGCGTGAACCGCCTCCAGCGCGAGATTGACAATGTAAACGGCGCCATGCGCGTCACCCAGGACCGTTTTGAGCGGGAACTTGAGGCGCTCAGCCAGCGGCAGGTCCAGCTCGACCGGCTGATGGACGACCAGGAAGTGCTCTATCTGGAGCACGAGGACCTGCGCACGCGCGTCGCCATCATGGGCGACAACCCCATGAACGAAGCGCCGGAAGGCACCTCTTTCCTCGCCATGGACGTGGAGCAGCGCGAGCCCGCCCTGAGGCAAGCCCGTCCCCTGCCGCCGGTGCGCGCAAGCACCGTTGACGGCGTCTCCACGGTTCTTGCCACCATTGCCCAAGGCGGCGGCCATGTGCGCAATGCGCTCACCACCCGCGCCACACGGATCGCGCGGATGGAAGACATGGTGCGCGATCTGCGCACCGATCAGCGCGACGTGGTGCTGAGAATGGAAAGCCAGGCGGTTGACCGCATCGAACGGATCGAAACCATTCTCGCCTCTACCGGCCTCGATCTCGACGCTTACATGGCCGCCTTCGCGGGCGATCAGCTCAACGGCGTCGGCGGCCCGGGCATCGATATCGAAGACCTCGAACCTTACCTCCAAGAGGACGAGGACACCGCCGACTTCAGCCGCTATCTGGTGCGCGCCTCGAACCATCTCGACGAGCTCGCGGTGCTGCAGGCGGCGATTAACAATTTGCCCTTGTTGCGTCCCACCGACATTTTCCGCATGACCGACGGCTTTGGCATGCGCCGCGATCCCTTTAATCGCCGGCTCAGAATGCATCATGGCCTCGATTTTGCTGGGCCAACGGGGACCCCGGTGATGGCCACCGCCGCTGGGCGGATCAGCCGCGCGGGGACAATGTCCGGCTATGGCCGGGTTATAGAGATTGACCACGGGAACGGGATTTCGACGCGCTATGCACACCTTAGACGCATCAACGTTTCCGTCGGTGAAGAAGTTTCGGTCCGCCAGGTTATCGGGCAGCTTGGTAACACGGGCCGGAGTACTGGACCGCATGTTCACTATGAAGTGCGGTTCAATGGAGAGCCCTTAGATCCACTTCCATTTCTTGAGGCAGGTCGTCATGTTTTCGAAAGCTAAAGACTCGGGAAACCCTCCTCCGCAAAAGCAGAGCAGGCCCCCCGTCCCCCAACAAGCACCCCAACAGCAAGCCAAACGCCCCGCAAAGGCGTCTGTGCCCTCCATCATCTCCACGGACTTGACCGTCATCGGAACGCTCAACGCAACGGGCGATATCCAGATCGACGGCAAGATCGAAGGCGATATCAATACCCAGTCGTGCACGGTCGGTGAAAAGGCCGTGGTCAACGGCGAGATCCGGGCCGACGAATGCACCATTCGCGGTCACGTCATCGGTCAAATCCGCTCGAACAAGGTGCACCTCGCATCCACCGCCCATGTGGAAGGCGACATCCTGCACCATGCCCTCGCGGTTGAGACCGGCGCCTTCTTTGAAGGCAATTGCCGCCATTCGGACGATCCCCTGAACGCCGAAGCCGCGCGGCCGCAAGTCGTGACCAACGCAGCGCGCCAGGGCGGCGAACCCCCTCGCCAGGCGGTCAGCTCCGGCAACGGTCCCGTTCCGCCGAAGCAAGGCGGTCTCGGGGGCGGCCTTCTGGGTGGCCGGCCGGCGAACGCTCCGGCCCAGCCCGGGCAATAGGGCATCTGGGGATTAGGGCAAAGGCCCCAGGTACCATCTGACGGCTAACCTTTATCCGGGGGGATGCCGCGGGGACCCGTTGAGCGGGCACCTTGCGGCATCCCCTCTGCTTTTCTGCATAAGCCTTTGATTAGTCGAGGTCTTCGACTTCGGCGGTGGTGCCTTTAACCCTTGCTGCCAAAGCCGCGGCCATGAAGGGGTCGAGATCGCCGTCGAGGACGAGATTGGGCTGGCTGCTTTCCACCCCCGTGCGCAAGTCCTTCACCATCTGATAGGGCTGAAGGACATATGAGCGGATTTGGTGGCCCCAGCCGATCTCGGTCTTGGCGGCGGCTTCGGCTTGCGCTTCTTCTTCGCGTTTTTGCAGTTCCAATTCGTAAAGCCGCGCGCGTAACATGCCCCAAGCAGTCGCCCGGTTCTTGTGCTGGGAGCGTTCGTTCTGGCACTGGACGACAATGTTCGTGGGGATATGGGTCAAGCGCACGGCGCTGTCGGTGGTGTTGACGTGCTGGCCCCCTGCCCCCGAAGCGCGGTAGGTGTCTACGCGCACATCCTTTTCCTCAATTTCAATCTCGATATTGTCGTCGATCACCGGAAAGACGCCTACGGAGGAAAAGCTCGTGTGGCGGCGGGCGTTGGCGTCGAAGGGCGAAATGCGCACCAGGCGGTGAACCCCGCTTTCGGTTTTGAGCCAGCCATAGGCGTTATGACCCTTGACCAGAAGCGTCGCCGACTTGATGCCCGCTTCTTCGCCGGCGCTTTCTTCGATGATTTCGACCTTCATCTTGTGAGCCTCGGCCCAGCGCACATACATGCGTTCGAGCATCTGCGCCCAGTCCTGGCTTTCCGTCCCGCCCGCGCCCGCGTGAATTTCCACATAGGCATCATTGGGGTCGGCCTCGCCGGAGAGCAGCGTTTCAAGCTCGAGCTGCGCGGCTTCTTTCTGCAATGCGCGCAACGCCTCTTCGGCCTCACTGACGACGTCGCTGTCGCCTTCGGCTTCCCCCATTTCAATGAGTTCGAGGTTGTCGGAAAGCGCCTGATCCATCTTGAGACAGGCCTGCATCTGGGTATCAAGCGCGGTACGCTCGCGCATAACTTTTTGCGCGGCGTCCGGATCATCCCACAATTGAGGGTCTTCCGCCTTGGCGTTCAACTCCGCCAGGCGCTTTTCGGCCTTGTCCCAGTCAAAGATGCCTCCTCAGCAGAGAGAGGCTTTCGCGGACTTCGTTCGCCAGCGCTTCGATCTCGGCGCGCATGTCGCGTCCCCTGCTTGGTTGGAGGTCAAGTAGAGCCCGGGAAAATAGGAACTGACCCCGCGCCTGTAAAGGCCGTCGTAAAGGCGTCAGTAAAGCCCGCCGGAACCCGAACGCAGATCTTCTTCGTCCTGGGAGGTCCAGCCGTCGGCACCGATGACGCGCCCCTCGCCCGAGGGCTCGCTGCCGGGGCGGAAGGCTTCTTCAATGACGTTCAAATCCCCGGGCCGGGCGAGCTGGCCGTTTTCCGCATTCACCCGCACGATGCGAATGCCGGGCGGGCGGCGGAAGGGAATGGGCGGGCGGGTGCCGACGGTTTCAGTAAAGAACTCGCGGGCGATGGGCGCGGCGACGCGGCCACCGGTTTCCGCCTGGCCCATGGGCAGGGGGGTGTCGAAGCCCACATAGGCGCCCACCACCAGGTCGGGCGAGATGCCGATGAACCAGGCGTCGCGTTCTTCGTTGGTGGTGCCGGTCTTCCCGCCGAGTGGCACACCCACCGAACGCAATGAGCGGCCCGTGCCCCGCTGCACCGCGCCCTCAAGAATGGAAACCACCTGATACGCGGTGCGCGGGTCGAGCACGCGATCGCGCACTTCGGCCAGCGCCGGGGCGGGCGCCCCGTCCCATGTTTCCAGATTGCAGTTCTCGCACTCGCGCGCGTCAGCGCTGAAAAGCGTGCGGCCATAACGGTCCTGCACCCGCTCGACGATAAAGGGCTCAAGCCGCCGCCCACCGTTCACGAATTGCGAGTAAGCCGTCACCATGCGTTCGAGGGTGGTTTCGCCCGCGCCGAGCGCATAAGCCAGATAAGGCTCAAGGTGGTCCACCACGCCGAAGCGTTCGGCGATGTCCACCACGCGCTCCATGCCGATGTCTTGCGCAAGGCGCACGGTCATGGCGTTACGCGAGCGTTCAACGCCGCTGCGCAAGGTCGAGGGGCCATAGAACCGGTCGGTGTAGTTATCCGGCCGCCACAGCGGCAGGCCCTCGCCTTGGGGCATCACAAACGGCGCATCGAGAATAAGGTCCGACGGCGTGTGCCCCGCACCAAGGGCGGCGGCATACACAAACGGCTTGAAGCTGGAACCCGGCTGGCGCTGGGCTTGCGTCGCGCGGTTAAACTCCGAAGCGTCGTAGGAAAAGCCCCCCACCATGGCGAGGATACGGCCTGTGTGCGGGTCCATGGCGATGATGCCGCCATTGACGCCCGGCACCTGGCGCAGGCCAAAGGTCGGATGGGCAAACGTCACAACCTCGGCAAGAAGCTCACCTTCCTCATCCTCCAAAAGCAAGTCTCCGGTGGCGGGTTCGGGTTCGATCTCGACAGGCTCGACCCAGATGACATCGCCTGCCGCCAGCACTTCGCTGGGCACCTGAACTTCAGGACCGATGTCGATGCCGTTTTCGGCTTGCACTCGCGCCCACGCGAGTTCCGAGAACGGGATGATGCCGAACGATTCTTCTTCGCTTGCGAGTTCAATGACCACCTGACCCAGTTCGTCATCGACGCGGGTCACCACCGCTGGCTCCCAGGGCGCAAGGTCGCGCGGCAGTTCAAGCGCATCAACTTGCCCGCGCCAGTCATCGATGGTTTCAAGCTGCACCACGGGGCCGCGCCAGCCGTGACGCTGGTCATAGGCCACAAGCCCGTTGCGCAAGGCGGTGCGCGCCACGCGCTGCAGGTTCATGTCGATGGTCGTGCGCACCGACAGCCCGCCGTCGAGCAGCGCATCAAAACCATACTCTCTGGCGATCTCACGGCGCGCCTCCTCGGCGAAATACGCCGCTTCGGCCACTTGCGCGCCCGCCGGGCGTTCATAAATCACGAGCGGCTCCGCCATCGCCTCGCGCGCCGCGGCGCGCGTAATGTAGCCATCCTCGGCCATGCGATTCAGCACATAGGCGCGGCGTTCGAGGCTGCGCGCCCGTGTTGACTCGCGGTCGGGCCGGTAATTGTTGGGCGCCTTGGGCATCACGGCGAGATAAGCCGCTTCGGCAAGGGTCAGCTCATCAAGCGGCTTGTTAAAGTAATTGAGCGCCGCCGCCGCAACACCGTAGGAGCGCCAGCCCAGATAAATCTGATTGAGATAAAGCTCGAGGATTTCGTCCTTGCTGAAGGTCTGTTCGATGCGCAGGGCCAGCAATTGCTCGCGCACCTTGCGGTCGATGCTCACTTCCGAGCTTAGAAGAAAATTCTTCGCCACTTGCTGGGTAATGGTGCTCGCCCCTTCAAGGCGGCGGTCGTTCAGATAATTGGAAATGTTGGAAACAGCTGCACGGGCAATGCCCTGCAAATCGATGCCCGGATGATCGTAGAAGTGCTGATCCTCCGCGGCGACAAAGGCGTTGATCACATGATCGGGGATTTGCTCGATGGGAACGAACAGGCGCCGCTCGTTGGCGTACTCGGCGATTAACGTCCCGTCGCCCGCATGAATGCGCGTCATGATGGGCGGCTCGTATTCGAGCAGCGCCGAATAGTCGGGCAAATCCTGGTTGAGACGATTGACGTAAAGGGCGATGTAGCCCGCAACGCCGAGGCCCGCCAGAACGATCAGTATAGAAACCGCCTGGACGAACCCGAAGAATATCTTTGCAACGATGCCCCGGTTCTCCTTGCGTTCGCGTTTCGCCAGTTTTCGTTCCCGGCGGCGCTCGCTCGGCCGTTTACGGCGCATGCCCTCGCGGACGGGTTTTTCCTTTTTTTCCTTGCGGGCCTCGCGTTTCTTTCGTGATGGCCGTGGAGGCGGCGCCTGGGTCGGGCGCTCTATCGCGGGCCCATCGGGTTTTTTAGCTTCTTCTTCGGACTCTTTCTTTGCAGTCCCTTTCTGCGCGGTCTCTTTTTGTGCAGCCTCTTTCTTTTCGTCCCGTTCTTTTGCGGCCTCTTCTTTTATGACCTCTTTCTTTCCGGTCTTTTTCTCCTCGCTCGCTTTGTCCGCCGGGGCTGTCACCCCCATCTCTTTGCGAATGGAACTCGGCGGCGCGGGCTTGGGGCCCGGCCGGGGCGCCTCGGGTACAAATTCACCGGCCGCGTCATCGCCGCCCGTCAAAGGCTCATCACCAGTGGGGCCTATCTGAGGGGTCTTGTTATCCGGCGCTGCCTCTTTGACGGCATCGCTTTTCTTCTCAGGCGGCGCGTTCGTTGCAGAAGGCCCCGTTTGGTCCGAAGCCGCGCTCATGCGTAGGGGATTAGCGGGTTTTTCCGGCTCGTCAAACAAGCCAGGCTTTTCAGGTGCTTCGGGTGCTTCGGGTTCTTTGGGCACTACCGGCTTTTCAGGCTCATTGACCGGCGTAACAGGCGCAACGGGAGTAGGCGCGGCCGCCTCGCCCGCGCGATCGTCCGCCGCGTGCGCGCCGTGGTCCTCGCTCCCTTCGGGCTTCTTGTCGTCGCCTTCGGCCATGCCCCGTTATACCCGTTTGCCGCCCCGGATGCGCCCCCGCGGGGCGGAATTGTCTACCCCCCGATTGTGACCGGTAAAAGGCATGTCAGTTGCCCGCGGCCTCGCGCTGGGCAAGCCGTTCGCCGCCCTCGCCGTCGAGCCCGAAATAGACGATCAGCGCCTCGCTCACCGAGCGGCCCAGGGCCTCATGGTAGGCCTCGGTCTCCAAGAGCGCCAAATCCCGCCGGTTGGTGCCGAAGCCCGCCTCGATGAGGATCGAGGGTACGTCCGGCGCGGTGTGGACGCGGAAGCCCGCAAAGCGGTGGGGCCGTCCCACTGTGCCCACCCCGTTGGCCGAGAAGCTGTCCACCACAATCTCGGCAAGCTCGGCGGAAAGGTTCATGGTCTCGCGCTGGGCAAGATCAATGAGAATACGCGTCAGCTCTTCATCCACCTCGAACCCGGCCACCGCATCGGACTGGTTCTCGCGCGCCGCCACGCGCGCAGCTTCTTCATCCGATGCTCTTTCTGAAAGGGTGTAGATCGTCGCGCCCCGGGCACGGTGATCATCGTTCGAATCCACATGGATGGAAATGAACAAGTCCGCCTGCATTGCCTGGGCGATGCCGTAGCGCTGATTGAGCTGAAGGAAGACATCTTCATTGCGCGTCATGTGCACCTCGAAGCGGTCCGTCTCATTAAGCGCATCGCGGATCGCGCGGCCCACATCGAGAACGATTTCTTTTTCCTGGCGGCCGTTGATGGCGATCATGCCGGGGTCGCGCCCGCCATGGCCCGGATCGATCACGATAATCGGTCGGGCGCGCGTTGCGGGTTCGGCTTCTTCCGTCGCTTCGGTTGATGCTTGGCCGCCGTTTCCGCCAAGGGAGGCAAGTATTTGTTCGATACTATTGTATGTCTCACTGCTCTCAGGCTCGCTAGTCTCCGCCGCCATCTCCGTGGGTTCGGGAAAGCCCGCCTGGGCATTGGCCTCCGCCGCGTCCGCCACGGTCAAGCTCATATAGAGTTGCGCGGGCGTGTCGCCGCGCGCGCGCGTTACGTCGTGTGTGGCGATAACGGCGGGGGCAACAAGATCAAGCACGATGCGCGAGCGGCCCGGCCGGTTCCGCCCGTAACGCACTTGCTGCACCAGGCCCTCGCCGGCCAACGTGGTGCCCCCAGCGACGTCCCATGTGATTTCAGGAAGGTCGATGACCACGCGGTAGGGCCGGCCCGCCTCCGCCGACAGGCTGAAGATGTTCAGCGGCTCCACATGCTGGCTGAGATCGAAGGTAACAGTCGTATGCGCGTCATAGACCGCCACGTGGGCGGCTTCGACCACCGTGTCCTGCGCCGCGGCGGGCACCATGGCCAAAAGGGCCGCAATGAAAGCGAATGAGGCGAGCCGCATTCCCCGAGGCACTCCCGCTCCAAAGTTACAAATCGCCCCTGAAACCCTAGTCTTATCCCAACATGGCAAGCGTTTACAGGTCGCTAACCTCATTCTCACAGAGTCATGAGGTCTCCGGAATGTCTTGCTATTTCACTTCTCCGGCGAGTAAAAGGGGGCACGGGCGGCATTTCCGCCCCTTAAGGCGCGGGCCAAAGCAATCCGCGCCGCGAAGACGGGTCCGAGGCGAGACTGCCTATCATGGACCTGAGGAAACACAAGGTTTGCGGCCTTCCCGGCTTGAGCATGAGGGACGGGCGGGCCGCCGGAAATTGGGGTTGCGCGAACCTGGACGGAACACGTCCGGGGACCCGCGCGAGGCAATATGAACACAAGGCCTGCCCTTCGTTTACACGATCGGAGCCGCCACACCCCTAAGGCGGACACCGCGATAGCTGCGCCCGGAACCCGGGCGGCTGTCGGCGGGCCTATTCCATCAACCAGATCAATCGGCACGACGCCGCCGCGGAGGACCCTTCCCTCAGGTCCGCCGCCCGGCCGCGCGCGTGCTGGAGCACACGACAATGACAAAACGAATGCTCATCGATGCGGCCCACCGGGAAGAAACCCGGGTGGTGGTCGCCGACGGATCTCAGATCGACGACTTTGATTTTGAGTCCGAAGCCAAGAAACAAATTAAAGGCAATATCTATCTCGCACGGGTAACGCGGGTCGAACCGTCCCTGCAGGCGGCGTTTGTCGAATATGGCGGCAACCGCCACGGCTTTCTCGCCTTTTCCGAAATCCACCCGGACTACTACCAGATCCCCGTCGCCGACCGGGAACGCCTGCTCGCCATGGAGGCCGAAGCCGAAGCCAAGCGCGCCGAGGCAGACGCAAAAGACGAAGAAATCGAAGCCGAAGAGGCTGATGACGCCGAAGACCTCGACGACGACGGCGCAGAAGACGATCTTGACGAGAACGCCGAAGACGAGATTGAGGACGAAACAGATGGCGAAGACTCTGCCTCTGTCGAAGCCCAGACGGGCGAGGCCGATGAAGACGAGCCCGGCGAAGAGGACAATGAAGAAGACAGCGAAGAAGAATCCCGCTCCGTAAGCCTAGCCAGCACTCCCGCCAAAGTGCTCGAAGGCGAACCTGTCGAAGCCGCAGATGCTGAAGAGGGTATTTCTCCGGAAGACGAAAGCGGCGGCGAATACCCCGACCTCGAAGACGAAACCTATGTGGATGAACAAGGCGGCGAGGATGCGGAACTGGAGCCCGCCGAGGACACCGATGAAGAAACCCCCTCACGCCGTAACCGGCGCGGGCGCCGGGGCGGACGCCGCCGGTCCACGCGCGGGCGGGACACCGGACGCAGCAACCGGCGCGGCAATGGCCGCCGCCGGGGCGGACGCCGCCGCCGCAACAATGACGAAGACGAGGATCTGAGCCGCGATCCCCGCCCCTTCTTCAAGAACTACAAAATCCAAGAAGTGATCCGCCGCCGCCAGGTGCTTTTGGTGCAAGTCGCCAAGGAAGAACGCGGCAACAAGGGCGCGGCGCTGACTACGTACCTGTCGCTGCCGGGCCGGTATTGCGTGCTTATGCCCAACACCGCGCGCGGGGGCGGTATCAGCCGCAAGATCACCAATATCTCCGACCGGCGGCGGCTCAAGGCCATCGTCTCCGAACTCGACGTGCCCAAAGGTATGGGGCTGATCGTGCGCACCGCGGGCGCCAACCGCACCAAGGCCGAGATCAAGCGCGATTACGATTATCTGATCCGCCTGTGGGAAGAGATCCGCGAGCTCACGCTTAAATCATCGGCGCCGGCACGGATCTACGAGGAAGGCAATCTTATCAAGCGCTCGATCCGCGATCTTTATTCCAAAGACATCGGCGAGGTGCTGATCGAAGGCAAAGACGCCTACGACGAAGCGAAAGCCTTCATGAAAATGCTGATGCCGAGCCATGCACGCAACGTGAAGCTCTATACCGAACGCATGCCGCTCTACCAGCGTTTTCATGTGGACGTGCAGCTCGACGCTATGCTGTCGCCGCGGGTGGACCTGCCTTCCGGCGGCTACATCATCATCAACCAGACCGAAGCGCTCGTCTCCGTCGATGTGAACTCCGGCAAATCCACGCGCGAACACAATATCGAACAGACAGCACTAAAGACGAACCTCGAAGCGGCGGCCGAAGTGGCCCGCCAATTGCGCCTGCGCGACCTTGCCGGGCTGATCGTCATCGACTTCATCGACATGGAGGAAAACCGCAACAACCGCGCGGTGGAACGCGAACTCAAGAAACGCCTTGAGCATGACCGGGCGCGGCTGCAGGTCGGACGGATTTCGAGTTTTGGATTATTGGAGATGTCGCGCCAGCGCTTGCGCGCGGGGATTCTCGAAGGCTCGACCCGCCCCTGCCCCCATTGCGAGGGCTCAGGCATTGTACGCTCGGTGGAATCGGCGGCGCTACGCATCCTGCGCGCCTGCGGTGAGGAAGGGGTGCGCGAGCGTAGCGCATCCATCACGGTACGGACGAACCGGGAAACTGCTGAGTACATTCTCAACTATAAGCGCCGCCAGCTTGTGGAGTTCGAAGACCTTTACGGCATGAAGACCACCATAAGCGTGGACCGCGAGCTTTATGGCGACGATTTTGAAATCGACCGGGGCGAACCGTTGAGCGAGGCGCGCCGCCGCGAGCTGCACGAAAGCGAAACCGTCAGCCTCGACACCGCCTATCTCAACGAAGACGGCGAAGAAGCAGCCGAAGCGCCCGAAGCAGAGGTCGAGACGGAAGCCGAGGACCTTGAGACCGCCACGGAAGAAGATGGCGATAAACCTCGCCGCCGGCGCCGGGGCCGCCGTGGGGGGCGGCGCAACCGCAAACGCCGCGACCGCGAACAGGCCGAAGCCTCGGGCGAAGACGACGCGCCTTCAAAGGCGAACGGCAATGCCAGTGAAGGCGATGAAAGCGAGCATGAGCCTGAGTTGGAACCCGTGGGCGCTGAAAGCTCGGGCGGCCCGTCGGACAAGCCCGCCGAGGGCGAGCGCAAAGGCTGGTGGCAGCGGCGCTGGTTTTAGGCTGGTGCTCTTAGAGGTAAAGCGCGATTAGGGTAAGGCCTCGGCCCCCAGGCCCGAGCCGCGGGGGTCGACGCCGATACGGCAAACCGGACGGCGGTCGCTTGTTTCCTGCCCGCATGAAATGGCGTTGACCGTTCCGGTCACGCGCGTGCCGTTCTCGGACAGCGTCCGCTCAAGCCCCATATCGGGCGCGTTGATCGCCGTATAAAGCAGTGAGGCCGCGGCATCGGGCCCGCCCGCCGCGGTGGCGGCCAAACGCAATTCCGTCCCCGCCCGGTTCGTTGCAATAAGCGGCGTCAAAAACGCGCCCGACAGCCCATACTCAATGTCCGAAGGCGAGCGGGCATAGATGATCCCCGTTGAGCGGCCCATGTGGCTGGTGCCGAAAGAGCCGTTCATAGTGACGCCGCAAGCAATCGTAAGGCCCGTGCTGTCAGTGACCGCAAAGGACGATGAGCCGAAGTCCGCCGGCAGGTTGCCCCGCACGCCGCTATCGCTGAGCACGCTCGCCGCATCCGCCTGAATGCTTGAAGCGGACGGCGTGCCGGGCGCGGGGTTTTGCGGGAGGCCGCGCAGAGATTTCTGCATCATCTCGGGAAAGAAAAAGCCAGCGCCCGTCGCCCCGGCGGGAATGTAGGCGGACTGCCCGGGCAAGTTGATCGCCTGCGCCGTCGTGATGTTGGGCTGGTAGGACTGCATGTCGATGGTGGTCAGGCGCCCGCCCAGTTCCGCGGCTTCCTCAACAAAGCGGTAGGCAAGCTCGCCGGTATAAAGGTCCTGAGGACCCCGGTTGGCGATGATGCCGATGGTCCCCGCAAGGTTGGGCTGGGAGAAGCGGTCGCTTTCGTCCAGAAAAACGCCGTTTGAGTCCGTCAAAGTGCGGCGCAGGCGCGTGCTTCCGGCAAACTGGGCGTCGGCATTGTCAAGCCGGCGTGCCAGCGTCCGCGACATGGGATGGCCCGCTGCAATCACCGCCGCAGGGTCCACAAGATCACGCCACTGAAGTGTTCCGTACCCTGCCTGTATGCGCGCAAAGCCCCGCACGGCGCCGGGGATCGCTACCGTCCCGCCATCAGCAGGTGCCCGCGGCAGAAAGTCAACGCTCTGCGTCGTACCCGTGCGTGCATCGTGTATGAGGCAAATCCCGCCCCCGCCAATCGACGCGGCGGCCGGGTTGGTGGCGGCAAGCGTGAAGAAAAGCGCGGTCACCGCGTCGGCGGCGGTCCCACCTTCTTGAAGGGCATCGCGCGCGGCAAGCGCGGCGCGCGGCTCGTCGGCGACCACGAGACCTAGGTAGTCAGCGCTGGCCGCGCTCACATAACCCCACTCGGTGCCCGGCGCCGCGAACACACCGGTCGGCTGGCTGCGCCTGCTGCCGATCCCGGGCAAGGATGGCGCGGGCAGATTGATGGAGGGAACACTCGGCACGTCGATGGGGCCAATGCTGCTTCCGCAACCGAAAAGAAATGCGGAAGTAACACCGAGCACGACGGCTTTGCCAAAAGCTGTTTGGCGGGCTGTCGCGACGATTTTGCGCAGCATACTGTGGTCCTTCTTCTGTCCGGCGCGCGCCACCATCCCCCACGGGGCTGCAAGGCGTGGGGCGCGTGCCAATCTAGCGAGAAATGCCTCAATTAGGCCAACGGATTAACCCTTGTGGGCCGTTATTTCAATGGATTGCATGCAAAGCGGCCCCAAAGCGCCTCAAGATCGCCCAACTGTGAGTGCATCAGGCGGAAAAATCGCATAGTCTGGGCCTTGGCGGGGGCCTTGTGGTGACGGAGTATTCCTTTTCAATGTTTGCAGCCGGTCGGCAATTCGCCCTGAAACTTGTGGCCTTCTGCCTTGTATTCGCCGCGCTGGCCGGCGAAGCCCTGGCACAATCCTCGATCCGCGACGCCGAGATCGAGGAATTGATGCGGGACTACTCGTATCCCATCTTCCGCGCCGCGGGGCTCGAACCTGGCTCCGTCGACATCTACCTGATCAACGATGCCTCGGTGAACGCCTTCGTGGCGGGCGGCCAGAAGATGTTTCTTCACACCGGGCTGATCCTTGAGTCCGATTACCCCAATGAGCTTATCGGCGTCATCGCCCACGAAACCGGCCATATCGCGGGCGGGCATCTGGCGCGCACCCAGGACGCAATGGCGAGCGCATCGATCCCGGTCTATCTCGGGGCCGCCATTGGGCTCGGGCTTATGGTGGCGGGTCTGCCGGAAGCGGGCATGGCCATCATGTTCGGCAGCCAGCACGTCGCCATGCGGAACTTTCTTTCCTACTCGCGAATTCAGGAAGCCTCCGCCGATCAGGCGGGCATGACCTATCTTGAAGAGACCCAGCAATCAGGACGCGGGATGGTCGCCTTCTTCGACCGATTCCGCGACCAGGAAGCGATGATCTCGACCGATCAGGACCCTTACATCCGCTCGCACCCGTTGAGCAGCGACCGCATCGCCTTGCTTGAAGAGCGGGTGGAGCAATCGCCTTATGCCGATGCAACGGACAGCCCCGAAAGCATCCACCGCCTGCGCATGGTGCAAGCCAAGATCCGCGGATTTCTGGAACCGGTTCCGGTCGTCTTCCGCCGCTTTCCCCCCGAGGACCGCTCCCAAGAAGCGCGTTATGCCCGGTCCGTCGCCTATTTCCGGCGCGGGCAAACCGACGAGGCGCTCGAAGAGCTCGATACCCTGCTCGCAGAAGAGCCGGAGAACCCCTATTTCCACGAATTACGCGGGCAGATCCTCTTTGAAGGGGGCCGCGTTGCCGAGGCAATCCCCGATTACCAGCGTTCCGTTGAGTTGGCACCCACCTCTGCGCTCCTGCGTATCAACCTCGGTCAGGCGCTGCTGGCCTCGGAGGAAGACCGCGGCAATACCCGCACAAACCAGGAAGCCATAAGGACCCTTCAGTTCGCCACCGCGCGGGACAACACGAGTTCCTTTGCCTGGCATCAACTCGCCATCGCCTATGCCCGCGCGGGCGATGAAGGCATGGCAAATCTTGCGACCGCCGAGCGCTACTATATGGTCGGCGCCAGGCCCGAGGCGCGCCAGTTCGCGGCAAGGGCCCGCGACAAGCTGCCCGAAGGCACGATCAACTGGAACCGGGCCATGGATATTTTGGATCTCACGGATCCCAGCCGCCGCGGCAATGGCAGTGGTCAGTAACGAAGCTCCGGCAATCATCATCTAAACAAACGGGGACCACGAGGGGAAGAAATGCGTTTTCTCAATATAGCTTTGATCGTCATTGCCGGGTTGCTTGGCGCCTTGATCGGCCTTGTGGCCGCGACCGGGCCGTTTTCCTCAGATGGCCTCACCGATGAACAATTCGCCGAGCGCGTGCGCGAAACGCTTGTTACCCAGCCCGAGATCTTGCGGGACGGGTTCTATGCGTTGGAAACGCAACAGCGCGAAGCCGAGCTTGCCGCCCTGCAGGAAGCGGTCACGCGGAACTACAGCCTTATCGAAACCGCGCCCGCCGTGTTCGTCACCGGCAATCCCGACGGGGATGTGACGATTGTCGAGTTCTTCGATTACGAATGCGGTTTCTGCCGCCGCGCCAAGGAGCCTTTCGAAAACCTTGTGGAAAGCGACGGCAACATCCGTGTGATCTACTACGAGTTGCCGATCTTGGGCGAAAGCTCATACCGCGCGGCCATCGCCGCCCTCGCCGCCGACCGGCAAGGTCTCTATTTCGAATTCCACAACGCGGCGATCGCTTCGAGCGAACAGCTCACCAGTGAGATGATCGCAGAAATCGCCGGCGGCATCGGCGCCGACGTGCCGCAACTTCTTGCGGACATGAACGATCTTGCGCTGGCCGAACGCATTCGCGGCAACATTCAGCTCGGCCAAGCCCTGACGGTCAATTCAACGCCGACTTACGTGGTCGGCGGTCAGGTCGCACTGGGTTGGAATGAGGACCGCATGCGCGAGCTGATTGCCGCGGCGCGCGAACGGTAAACCTTAGAATAAGCCCGTCTTAAATAAGCCCGCCAAGCGGCGAAGACGGATCGGCGTACATCTTCCGCGCCATGCGGCCCGCAAGATAGGCCTCGCGCCCCGCGATCACCGCATGCTTCATGGCCGAGGCCATCAGCACCGGGTCTTTTGCTTCGGCAATGGCGGTGTTGGTGATGACCCCGTCGCAACCAAGCTCCATGGCTTCGGCCGCTTCCGACGCGGTGCCGACGCCCGCGTCCACCAGCACGGGCACATTCGCGTTTTCAATGATGATGCGGATGTTGACCGGGTTCTGAATCCCGAGCCCCGAGCCGATAGGCGCGCCCAAGGGCATGATGGCGCAGCAGCCGATCTCTTCCAGCGTCTTTGCGGCGATGGGGTCGTCATTGCAATAGACCATGACATCGAACCCGTCCCCGATCAGCATCTCGGCGGCGCGGAATGTTTCCGGCATGTTGGGATAGAGCGTCGTCTTGTCCCCCAGCACTTCCAGCTTCACAAGGTTCCAGCCCCCCGCCTCGCGCGCGAGCCGTAGGGTGCGGACGGCATCTTCGCCCGTAAAGCACCCCGCCGTGTTGGGCAGGAACGTCACGTCCTTGGGGTCGATGTAATCCACCAGCATGGGCTGGTCCGGATCCAAGAGGTTCACGCGCCTAAGCGCGACGGTGATGATCTCCGCGCCCGACGCCTTCAAGGCCTCGGCGTTTTGTTCGTACGTCTCGTACTTGCCCGTGCCGATGATGAGGCGCGAGCTGTATTCCTTGCCGGCAATGATGAGCAGGTCGTGCGCTGCTGCGGTGGTCATTAGCCGCCTCCTACAAATCTGACGACTTCCAGCCGGTCGCCATCCTCAACAGTGACCGTGTCATAGGCCGAGCGCGGCACGATTTCCAAGTTCCGCTCGACGGCAATTTTTTTGGCTTCGAGTTTGAACGCCACGAGCAGTTCCGCAACACTCATGGGCCGCGGGATGGAGCGGTCTTCGCCATTAAGTGTGATCGAAATGGTCATGCCGCTCCTTTACGCCGCCAGATCGTCGAGCGGCAAGTTCACCCGCGTAAGCTGCCACCTAAAACTCTGCAGCCGGAATTCAAGCACCATGGACGCCGCTTCGCTGGCCCCATCGTTGCTTTCCTCAGGGCTACGGACCGCCACGTGAAATGTGGCAGGGCCCGTGAAGAAGGCAAAGGAGATGTGATCGTACCAGGTATCACCCCCAGGCTCCTCTTCCGGTACTGCGCCGGGGTCCTCCAGAATCGCTTGGGTACTGAGGAGGTGGGCAAAGCCGTCCGGGGTCGTATAGAAGGCCACGAGGGGGTCGATCATAAAGTCCGCAAATATGCCGATGAGGTTCTCCTCAAGCTCATCCATGGGGTCGGCGCTTTCGGGGTCCGGCTGACCAAAGAGGCCCACGAGATCGGCGGAAAGCCCCTCCCCCACACTGTCCCAATCCACCAGAGCTTCGAGCGCGCTTGCATCTTTCTCATTAACCGCTTGATTTAGCTGCCAAATTGTGACGTAAGGATAGGCGGCATATGCCAGGAGGAGGAACGCGGCCGCGGCAACGCCTATGAGAACCCGTACCATCGTCCCTTTACCCCTTCCGGCCTCTTTACGCCGTTGAACACCCTGCCCGCTTGAGTATAACACCCGCCATGAGCCAATTGCCCATCTACATTCTCAATGGCCCCAACCTGAACCTTCTGGGCGAGCGCGAGCCGGAGATCTATGGCCGCGCCACGCTGGCCGAAATCGAAGCCGAATGCGCGTCAAAGGCCAAGGCGCTGGGCCATTCAACCGACTTCCGCCAGACCAATATCGAAGGCGAGCTTATCTCTTGGATTCAGGAGGCGGACAAGCAGGCGGGCGGCGTGATCCTGAATGCTGCTGCCTATACGCACACGTCGGTCGGGTTGTTCGATGCGCTCTCAGCCGTCAGCGTGCCCGTGATCGAGGTTCACTTGTCGAACCCTTACAAACGTGAGACGTTCCGGCACAATTCATTCGTTTCGCCGGCGGCGAGAGGGGTCATTTGCGGGTTTGGCGCACAAAGCTATTTGCTTGCGCTGGAAGCCATGGCAAAGCTGGTGGGCGGCGAAAAATAAAGATGGCGCAGAACCATCCCTGAACGGAGGAAACCAGTGAGTTCGGACGAGGACAAGGCAAAGTCGAGTAACGAGCAGGAACTCTTGCGCGAGCTCGCG
>JANQLJ010000115.1 GCA_028280665.1 Alphaproteobacteria bacterium
CGCAAGGCGCTTTCGCGTCCCGAACCGGGGCCCGAGACATTCACTTCGAGTGTCTTCATGCCGTGCTCGGCGGCTTTTTTGCCCGCGTCTTCCGCCGCCACCTGCGCCGCGTAAGGCGTCGATTTGCGCGAGCCCTTAAAGCCCATGGCGCCCGCCGACGACCAGGAGATCGCATTGCCTTGCGCATCGGTGATGGTCACCATGGTGTTGTTGAAGCTCGCACTTACATGCGCAACGCCGGACGAGATGTTCTTGCGTTCTTTGCGGCGGGGACGCGCCGGTGCCTTTGCCATTCTCCGATCCTCGCCTTACTTCTTCTTGCCTGCGATGGGCTTTGCCGGCCCTTTACGCGTGCGGGCGTTGGTGTGGGTGCGCTGGCCGCGCACCGGAAGCCCGCGGCGGTGGCGGAGCCCGCGATAACAGCCAAGATCCATCAGGCGCTTGATGTTCATCGCGGTATCGCGGCGCAAATCGCCTTCCACCTGATACTTGGAATCGATGGCTTCACGAATCTGGATGACTTCCCCGTCCGAAAGATCTTGGACGCGGCGTTCGTCGGCGATACCGACGGTCTCGCAAATTTCCTTGGCCTTGGCCCGGCCGATCCCGTGAATATAAGTGAGCGCCACCTGGACGCGCTTATTCGTCGGGATGTTTACGCCTGCAATACGTGCCATGGGCACGAACTCCTTCATGTCCGCCGCGCGGGAGATTCCGGTCTGTCACGAGAGGGGCGGAATATACCCCCCTTTCGGCCACGGTCAACCCGCGTGGATTGCCTTCTTTCCCTGCCTTTTTACGCCGCGGAGAGCCTTGTCGATCCCCGCGCCGACCTCTTCGATGGACGCCATGCCATCAACGCCGTTCAGCTTCCCCTGTGCCTGATAATAGGGCAGCAAAGGTGCCGTATCCTGATTGTAGCGGCCAAGCCGCACCTTGAAGCTCTCCGGGTTATCGTCCGCCCGGCCTTCGTCCTTGAACCGCTTTTCTACCCGGGCGATCAGCCGGGCCTCATCCACCTCGAGGCGGATGACCGCATCGATCCGGGTCCCATGCCGCCGCATGAGGGCGTCGAGAGCTTCGGCCTGCGCCACCGTGCGGGGGAAGCCGTCGAAGATATAGCTCTTGTCCGCGCCCTTTTGCTGGATCTGCTCTTCGATGAGGGCGATGACAATGTCGTCGGACACAAGGTCGCCGCGGTCCATAATGCCCGCCACCTTCTTGCCAAGCTCCGTGCCCGAGGCCCGCGCGGCGCGCAGCATGTCGCCGGTCGAGAGCTGGATCATGCCGTGCTCGTCGGCGAGGCGCCTTGCTTGCGTACCCTTGCCCGCAGCCGGGGGGCCGAACAGAATCAAGTTCATCGCCGCGCACCCCTTAACCGGGACTTCTTGATGAGTCCTTCATATTGGTGCGCCAGCAGGTGGCTTTGGATTTGCCCTACCGTGTCCAAGGTCACGGTCACCACAATCAGCAGTGACGTACCGCCGAATGCGAGATTGAGGTTATAGCTTCCATAGAGAAACTCGGGAATCAGGCACACGCCGGTGAGATAGAGCGCGCCGATTACCGTGATGCGCGTGAGCACGAAGTCGATATATTCCGCGGTGCGCCGCCCGGGCCGGATGCCGGGAATAAAGCCGCCATACTTTTTCAAGTTATCCGCCGTGTCTTGCGGATTAAAAACGATCGCCGTGTAAAAGAAGGCAAAGAAGATGATCATCACGGCGTAGAGCGCGAGATAGGCAGGCTGCCCCCGGCCCAAAAACGCCGCCATGTCGGACAGAAACTCAGGCCCGCCGCCCTGACCGGAAAAGCTGATAATGGTCAGCGGCATCAAAAGCAGCGACGAGGCGAAGATCGGTGGGATCACACCGGCCGAGTTGATCTTGAGCGGCAGGTGCGAGGTTTCGCCCCCGAACATGCGGTTGCCCGCTTGGCGCTTGGGATATTGCACGATCAGCCGCCGCTGGGCGCGCTCCATAAAGACGATGAACGCGAGTGTGGCGAGCAGCATTATGGCAATTCCAAAGATAATGAAGCCCGGCAGCGCGCCCACACGGCCCAGTTCAAAGAACTGGGCAATCATGCGCGGCAGCTCCGCCACAATGCCCGCGAAGATGATGAGCGAGACCCCCTGCCCCACGCCGCGCGAGGTGATCTGTTCCCCCAGCCAGAGAAGGAACATGGTGCCGCCCACCAGCGTGATCACCACTGATGCAATGAAAAACGGTCCCGGATTGAGCGCAAAGCCCTGAATGCCGTTGGCAATGGCATAGGCTTGCACCGAGGCAAGCAGCACGGTCAGATAGCGCGTGTACTGATTGATTTGCTTGCGGCCCGCCTCGCCTTCTTTCTTGAGCTTTTCAAGATTGGGGCTCACCGTCGTCATCAGCTGCATGATGATCGAGGCGGAAATGTACGGCATAATGTTGAGCGCGAAGATCGCCATGCGCTCCACCGCGCCGCCCGCGAACATATTGATCAGCCCACCGATGCCCTGGCCAAAGCCCGCGTTAAAGGCGTTCTGGTATTGCGCAATGTCGATGCCCGGCAGCGGAATATACGTCCCCAGGCGATAGATGATCAGTGCACCGAGAGTGAACAGCAGACGCTTTTTCAGCTCTTCCGCCTTCAGGAAGGAGGAAAAGTTGATATTCGCGGCAAGCTGTTCGGCGGCTGATGCCATGGATTATTTTCCCCACTCTGCCTTCGGTTCCGAAGTCTTTGGTTGGGCGGACTTTTTCGCAGCCTTGATGGTCACTTTGCCGCCGGCCTTTTCGACTGCGGCAATGGCGGCCTTGGAGCCGCCGGCGACTTCAAGGTCCAGCTTGGCCTTAAGTTCGCCCCGGCCCAGAAGGCGCACGCCATCTTTTTCACGCCGGATCACGCCCGCCGCAATCAGCGCCGCGGCGTTGACGGGCTTGGACGCATCGAGCTTACCCGCATCCACCGCGGTTTGCAGACGGCCCAGGTTCACTTCCGCGTAATTGTTCGCCACGCGGGAGTTAAAGCCGCGCTTGGGCATACGCATGTGAAGCGGCATTTGGCCGCCCTCAAAGCCGTTGATGGCAACGCCCGAGCGCGAGGTCTGACCCTTGACGCCGCGGCCGCCGGTCTTACCCTTGCCCGAGCCGATGCCGCGGCCGATGCGCGTGCGGCCCTTGCGGGCGCCTTTGTTGTCGGAAAGCTCGTTCAGCTTCATGGCCTTTATTCCTTACTCAGCATCCTCGATCACCCGCACCAGGTGGGCCACCTTGTTGATCATGCCGCGCACGGACGGTGTGTCTTCCAGTGTCCGGCGCTGATGCCGCCGCCGGAGCCCAAGACCGCGCAAGGTCGCCGCTTGATCCTTAGGCTGACGAATGGGGCTGCCGGTCTGCTCGACGGTGATCGTGCCCCCTTTGGCCGCTTTTGCCGGAGCGGTTTTCTTCGCCGCGGGCTTTGCCGCCGCTTTAGGCTCAGTAGACTTAGGATCAGCCGTCTTGACCTCGGCAGCTTTCGGTGCCGTTTTCTTGGCAGCAGGCTTTTTCGCCGCCGTCTTCTTGGCTGCAGTTTTCTTAGCCGCCGTCTTCTTAGTTGCGGTCTTTTTGGCGGTGGTCTTTTTCGCCGCCGTCTTCTTTACCGCTTTCTTTTCTTCTTCCGCCATCGTCCCTTAATCCTTCAACGGGGCTTTAACCCGATCGCCGCCTTACTCGGTTGCCGCCATGGGATCGGAGACCCCATCGTTGCGGCGGCCCACGATGTCGCCCACCTTCTTGCCGCGCTTGGCCGCAACCTGCCGCGGCGAGGTTTCACGGCGGAGGGCGTCGAATGTGGCGCGCACCATGTTGTAGGGGTTCGAGGTGCCCACCGACTTCGCCACCACATCGTGAATGCCCAGCGTCTCGAACACCGCGCGCATGGGACCGCCCGCGATAATGCCGGTTCCCGGAGGGGCCGCGCGCAACACCACCTTGCCCGCGCCGTGACGGCCCGTGACGTCATGATGGAGCGTCCGGCCCTCGCGCAGGGGCACGCGGATCATTTCGCGCTTGGCCGCTTCGGTCGCCTTGCGGATGGCCTCGGGCACTTCGCGCGCCTTGCCCTTGCCGAAACCGACGCGGCCTTTCTGGTCGCCCACCACCACAAGCGCAGCAAAGCCAAAGCGGCGCCCGCCTTTCACCACCTTGGCCACACGGTTGATGTGCACCAGGCGGTCGACAAACTCGCTATCGCGCTCTTCATGTTGCGGTCTTGCCATAACGCTTTTCCTTAGAATTTCAGACCGGCTTCACGCGCGCCTTCGGCAAGCGCCTTCACCCGTCCATGATAGAGGTACCTGCCGCGATCGAAGACCACTTCCTCAATCCCAGCCTTTTTTGCGCGCTCGCCGATCAGCTTGCCCACGGCAGTAGCGGCATCAACATTACCGCCCGCCTTACCCCGCAGGCCCTTTTCCAGCGTGGACGCCGAGGCGATGGTTTTGCCAGCGGTGTCGTCGATCACTTGCGCATAGATATTGTTCGCCGAGCGGTGAACCGAAAGGCGGACGCGGCCCTTGCTCCGCTTGCGCAGGGCAGAGCGAACACGGTCGCGGCGGCGCTCGGAAAGTGTTTTGCCTTTGCTCATGGCCTTACTTCTTCTTGCCTTCTTTGCGGAAGATGTACTCGTCCACGTATTTCACACCCTTGCCCTTGTAAGGCTCCGGCGGGCGGAAGCCGCGAATGTTCGCCGCGACCTGCCCGACCCGCTGTTTGTCGATGCCCGAGACCTCGATCTCCGTAGGCTTCGGCGTTTTGATGTCGATGCCTTCGGGAATGGGGAAGACGACCTCGTGGCTGAACCCGAGCTGCATTTTGAGATCCTTGCCCTGCACTTGCGCGCGATAGCCGACGCCGTTGATCTCGAGGCTCTTTTGAAACCCTTCAGTCACGCCCTCTACCATATTAGCGACGATTGACCGGCTCATGCCCCACATGGCGCGCGCGCGCTGACTTTCGTCGCGCGGCGTGATGGTGACGCCCTCATCGCCTTGCGCCACGGTCACGTCATCGACCAAGGTGGCTTCAAGCTCGCCCTTTTTGCCTTTGACCGTAACGGTTTGCCCGTCGATGGCGGCGGTGACGCCATCGGGAAGCGCGATCGGTGCTTTGCCTATACGAGACATGGTTCTTTCCTTCCCCCGCCTTAGTAGACGCGCGCGAGAACTTCGCCGCCGACATTTTCGGCGCGCGCTTTCTCGTCCGACATGACGCCCTTGGGCGTGGAGACAATTGAAATGCCAAGACCGTTCCGCACCAGCGGCAGGTCCTTCACGCCTGAATAGACCCGGCGGCCCGGCTTCGACACACGGCTGATCTGGGAAATCACCGGGGCGCCGTCGAAATACTTGAGCTCGACTTCAACCTTCGGAAACTTGCCCGTTTCCTCGACCACGCGATAGCCGCGGATGTAACCCTCGTCCTTGAGCACGTCGAGCACCGCAAGGCGCAGCTTCGACGACGGCGAGGCAACAACTTCACGCCGGCGCATTTGCGCATTGCGAATGCGCGAAAGGAGATCGCCGATAGGATCACTAAATGACATGTGACGCGCCCCCTCTACCAGCTCGACTTGACCATGCCGGGGACTTGTCCCTCGGAGGCCAGCTTGCGCAATGAAATCCGCGACATTTTCAGCTTGCGGTAAAAGCCGCGCGGGCGGCCCGTCACTTCGCACCGGTTACGGATGCGCGTGGGGCTGGCGTTGCGCGGCAATTGAGCAAGCTTCAGGCGTGCCGCGAAGCGTTCTTCCGCGGGCAGTTCCTGATTGTTGGCAATCGCCTTAAGCCACTCGCGCTTGCTGGTGAATTTCTTCGCAAGCTTCGCGCGGCGTTTGTTTTTTTCTACGGCACTCTTCTTCGCCATATCTTTCTCCGGTCTGTCCGTATCGCTTCAATTGCCCGTCAGTTGACGAACGGGAAGTTGAAGTGACGCAACAGCTCCTTTGCTTCTTCGTCGGTTCGGGCGGTGGTGCATACGATGATGTCCATGCCCCAAATCTGGTCGACCTTGTCGTAATCGATCTCCGGGAAAACGATGTGTTCCTTGAGCCCCATGGCAAAATTGCCCCGGCCGTCAAAGCTTCTCTCGTTAAGCCCCCGGAAGTCCCGCACCCGTGGCAGTGCCACGGTCACGAGACGATCCAGAAATTCGTACATACGGTCACTGCGCAGCGTGACCTTGCAGCCCAGGGGCATGCCATCGCGCACCTTAAAGCCGGCAATTGACTTCTTGGCGCGCGTCACCACGGGCTGTTGACCCGTAATCAAGGTCATGGCCTCGACGGCGCTTTTGACCTTCTTTGTGTCGCCGACCGCCTCGCCGACCCCCATGTTGAGCACGACCTTTTCAAGCCGTGGCGCCATCATCGGGTTGGCGTAGCTGAACTTTTCGATCAGCGCGCCGCGCACCACATCGTCGTAGTGTGTCTTAAGGCGCGGCGTGTAATCCGTAACCTCAGGCATCGATCACTTCTCCCGACGCTTTGGCGAAACGCACGCGGCGCCCGTCTTCGAGGGTTCGCAGCCCCACGCGCGTGGTCTCGCCGGTCTTGGGGTCTACCAGTGCGATATTGGAAAGGTGGATCGGCGCCTCTTTTTCGATAATGCCGCCGCCTTGCGTTTGCGTGGGCCGCTGATGGCGCTTGACCACGTTCACGCCTTGCACGATGGCGCGCGCTTCCTTGGGCATGATTTTCAGGATCTCACCCTTCTTGCCCTTGTCGCGTCCTGTGGTGACGATCACCTGATCACCCTTTTTGAATTTCTTGCTCACGTTGTCGCCCGTCTTTGCCATGGTCAGATCACCTCCGGTGCGAGCGAGACGATCTTCATGAAGTTCTTGGCCCGAAGCTCGCGCGTCACGGGGCCGAAAATCCGCGTGCCGATGGGTTCCATATTGTTGTTCACCAGCACGGCGGCGTTGGTATCGAACCGGATGGCGCTGCCGTCGGGGCGGCGGATGTCCTTTGCCGTGCGCACCACAATCGCCTTCAAGACATCGCCCTTCTTCACGCGGCCGCGAGGGATCGCCTCCTTCACGCTGACGACGATGATGTCGCCCACGGAAGCGTATTTCCGCTTTGCGCCGCCCAAGACCTTGATGCATTGGACGCGGCGCGCGCCGGAATTGTCGGCCACCTCCAAGTTTGTTTGCATCTGGATCATCGGTCCAAACCTTTCACTCGCTCAGCAGAAGCGATTAGCTCGCGTCCGCAATAATTTCCCAGCTCTTCAGTTTTGAGATCGGCTTGCATTCGCGGATGCGCACCTCATCACCAACCTTGACTGTGTTCGTTTCGTCATGCGCGTGGAACTTTTTTGACCGGCGCATGGTCTTTTTCAGGACCGGATGGGTCACGCGGCGTTCTACAAGCACAACCACCGTCTTGTCGCCTTTGTCGCTGACCACCCGGCCGGAAAGAATTCGCTTTGGCATCTCGTCGCTCTCCTCTCGCCTTACGCGGCGCTCTCGGCGGCCAGCTTTTGGCGCAGAATGGTTTGGACGCGCGCCGCATCGCGGCGGACGTCGCGGATGCGGGCGGTGTTTTCAAGCTGGCCGGAGGCTTGCTGAAAGCGCAGGTTGAACTGCTCCTTCTTGAGCTTCGCAAGCTCGTCGCGCAACTGATCGACCGTCATATCTCTCACTTCACTCGCTTTCATCGGCTTCTTCCTTTTTGCCGCCGCTTAGCGCGCTTCGAGGCGCTGAATGAACTTGCACGACATGGGCAGTTTCGATGCGCCGAGCGCCAGCGCCTCACGGGCAATGTCTTCCTCGACCCCGTCGATTTCAAAGACCACCCGGCCCGGCTTCACGCGCGCCGCCCAGTATTCGGGCGAGCCCTTGCCCTTACCCATGCGCACTTCGGTCGGCTTTTTGGAGACCGGCACATCGGGGAAGACACGAATCCACACCCGGCCCTGCCGCTTCATGTGGCGGGTAATGGCGCGCCGGGCAGCCTCAATCTGACGCGCGGTCACCCGCGCCGGCGCCTGGGCCTTGAGGCCATAGGCCCCAAAGTTAAGCGCCGTACCGCCCTTGGCGTTGCCGTGAATGCGGCCTTTGTGCGCTTTGCGGAACTTTGTGCGTTTCGGTTGCAGCATACCCTGCTTGCCTTCTCTCTAACTCTCTTGCCTCAAGCCCGGTCGCGACGTTGGCGCGGCCCGCGCCCGCCTTCGGGGCCCGCTTCCGCGCTACGCTTTTCTTGCGCCATGGGATCGTGCTCCAGAATCTCACCTTTGAAGATCCAGACCTTGATCCCGATGATTCCGTAAGCGGTCTTGGCTTCCGCCGTGCCGTAGTCGATATGCGCGCGCAGCGTATGAAGCGGCACACGGCCCTCGCGGTACCATTCGGTGCGCGCGATTTCTGCGCCGCCCAAACGGCCGCCGCAATTGATACGGACACCCTCGGCCCCCAGACGCTGCGCGTTTTGCACCGCGCGCTTCATGGCGCGCCGGAAGGCGATGCGGCGTTCGAGCTGCTGGGCGATGTTCTCCGCCACCAGCTTGGCATCGACCTCGGGCTTGCGCACTTCGACGATGTTCAAATGCACTTCGCTGTCGGTGAACTTAGCGAGCTTGCGGCGCAGGTTCTCAATATCGGCGCCCTTCTTGCCGATGATGAGGCCCGGGCGCGCCGAATGAAGCGTGACCCGGCACTTTTTGTGCGGGCGTTCGATCACCACACGGGAGACGCCGGCCTGCTTGAGCTGGTCCTGCAGGTACTCGCGAATCTTAATGTCTTCCTGCAAGAGATCGCCGTACTCGCCTGATTTTGCAAACCAACGCGAATCCCAGGTGCGGTTGACGCCCAAACGGAGGCCGATCGGATTGACTTTCTGACCCATGTTAACTTCCCTCCGCTTCGCGGACGACGATGGTGATTTCGCTAAAGGGCTTTTCGAGCCGCCCGATCCGGCCCCGCGCCCGCGGGCGAAACCGCCGCATCACCAGGTTCTTGCCGACAAATGCCTCGGAGACGACAAGGCTGTCTACATCGAGGTCGTGGTTGTTTTCCGCATTGGCGATCGCCGACTGCAGCACCTTGCGCACGGGCCCGGCAATGCGCTTGGGCGAGAACGCAAGCTCGTTCAAAGCGCGCTCCACCGGAAGCCCGCGAATTTGCTGCGCCACCAGGTTGAGCTTTTGCGGGCTCGTGCGGACGAGCCGGCCCTTGGCCATGGCCTCGGTCTCGCCGAGGGCGCGTGTCTTAGACGGCTTGCCCATTACTTCCTCTTTGCCTTCTTGTCCGCGCCGTGACCGTAATAGGTCCGCGTCGGCGCGAACTCACCAAGCTTGTGGCCCACCATGTCTTCGGTGATCAGCACCGGAATGAACTTCTGGCCGTTGTGAACGCCGAACGTCAGGCCGACGAATTGCGGCAGAACGGTCGAGCGGCGCGACCAGGTCTTGATGACCTCCTTGCGCCCCGACGCGGCGGACGCCTCGGCCTTCTTGAGCAGATACCCGTCGACAAACGGACCTTTCCAAACGGAACGTGCCACTTTTCTTGCTCCTATCGTCCCTTCTTGCGCGCATGACGGGACCGCACGATGTATTTGTCGGTCGTCTTGTTGCTACGCGTTTTCTTGCCTTTGGTCGGCTTGCCCCACGGGGTCACCGGATGGCGCCCGCCCGAGGTCCGGCCTTCCCCGCCGCCGTGGGGGTGGTCGACCGGGTTCATGGC
>JANQLJ010000155.1 GCA_028280665.1 Alphaproteobacteria bacterium
GTCTTCGGGCTCGGCCATTTTAACGCCCGCGAACTTTTCCCGGTTGAGGTTGGAAACGATCTGCCGCACGAGCGCGAGCGCGTGAGCATCGTCTTGCGCGAGATGATCCGCTACGCCAGAAGTGCGCGCGTGCACGTCCCCGCCGCCCAGGTCCTCCGCCGAGACCACCTCCCCCGTCGCCGCTTTCACCAAAGGCGGGCCACCCAAGAAGATGGTGCCTTGATTCCGTACAATGACGGTTTCGTCCGACATGGCAGGCACATAGGCGCCGCCCGCGGTGCAGCTTCCCATCACCGCGGCGATTTGCGGAATGCCCATGGCGGAGAGGTTCGCCTGGTTATAGAAGATACGGCCAAAGTGCTCCCGGTCGGGAAAGATGTCCGCCTGATTGGGCAGGTTCGCGCCGCCCGAGTCCACCAAATAGATACAAGGCAGATTGTTTTCCCGCGCCACCTCTTGCGCGCGCAGGTGCTTCTTCACCGTCTCGGGGTAATACGTGCCGCCCTTGATGGTGGCGTCGTTGCACACGACCACGCATTCGGTTCCCGACACGCGGCCCACGCCGGTGATGATGCCCGCGCCGTTGATCTCGCCCCCGTGCATCCCAAAGGCCGCGAGCGGCGAAAGCTCCAAGAAAGGCGTGCCGGGGTCGAGCAGGCGCTGCACCCGCTCCCGCGGCAGCAGCTTGCCGCGGCCCACGTGCCGCTCGCGGGACTTTTCACTGCCGCCCTTGGCCGCCTGGGCGAGGCGCTCTTTAAGTTCGGCATTGAGGGCCTCCATGGCCTTCTTGTTGGCCTTGAAGTCCTCCGACCTTATATTCAGCGTTGACTGGATCACCGACATGGGGGCGCTTCCTCAGGGTTCTTTTGAGGGGCGGGATAGCACAGCTTTATGCGAAATGCGAAGCGGTTCAGGTGAGGCCAAAGGTCTGGCTCAGCCCGGCGAAATTGGGCAGAAGATCCGCCGCCGCGTGCAACATCATGAGCACAAGAAGGTTCCGCGTGCGCATCCAAATATAGCCGAACGTGATACTGGCCGCCGAGAGCATCAAAATGGCATTGGCGGTCAGAAGCCATGGGTCGCCGTTTTCCGCGCCCCTTAAAACGAGCCCGGGCACATGGGCCAGCGCAAAGACGAGCGAGGCGATAAAAAGCGCCGCCCATTCGTTGCGCAAGAAAACCGCAAGCCGCGCTTGCACGATCCCGCGGAAGAAAAACTCCTCCACCAGGCCCACTTCGATCAGGAGCCACGCAAAAACAATGGGCAGGCCGATCATCAACTGGTCTTGGGTGAACACACCTTCCCTGACCGGCGCGGCGCCACTATCGAGATTGTATTGAAACAGGCAAAAGACCGCGGCGAGCACAATGAACAACAGCACATGCCGGACGTTGAGCATGTGCCAGACCGGCGCTTGCCATCCAAAGCTCGAAAGCGGATGGCGGATAATGACCGACATGAGGATGAACGGCAGCGCGACAAAAACAATGAGCTTCGCGAAGGTCTTTGCGAGCAGCATCGCAAGGCCCGAGTCCGGCGCGAGCGCTTCGACCTGCCCTTCCACAAAGCTGACGCCATAGACGAGATAAAGAACGATCGCGCCCAGCAGCGCGAGAATGGCGAGCGGCTCAAGCCAGCTCGTCTCCCAGGTGGTCGGGAACGGCTCGAGACGTAAGGTGAGAACGTGCGTCACCGCCGGAAAGGCGATACCGAACACCGCCAGCACGAACAGCGGCCCGCCGGCGCTCTCGCCCCCCGTGGTCACCACATACCAAAGCGAGGCCGCCCAAATCAGCCCGTAAAGCACCGCCGGCCAAAGAAATTGGCGCATCCCCAATCATCTCCCCCAAGATGAAGCTCCGTCAGGATGCCGGTAGAGCGCCGCACAATCAAGCGTCCAGCAGGACCCCTGATGGCTAAGCCCTTGAATTAACCAAGTATTTTTCTTGGGTCAGGGAGCAAGCGCGGAGAGAGAGCGGGTAATGGTGCCGCGTGCCCGGTCAAAGACCTGGGCTTTCCACTCATCGGTTTCAGTGTAGAAGCAGGCGCGCGTGCCCGCCACGATCTCCTGGCCCAGATCGCTCTCCCGGTCACCATGAAGATAGAGCCAGTTGTCTTTGCGCAGGCCATCCAGCACCGTGATGATGTCAACCGTGCCGTATTCGAGCGCGATGGCCGTGGCCCATTTACTCTCCATGATCTCAAAGAACGGCGTGCCCATGTCGCCGCGAACGACGGCGGAAGTGGACGAACCGTCATGCATGTCGGTGACCTCGCCCTCACCCCAGATTTCGCGCCCGCGCGCTATGCTCTCCGCGCCGCCAAGGCCGATCATCTCGCCATAACCGGAAGGCCCAAGCCCGGTGTGGAAGTCGATGAAGATCGCCTTCTCGGCCACTCGCCCGTGCACGTCAAGGATCGAGCGCCACATGCCGTTCGACCATGCAGGCGCATTGCCGCCATAGAAAATCCCGTCCGGGTGGCTGTACTGACCCGACGACACCGCCTCCTGGAAGGCCGCCATGCCTCTCTCCTCAAGCCAAGCAAAGGCCTTTGCGTCCCACTCATCTTTCCGTTCCATAAGATCGGGCGGACAGATCATCCCGTGGACTTCGCGGTAGTTGGAATCGTCCGGATACGTCCCATTGTGATCGACATAATTGCGGTTGAGGTCGATATTGTCTTCATTGACACGCCGGCCCCAGCAAAAGCCGTAAGGGTTGATGGCGTGGGTAAGCACCACTGCCACCCCGTCCGGCAGTTCAGCCAGCACATCCTCGCGCAAGGCGCCCACCTGACAGCCCGAGCCGCAATAGCCCTCGATGCCGTGGGTGCCGGAAGTGAGAAACAATACGCCTTGTGCCTCACCCGGCGCGGGGCCGAGCCGCGCCACATCCGTATAAAGCGGCTCGCCGCGCGGGCCATTGGCATGGGTGTTTTGATGCGATTCAATGGCGGCGTCCGCGGCCTTGGCCGCATCACGAAATTTCTTGCGCGCTTCGCCATAGCTTGATGCAAAGTGCCGTTCGGGTCCGTTGCTCACATAGGCCTCATCAGTTGGTCATTGCCAAAAGGTCGGCAGATTCAATCAATTCGCACCGGGACTGGCAATACGGAAACAGTGTTTTGAACCCGGCGGCATAGAAAAGACACGTTTGCGCGCCTACATTTACATCCATAGCGCTCTCTAAAGATGGAGGTGCTGCAATGTGGTTCTTGCTTTTCCTGCTGGTTTTGTTTGCCGCTGCGATTGCGTTCACGGCCATCGCATCCGACCGCACAGGCGGCATGGACGACTTCGACTAGACGTGGGCCCGCGTTAGGTGAGGCGCTCGATGGCAACCGCGGTTGCTTCGCCACCACCAATGCAAAGGCTGGCAACGCCCTTGGTCAGCCCCCGTTTTTCCAGCGCATTCAGAAGCGTCACAATGATGCGCGCGCCGGATGCGCCGATGGGGTGCCCGATGGCGCAAGCACCGCCGTTCACGTTCACCTGTTCATGGTCGAGGCTCAGGTCTTTCATGGCGGCCAAGGTCACCACGGCAAAGGCCTCGTTGATCTCGAAGAGGTCGATCTCCGATTTATTCCAGCCCGTATTCTCAAAGAGTTTTTCCATGGCGCCGACGGGCGCGGTGGTGAACCAGGCAGGCTCCTGGGCGTGGCTTGCATGACCGGCGATCCGGGCGCGCGGGGTGAGCCCGCGCTTTTCCGCTTCGGAGGCGCGCATGAGCACCAGCGCCGCCGCCCCATCGGAAATGGATGATGAATTCGCCGCCGTGACCGTGCCGTCCTTGGCAAATGCCGGGCGCAGGTTTGGGATCTTCGAAATGTCCGCCGTGCGCGGCTGTTCGTCCGCGGCGACAACGCTTTCGCCCTTGCGCGTCTTGACGGTTACGGGCGCGATCTCGCCCGCGAACGCATCGGAACTTTGTGCGGCTTGGGCGCGCTCAAGCGAGGCAATGGCAAATGCGTCCTGAGCCTCGCGGGTGAATTGATACTGCTGTGCCGTCGCCTCCGCATAGGTGCCCATAAGGCGATTCTCATAGGCATCCTCAAGGCCGTCGAGGAACATGTGGTCTTTCACCTCGCCGTGGCCGAGGCGCATGCCGCCGCGCGCTTTCGGCAGCAGATACGGCGCATTGGTCATGCTCTCCATGCCGCCCGCGACCATGATATCGGCACCGTCCAAGGCAATCTGATCGTGGGCGACCATGACCGTTTTCATGCCCGAGCCGCACACCTTGTTCACCGTGGTGCAGGGAACCGATTTCGGCAGCCCCGCGCCGAGCGCCGCCTGACGGCCCGGCGCCTGGCCCACGCCCGCGGGAAGCACGCAACCCATAAGCGCCTCGTCCACATCGTGGCTGGTGATGCCCGCACCCTCCACCGCCGCCTTGATCGCCACCGCGCCAAGTTCGGGGCCGGTCACGCCGGAAAGCTCGCCCTGAAAGCTGCCAAGCGCAGTGCGCGCCGCGCCGACAATGACAATCGGGTCCTTGCTCATGACCTCACTCCGTTTTCTCTAGCGGGAATCTTCAAACAGCTCGCGGCCGATCAGCATGCGCCTGATCTCCGACGTGCCCGCGCCAATTTCATAAAGCTTCGCATCGCGCAGGAACCGCGCGGCAGGATACTCGTTGATGTACCCGTTGCCGCCGAGCAATTGAATGGTGTCGAGGGCCATTTGCGTCGCCGCTTCGCTGGAAAACAAAATCGCCGCCGCCGCGTCCTTGCGCGTGGTCTGGCCCGCATCACACGCCTTGGCGACCGCATAGACGTAAGCGCGCGCCGCGTTCATGGCGGTGTACATATCAGCCAGCTTGCCCTGGATGAGCTGAAACGTGCCGATGGGTTTGCCGAATTGCTTGCGTTCGTGAACGTAAGGAATCACCAGGTCCATGCAGGCTTGCATGATGCCCAGCGGCCCCGCGGCAAGTACCGCACGCTCATAGTCGAGCCCGCTCATGAGAACACGCACGCCGCCGCCCTCGCCACCCATGACGTTTTCTTCAGGGACTTCACAATCTTCGAACACCAGCTCGCTGGTGTCGCTGCCCCGCATTCCCATTTTGTCGAGCTTCTGTGCGGTGGAATAACCGTCCATGCCCTTTTCAACCAAGAAGGCCGTAATTCCCTTGGTGCCCGCATTCGGGTCGGTCTTGGCATAGACCACAACAACATCCGCATGCGGACCGTTGGTGATCCACATCTTACTGCCGTTGAGTATGTAGCGGTCGCCGTTCTTTTCGGCTTTCAGCCGCATGGAGACCACGTCCGATCCGGCACCTGGTTCCGACATGGCGAGCGCGCCCACGTGTTCGCCGTTCAACAGCTTCGGCAGATAGCGCCTCTTCTGGTCGTCATCCGCCCAGCGGCGGATTTGATTGACGCACAGATTTGAATGGGCCCCGTAGGAAAGCCCAACCGCACCCGACCCCCGGCTGATCTCTTCCATGGCGATGCAGTGTTCGAGATAACCAAGTCCCGATCCGCCATATTCTTCTTCGACCGTAATGCCAAGCAAACCAAGGTCGCCCAGTTGGGGCCACAGATCGCGGGGGAACTTGTTCGTCTCGTCGATTTCGGTGGCACGCGGCGCAATTTTATCGGACGTAAAACTGCGCACGGTATCGCGAATCATGTCCGCGGTTTCGCCCAAATGAAAATCGAGCCCCGGCAGATCGTTGGGGATCATGATGGCACTCCTCAGATGCTTTTCTTTTTATTCTTTTGGAGGCGTCTTACTCGCTTGCGGCAGCGTCGTAAACCTCAAGCACGTCGGCCTCGGTAAACTCCGTGAAAAGCCCCGCTCCCGCGCCGCCGCCCACAACATACCACCTATTGCCCACCACCGCCGAGGCAAGGCTGTGGCGGGGCGTGGGCAGGGCCTCGATCGCCCGCCAGCCCCCGCTATCTGGGTCTAATGCAAAGTGATCGGCATAGGTTTGGAAGACATTTCCGGCCACCCCACCCGCCACGTGAAGACGGCCCGCCACGGCACCCGCCGTGTGTTCGGCGCGTGGTCCCGGTAAGGCAGGGGCGGAGGACCAGGTTTGCGCCTCGGGATCGAAGATATCGACCCGCGCCGTCGCCTCACCGTCCGCGCGGCGCCCGCCGGTGAGATAAATCCGGCCGCCCAAGGAGGCCACGGCCAGGTCCGCGAGGGCCTCGGGCATACGAACCGGCAGCTCAGCCCAACCGCTTCCCGCTCCGCTTAAACGGAAAATCCGGTCGCTGGGCGCGCCGGTTGCTTCTACCCCGCCAAACACATAAACCGAACCGCCGTGATGAACCGCCGCATGACGGGCAAGGCCGAGCGGCATGGCCGGGCCTTCGCGCCAGCTAGAGATGGCGTTTGCATAAACCCACACGGTGTCGACGGGCGACATGCGGCCTTCCGATCCAAACCCGCCAATGACGAAAGCCTCGCCGCCAATTGCCGTCAAGGTGAACTGCTCACGCGCTTCGGGAAGGCCTGGCAGCGGACGCCAATAATCGTAGGTGGTGTCGTAAACCTCGAACGTGTTGACCGGCGCCAGCAATCCGCTGCCGCCCGCGGCAAAAATTTCATTGCCGATTGCCGTCGCGCTTAAATGCGAACGGCCGCTATCCATGGACGAAAGGGAACGCCACTCACCGGCGAGCACCGGAACGGCGCCAAGCAACGCCATCAATCCGGCCGATACAAAGGTCACTTTGTTCATGGGTGGGATTTCAGCCGAGGAGGACCCACGTGGCAAGCCCAAGGAACACGAAAAAGCCGACAACGTCGGTTACTGTGGTCACAAAAACGCTAGATGCGATGGCGGGGTCCGCACCCGCGCGCTGGAGCCCGATGGGGATCAAAATCCCCGCAAGTCCTGCGGCGAGCAGGTTAATGACCATGGCAAGGCCGATCACCACGGCCAGTTCCGCATCGTTAAACCAAAAGACACAAATGATCGCCATGACGGCGGCAAACAGAAGACCGTTGAGCCCGCCAACAAGCGCTTCCCGCCAAATGATGCGCCCCGCGTTGGTGGGCGTCAGGTCCTTGGTGGCGAGCGCCCGCACGGCGACAGTGAGGGTTTGCGTCCCCGCATTGCCGCCCATGCTGGCGACGATGGGCATGAGAACCGCGAGCGCCACGATTTGTTCAATCGACGTGCGGAAGACCGCGATCACCAGCGACGCAATGATTGCCGTCAGCAAATTCACGAAAAGCCACGAAAAACGCCGCGAGGTTGTGGTGAAAACCGTGTCGGTAAGACCTTCGCCGCCCACGCCACCAAGAGCGAGAATGTCTTCGCCGGCTTCTTCCTGAATAACGTCCAAGATGTCATCGATGGTGATCATGCCCACAAGGCGCTCGCCCTCGTCCACCACCGGCGCGGAAACAAGATCGTATTGATCGAAGGCATAAGCGACCTCTTCCTGTTCCATCTCCGCAGGAATGATATGGAGGTCTTCTTCCATCAGGTCTTCAATGCGCACGTCGCGCTTGGTGCGCAGAACCCGGCTCAAGTGAACCGCACCGAGCGGGTGATAGCTCGGGTCGACTACGTAAAGCTCAAAAAACTCATCCGGCAGGTCGTCGGATTCGCGCATGTAGTCGATGGCTTCGCCAACAGTCCAAAAGGGCGGCAAGGCGACAAAGTCGCGCTGCATCAGGCGGCCGGCGGTCGCTTCGGGGTATTGAAGGCCCATCTCGACGGCGGAACGGTCCGCCTCGGGCAGTTGCTCCAAAATTTCGCGCTGCTGTTCTTCGCTGAGGTCTTCGAGAACAAACACCGCGTCGTCACTGTCGAGGGTCTCGATGGCTTGTGCGAGCACATCCGGGTCGAGACTGCCGAGCACCTGGCCCCGCACATCCGGGTCAAGCTCGGAAAGCACCGCGGGGTCGAGGCTCTCGCCCATCATGTCGATGAGCGCGCGCCGCTCGCGGCTGCGGACGAGCCCGATAAGATCGGCAAGGTCAGCCGCGTGAAGGGGCGCAAGCAGCTCCTTCACCTCCCCCGCCCGGCCCTGGTCGAGGGCCTCGAGCACCTTCTGGATGAACCCCGGCGAGATGACGAAGTCCTCCGCCAGCGCCTCCTCGGCGGCGGGGTCTTCTTCCGGCTCTGTGGTGGTCTCGCTCAAGGGGTTCGGGCTCCACGGCGCATAGATGCACGAAACAGCTCGCGCGCGGGAGCGCCGCACGCAAGGCCAGGACGCGGCAATTTCGCCGGATTCGAGAAGGTTGTCAGAAATATTCGGAGCAAGAAATGGTGCGGCCGAGAAGACTCGAACTTCCACGGGTTTTACCCCACAGCGACCTCAACGCTGCGCGTCTACCAGTTCCGCCACGGCCGCACTGAAGCCTCAAAGGACGGCCCGAAGGCCCGCCCCATGGCTGGGGTAGAAGGGCGCGGGTTTACCAGAAGGCTTGGGGCTTGTGAAGTCCCGGCGCGAGGCCCCTGGCCCTTGCGGTCAGCCGGAGAAGACTTAGGTTAGCCGCACCTGAGATAGGCCCCGAAGATGACCGCATCGATTGAAAAACTGAGGCTGGAAGCCCCCTCCACCGGCGCCGTCGAGTGGCGGATCAGCGAGGGGCTCGTGGATTACGAAGACGCGGTTGCGGAGATGCAGGCGCGCGCTGCCGCCATTGCCGCGGGCGATGCGCCGGAACTCGTTTGGCTTTTGGAGCATCCGCCGCTCTACACCGCGGGCACCAGCGCGGATGCAGCAGACCTGACCGAGCCCGACCGTTTTCCCGTCTACAAAACGGGCCGCGGCGGCGAGTACACCTATCACGGGCCGGGCCAGCGCGTGGCCTATGTGATGCTCAACGTGAAAGCACGTGGCGGTGACATTCGCTGTTTCGTGCGCGGGCTCGAGCGCTGGCTTATCGACACTCTCGCCGCCTTTAACGTCACCGGCGAGCGGCGCGAGGGCCGCGTGGGCGTCTGGGTTCAGCGTGGGCTCAAAGAGGACAAGGTTGCCGCGCTCGGCATCCGCGTGAGCCGCGGCGTCAGCTATCACGGCATCAGTCTTAACGTGGACCCGGACCTTTCCCACTACGAGGGCATTGTGCCCTGCGGCATCACCGCCCACGGGGTGACGAGCCTGATGGACCTGGGACTTCCGGTCTCCCTCCCCGACGTGGACCTGGCCCTTCACGCGTCGTTTGAGCGCATTTTCGGGCCCACCGTCACGGTCCCTCAAAGAGAAAAAGAATAGGAAGACGTTCCCGTTGCACACGCAGCGCCCCGGCGCGATAGTCCCCCCACAAAACTTTTCTGGGAAGACCACCGAGGGAGAATCCGATGACGCAAGGCGATTGGTTCTGGCATGAACTTCACACCTCCGATGCGGAAGCGGCTAAGAGTTTCTATAACGAAATCGCGGGCTGGGGTGCCAATACAGTAGATATGGGCAATGGCGATTACACCCTGTGGCAACACGGGGGCAGCGATCACGGCGGCATGGTGAACACAGCTGCCCTTCCTAAAGATCAGCGCCTACCCACCGGCTGGTATATCTACATCAACGTGGATGACGTAGACGCATCAGTCGCGAAAGCAAAGGACCTTGGTGCAAGCGTCGTAATCCCGCCTTACGACATGCCGAATGTCGGACGTATGTCCCTAATCGAGGACCCGCAAGGGGCCAAGGCGTTTCTAATGAAAGGCGCGCATCAGGAGTGATCCCAACAAAGCAAACAACAAGGCGAGTGAGACCATCATGATCGGTTACGTTACTCTTGGTACGAATAAATTTGAAGAAGCGGGTAGGTTCTATGACGAACTGTTGTCCGTCATTGGCGCCAAGCGGGGCATGGACTCTGAGTCGTTCATCGCCTGGACCAGCGGAAAGCCCGGCCGGCCCATGCTGTCCATCATCAAGCCCCATGACAAGAATGAGGCAACCGTGGGCAATGGCGTCATGGTGGCACTGGCGGTGGACAGCCGCGAGAAGGTCGATGCGCTTCACACCAAGGCGCTCGAACTCGGCGGCCAGGATGAAGGCGCGCCCGGCGCGCGCAGCGACACGTTTTATGCGGGCTACTTCCGCGACCTCGACGGCAACAAGCTAAACGCGTTCTACATGGGCTAAAGGGTCGCTAGGCGAACTCGATAATTACGTCGTCAACCGCAAGGCTGTCGCCGGCGCGGGCGAGGATTTTCTTGACGATCCCCTTCACTTCCGAGGTCAGCACGTTTTCCATTTTCATGGCCTCGACGACGGCGAGGTTTTGGCCGACCTGAACCTCTTCGCCTTCTGCGACGGCAATGGAGACCACCACCCCCGGCATGGGGCATTTTAGCTCCTTGGCGTCGGCGCCCTTGTTCTTGCGCGGCATGTACGTGAGAAGCTCCGCCGTCCGGGGATGCACCACGTGAATGGGGAGCGTGCGGCCCGCGTGGGTGATGTGCCAGCCGATGCCGAAACTCTCAAGCTGTGCGCTGAACACATTGCCGTTCACTTCGCCGCGGAAGACGGGCTCCCCCGGCATCCAGTCGCCCTGAAACTCGATGGGCCCCACGGGCACCGGATGATCGCCTTCGCAGACGGTCACCACCACTTCGTCGCCCTCGTCGGTAATGGTGATCGGCACCGGCGTCAGCCCCAGCATGAAGGTCCAGTTCCCGTCCACCGGCGTGGTATCGTAGGAAAGCTGGCCGTCGATAAGGCGGTTGCGTTCGGTCACCCGCGCATGAGCAAGCGCCGCCACCGCGACAAAGGCTGAAAAATCCTCCGGCGTAAGGTCCGCGCCCTTGAAGCCTTGGGGGTATTCCTCCGCGATGAAGTTCGTTGTGATGTTACCCGACTGAAATCGCGGGTGGCGCACCACCGCTTGCAAGAATGGCACATTGTGCTGAATGCCGGAGACGTGAAACTCATCAAGCGCCTCGGCCATGCGGCCGATGGCCGCCGCCCGGTCAGGCCCGTAGGTGCAGAGTTTCGCGATCATGGGGTCATAAAAGATCGAGATTTCCGAGCCTTCCGTCACGCCGGTGTCGTTGCGCACGATGGTACCGTCTTCATCTTCGCCTTCTTCCGGTGGCTGATAGCGCTTGAGCCGCCCGATGGAAGGCAGAAAATTCCGGTAAGGGTCTTCGGCGTAAATGCGGCTTTCGATGGCCCAGCCTTTCAGCTTGACCGTCTTCTGCGTAAGCGCCAGTTCCTCGCCCGCCGCCGACTTGAGCATCTGTTCCACAAGGTCGATGCCGGTCACAAGCTCGGTCACCGGATGCTCCACCTGCAGGCGGGTATTCATCTCAAGGAAATAGAAATTCCGGTCCCGGTCGACGATGAACTCGACCGTACCGGCGCTGTCATAATCCACGGCCTTGGCAAGGGCCACCGCCTGGGCGCCCATGGCCTTACGCATTTTCTCATCCACAAAAGGACTCGGCGCTTCTTCGAGCACCTTTTGATGGCGGCGCTGGATCGAACATTCCCGCTCACCCAAGTAAACGACATTGCCGTGCTTGTCACCCAGCACTTGAATTTCGATATGCCGGGGTTCTTCGATGAACTTTTCGATAAAGACCCGGTCGTCGCCGAAACTCGAGCGCGCTTCGTTCTGGGCACTGATGATGCCTTGCTCAACTTCGCTTTCTGAATGGGCGATGCGCATGCCCTTGCCGCCACCGCCGGCGGTGGCTTTCAGCATCACCGGAAACCCGATCTCCTTGGCGATCTCTACCGCGTCCTTCGGGTCTTCGATGATCCCCATATAGCCCGGCACCGTGGAAACCCCCGCCTCGGCGGCGAGCTTCTTTGACGTGATCTTGTCCCCCATGGCTTCGATCGCCACCGGGTTCGGCCCGATGAACGCGATGCCTTCCGCGTCCAGCCGTTTGGCAAAGCCCGCGTTCTCGGACAAAAAGCCATAGCCCGGGTGGATCGCCTCGGCGCCGGTTTGCTTGGCAGCAGTGATAATCTTGTCGGCCACGAGATAGCTTTCCGCCGCCGGCGCCGGGCCGATGGCCACGCGCTCATCGGCCATCAGCGCAAAGACCGCGTCCTGGTCGGCTTCGGAATAGACGGCCACGGTCTTGATGCCCAGCCGTTCGCAGGTCTTCATGACCCGGACGGCAATTTCTCCGCGATTAGCGATCAAGACTTTTTTGAACACGCCCGTTGCCTCACTTTATCTGTTGTGGGGATATGCGCCGCATGGATCAGTTCCCGGCCTCGGTCATGGCGGCGTATCGCGGCCAGCCTTCCCAAGTTTCCTTGGAGAAAACTTCAACATAGGAAAGCCGGTAGTCAAACCGGCTGGTACGCGGCTCGGGAAAAATCGAAATCGATACGTTGTTGATGCCCTCCTGCCGCGCGATGGGGCGCACAACTTCGTCCCATATCATCTGCATGACTCGCGACCCATTGGCATCGTCGATGACAAAAAACGGATAGATGGTGCGCACATGAAGCTGCCGCCGCTCGCTGTCATTGGCGAAAAGTATGGTTGCCGGCTCAAGGTCCAGAACCTCGCCGCTCGAAAGCGTAATCTCCGCGGTTGGCGATGAGGGGAACAACCGGCTCTCGCCCACCGGCACTTCGGGATAGTTCATGCGCTCCCATATCTCGCCGTCCAGGGTCTCATAGCGGATATCCGCAGTGACCGGGGGCAATTCCCCTTCAGGCACGTCGACGGGCGGGCTGAACCGGATCACCGCCGCCGTATGACCATTTTGGGCCGCGAAGTGGATAAGCGCTTCTTCAAAGATCGAGTCCGCCAGGTCCACAACGCTGGTCAGCGTCGCATTCTCGGTATCGAGATAAAGCGCCATGATGGCAAAGGCGTCATCCGCATTCTCGACGTTCCGCGCCATATAGACGTCGTAAACTTCCCCGTTTGCGCTCTGCCACTCGCGGGCATGGGCGGTGGCGGGGATCAAAAGCCCCATCAGGATTGCAAAGAACGCTGCAAGTGCCTTTGTCATTGCCTCTCTCCGTTACACCCCGCCAAGAATGAAACTCCACCTAATACCTGCATCTTTGTTCGATTTGCAAAGCATCGCCCAACGGTGTGTCTGCATAATGCAGATTCCCCGTATAATGCCCAACGTCCAATGCAACTGGAACGTCAGCTGTTTCGGGCCACGCACCCTCGGCATCACGATTGACTTCTACGCGCACACCGCAAGGAAACTCGAAACGGTCCTGGCGTGCATAGGTGCGTGCGTAGATACGAACGCGATTCACCCCTGTAACCTCCGGCAATTGGTTCACGACTTCACGCCACAATAACAAACTGTTGTCGATCTGTTGCTGGTGGTCTTGTTCCTCGGCGCCCGCCTCATAACGAACCTCAACGATTGGATTGTGCGCACCAATGGGTATGAATTCACGCTGAGGATGAAGTCTAACCGTAACGCCATTGGAAAGCGTGACCTCTGCTGCCGCATCGAGCCATGCGAGCGGACTTTCAGCAGCCTCGATGTCACGAGCTGTCACGCGGCGCCAGACGCCGTTTCTTCGGCGATTGTACGTGACTTCAATTCCAGTTTCGTCCCACGAGCCATCTGCTGTTTCGCGCATGAAGACAATCGACAAGCGGCCCCCATCCGGCGATTCCATTTGCGGGCCAAGTTTCTCCTCAAAAATACTGTCGCCAAAACGAATGACCGCTTCATCTCCCTCCACCTCACTGGGCAACAGAACCAGCATTTCCCAATGCGCACCGCGCCGACTGTTTCCCATCATAGGCGGGAAATAAGTGACGGTCTCTCCCGTCGACAATGTCCCTGTGCGGATCAACTCCGCCATGGTTGAGGTTTGGGCACGAGCAGCGCCGGCATTTACAACGGCAAGTACAGCCACTGAAGTGAAGCCAACAATGATTGCAAAGAACGCTGCAAGTGCCTTTGTCACTTCATTTCTCCTTTGCGCCCGATCAGGGGTTAAAGCGGTATATTGTCATGCTTCTTCCATGGGTTCTCGGTTGCCTTGTCGCGCAGCATGCGAAGCGCGCGGCCAACGCGGACGCGGGTGTTGCGCGGCATGATCACCTCGTCGATGAACCCGCGCTGGGCCGCGATAAAGGGATTGGCGAAGCGGCTTTCGTATTCCGCCGTGCGTTCGGCGATTTTGTTTTCATCGCCGATCTCCGACCGGAAGATGATCTCCACCGCGCCTTTCGCTCCCATCACCGCGATTTCCGCGCGCGGCCAGGCATAGTTGATGTCGCCGCGAATGTGCTTTGACGCCATCACGTCATAGGCCCCGCCATAGGCCTTGCGGGTAATCACCGTCACCTTGGGCACGGTCGCTTCCGTATAGGCGAACAGCAGTTTCGCGCCTTGTTTGATGAGCCCGCCATATTCCTGCGCCGTCCCGGGTAAAAAGCCGGGCACATCCACCAGCGTCACAATGGGAATGTTGAAGCAATCGCAGAAGCGCACAAAGCGTGCGCCCTTGCGGCTGGCGTCGATGTCGAGACAGCCCGCCAGCACCATGGGCTGGTTCGCGACAAAGCCCACGGTCGAGCCCTCGATGCGGCCAAAGCCGGTGATGATGTTCTTGGCAAAGTCCTTCTGGATCTCGAAAAAGTCACCCTCGTCGGCAACCTTCTCGATCAGCTCGTGCATGTCGTAAGGCTTGTTGGGATTGTCGGGCACCAGGGTGTCGAGCGCAGGCTCGACCCGCTCAGGATCATCAAAACTGGGGCGCAGAGGGGGCGCCTCGCGGTTGCTGAGCGGTAAAAAGTCGTAAAGCCGCCGCATCTGCAGCAGCGTTTCCACATCGTTCGCAAAGCTGCCGTCGGCGACGGAGCTTTTGGACGTGTGGGTCCTGGCGCCGCCCAGCTCCTCTTGGCTTACCTGCTCGCCCGTGACCGTTTTGACCACATCCGGCCCGGTCACAAACATGTAGGACGTGTCCTTCACCATGAAGATAAAGTCCGTCATGGCGGGGGAATAGACGGCGCCGCCCGCGCAAGGCCCCATGATCACGCTGATTTGCGGGATGACACCGGACGCCATAACGTTCCGTGTAAAGACTTCCGCATACCCGGCAAGACTATCGACACCTTCCTGAATGCGCGCGCCGCCTGAATCGTTAAGCCCGATCACCGGCGCGCCCACTTTCATGGCCATGTCCATGATCTTGGCGATCTTGGCCGCGTGGGTTTCCGACAGCGACCCGCCGAACACGGTAAAGTCCTGGCTGAACAAAAAGACCTTGCGCCCGTTGATGGTACCCCAGCCGGTCACCACACCATCGCCGGGCACTTTCTGATCCGCCATGCCGAACTCGGTATTACGGTGTTCGACGAACATGTCGAATTCTTCAAAGCTGCCTTCGTCGAGCAGAATTTCAATCCGCTCCCGCGCGGTGAGTTTGCCCCGGGCGTGCTGCGCCTCGATGCGTTTCTCACCACCGCCAAGGCGGGCACGCGCGCGGCGCTCTTCAAGCTGCTCAAGAATTTCTTTCATGTGCGGCGTCCCCGGGGATTGAATGGAGGTGAATGCGGCCCTTTGGTTTACATGTGCATAGCACCGGCCAAGGGTGCGCGCAATGAGCGGGCGCCCGGCGGGTACTGCCGTTAGGTAAGTAAAATCAATAGGTTATGTAGGGTTTCTTAGAAGCTGCAGGGCGCGAACCGCATCGTCATAGGCGGCCCGGCGCGCGGCCTGCCGCCGCTTTGCTTCTTCGTCTTCGCCCCACTGTTCAGCCTGAAAAGCCTCATCCACATGCGCGGCGGACCATGCCGCGTCCGGCTCGATGGCACCGCGCGTCACGGCAAGGGCAAGCAAGACCGATCCCGTCAAGGTGGTGACCTCATGAAGCGCGGCCAGCGCGAAGTCATCGAAGGTGGCAATCTCATCCGCAAGAGTGCCGAGGGCGTGCGCATCTTGTTTTTCCGGCACAATCCCTTGCACAGGCAAGAACGCCGCGCCGAGATGTCCCTCAACCCAATCGAGCACCGGCTGCCACGCTTCCGCTTGCCGCTTTACAAGTTCCTGCGGCGCCTCCGCCCAATGGCAGATGAGATCGGTCTCGCCATAGGCACATATATGAGCGCGGACTTCCGGGGCCCGTGCTGACACGCCGTCAATCGCCGAATTGGCAAGGCGTGTAAGCGGCATCGATCCCGGATCGATCTCATCGCCTTGCGCCTTCCACTCTCCGGCAACCGCGTCCGCAAATGCCCCGGGGGGCAGAACCAAATCGTTCTTGGCGGGGGTTTTCAAGGGACGGCCGTCGATTAGCACGCGCGCCTTGCCGTCCCGCTCATCCAGCGTCACTTGGTTGTAAAAGCGTTTCATGGAGCCTCCGCCGCTGGCACGTCTTCACCGACGAGCGCCGCAATGCAAGGGTTCGAGACCTCGTCATCGCTGCTCACAACCAGCGGCAGCAGCGCCGCCGCACCACCGGTGAGCGCGAGACTGCCCAGCGTTGTTGCAACCCCGCGCACAAGACCGCCGAGTTCAGGAGTGATGGAGGGGTTCATGATCGGCCCTTCGACATTGTAGTCGGACGCAAGGCTCAACAGCGTCGGGTCCTTGGGCCGGGGCGCCAAGTGAAAGTCGATCGTGTTCCGCGCCAGGTTCACCTGTCCCTGCCCGGTCATGGTGATGAGATTGGTGTCCATCAAGAAGGCGCGGCTTGTGCCCGCCCCGTCTTCAAAGTCGATCCGGTTGATAAGACAGACAAGCGGCGTTGTACCGTTCGCGCCCTCGGCAAAAAAGGCCTGGAGCAAATCGGCGGCGAGAAAGTCGACACCGCCGCGCTCAAGCTGCCCCCGGCCAATCATAAGATTGCTTTGCCCGGTAAAGCTCCGCAGGACCTCGCCGACCGTTCCGCCCGCACCCCCACCCTGAACCGCCAAGATGGCTGGGCCGTAAATGAACGAGTCGCCGCCAAGCTCATCGACAAGCTCGCCAATGGCAATCCGGTGCGCATCCACTTCGATGTGTACTGTCTGGTCATGAGCATTTGCAACAAACAGAACCGAAAGCGGTTGGCCCTTATAGGTCGCACTTGCTCTCTCAATGCGGAAGATGCCTTCGCTATCGGCGAGGGGAACCGTTACATTCTCGAACCGGGCGTCGCGATAGTCGAGCTCGTCCGCGCCCAACCGCACGTCGCCCGAAAACCGGCGCACCTGGCGGTAGGGGATTGACCGCTCCGCAAAAGGCAACTCGGCCTCAAGCGGCCGCTCGATGACGTCCGCCACTGACCGGCGGCCCGTGCCATCGGGCACGGCCAATAGAGGGTCGATACGCACATAATCCGCGTGAAGACCGCCGGTCACCGTGAAACGGTTCCCCGTGTTCCGAACGATCGTGAGCGCGCCTGTCGCCGGTCCGAACACCGGGGCGGGCGCATCGCCGTTGGCGCCATTGTGGTGGATTGCAAGATTGGCGATTTCAATCTCAGCCGTGCCTTGGCTTATGGAAAGATGCCCTATGAGACGACCTGCGCCCGCGCCGGGCAAAGCACCGCCCATTAGCTCCGCAAGGCGCGCCACGTTTTGCGCATCGCCCTGCAAATTGAGGTCGGCCTCAAAGGGCCAAATGCGGTGCACCCACCCCCGGCCTTCAACACTGTTTCGCCCGATGCTGGCGGTGATGGTGGCGGAGCTGCCTTCAAAGCGCAGAAAGCCCTCAAGATCGGCGATCACCGCATCCACATCATAAGGCGTGCCTTCCACATCGCCGACGAAGGCCGCACGCAAAGCCCCGTTCTCCGGGCCGATAATCAGGCTGTCGATTTCAGCCACTTGCGGCTCCGCGTCCTGGCGCAGGCGGATCAGGGTGAGATTATCGAGGGTCACCCGGCTCAACCGGTTCAGCATACGGAAGATGTATTCGGGGTTGCGGTCGGCGGTCTCAGTACCTGTGCCCGCTTCTTCGGGGGGCGGCAAAGTGATCTGCGCCTCGCGCAGCACGAGGCCGCGCAAGGAAACGCGCCCGGCCACAAGGTCCCACAGCCCCAGCGCGACGCCCGCGCGTTCAGCAAAGACCGAAGCCTCAAGCGCGCTTGCCTCATCGCCCAGGTTGGTGGTGACGCCACCCGCAAAAAGACGGACTTCCGACCAGCCAATGTTAAAGCCGATGGGGCCATCGATGGATACCGGATGGCCCATTTCGCTTGAAAGCCGCATTTGGATGCGCTCCTTAAGGGCCCAGGAAAAATCACGGCCCTGCGCCCAGCCCACCACGAGGACGCCCGCGAGGAACATAAAAACAAGCGCCGACAAGGTGCGGCGCGCGATTCCTTCGAACGTCGCTTTTCTTTTGATCATGGCCTATGACCCAATCAGCTCGTTCACCAGTGCGGGCAGTTCGGCGAAGTCTTGGGCAATCGCCACCGCCCCTGTATCGAGAAGCTGTTCCACCGGATGATAGCCCCAGCCGGCCCCAATCGCCGCCACCCCCGCGTTCGCGGCGGTTTTCATATCGGTCTGAGTATCCCCCACAAAGACCGTGCGTTCTGGCTCCACACCGGTGGCCGCCAAGACATCGTGAATGGCGTCGGGGTGGGGTTTCATATGACCATTGTCGGGACAGCGGACCTGAACAAACAAGGACGTTATCCCATGTCCCGCCAGCGCATGATCTGTGCCGGCCCGCGACTTTGAGGTGGAGACGGCAAGAAGGTGGCCCGCCTCATTCAGCACGTCCATGGTTTTCCGCGCGCCGGGAAAGAGAGGCTCCAAGAGTTCGCCCCGCGCGCGCCGGCCGCGTGCGATCTCACCATGCAGGCGGACCATTGCGTCCCATTGCTCATGACCCAGATGTGGCGCCACACGCTCATACATCTGCAAAAGCGGCAGTCCGATGCTCGCGCGCACGAGTTCCGGGGCGGGCGGACCCTCCCCATGGGCGGCCATTGCATCGGTCATGCTGCGGGTGATGGTCGCGAGACTGTCGATCACTGTGCCATCGAGATCGAATATGACAAGACGCAAGGGTTTACTCACCGGGGCAGCTCCGCGAACGGGTCGCCATCGTTCTCAAGATCGAACCCCAAAAACTCCCACGTCTTCTTCATATGGTGCGTCAAAGGCGCGGTCAGCGCCACGCCGCCGGGCAGGATCAGCCGCCGGGCGTGAAGGTGCAGCTTCTTTGAAATGTTACCGCCCAGGAACGCCGTCTCGCCCCCATACTTGCCGTCGCCCACAATGGGCGTGCCCAAGGCGGCCAGGTGTGCGCGGATTTGATGGGTGCGGCCCGTGACCGGCATCGCCGCCACCCATGCCGCTTTCTTGCCGGTGTTTTCCACCACCGCATAGTGGGTGATTGCCTTCTGCGCGTCGTCATCGCCGCGCTCAGCCGGGACCATCTGCTCACCGCCCTTCCCCGCGTGCCGCTTGGCGAGGAGCAAATCGATGGTACCCCGCAAGGGATGCGGCACACCGGCGGTGAGGCACCAGTAAATCTTCTCCACGTCGCGGCCCTGAAATGCGCGGGCAAGCGCGGCGGCGGATTTCGCCGACTTGGCCAGCACAAGAACGCCGCTCGTGTCCTTGTCGAGGCGGTGAACAAGTTTGGGCCGTTCGCCACCCTCGGATCTTAACCCTTCCAGCAAGCCATCAACATGCCGCGTGGTCTTGGTTCCGCCCTGCACTGCAAGGCCGGGCGGCTTGTTGAGGGCAATAAAGTCTTTGTTCTCGAACATCACCAGTGAGTGGATAAAGTCACGATCTTCGTCTGAGATGCGCGGGCGCGGTGCGGGTGCGCGCGTGTCTTCATTGTCTAAGGGGGGTACACGGATGGTTTGTCCCGCTTCAAGCCGGGCGCCCGCTTTCGCACGGCCCCCGTCCACACGGACCTGCCCCTTACGCAAAAGCTTTTCGAGGCGGCCATGTTTCAGCGCCGGATAATGCCGCTTGAACCAGCGGTCGAGGCGGATGCCATCGTCCGCTTCCGCAACTTCGATATTTTGAACTCTGCTCATTGCTTTGGGCTCATCCCCAGACCGCCCTGCCGATCATCAGCCCGGCGAAAAGCGCGCCGACCGAAAGCACCACCGAAGCGGCGACATAAGCCGCGGCGGGGCCATAGGCGTGCCGTTCGATCAGGTTCGCCGTGTCGAGGGAAAAGGCGCTGAAGGTGGTGAACCCGCCCAGGAACCCGGTCACCAGCATGGCCCGCACCTCGGGCGAGATGGAGAACCTGAGCGCAAGCGCCTCAATCAGCAGCCCCATGGCGAGGGAGCCCGCCACATTCACCGTCAGCGTACCCCAGGGAAATGCGGGGCCCAGAAGCCGCAGCATCAGCGCCGCCATACCGTAGCGGGCCGATGCGCCGACCGCGCCGCCAAGGGCCACCGAGGCCCACATGGAAAGAGAGGACGACATGGGCGGGGAACCTATGGGGCTTGGCCCCCCTCATCAAGGCCCCCGTCTTCAGGGTCCGCCTTGCCCTCGCGGAGCCGCGCCCAATAGGCCAGGCGCTTTTGGATCTCGCGCTCGAAGCCGCGGTCAAAGGGCCTGTAATAGGTTTGCCGGCCTTCCATTTCCTCGGGGAAGTAGTCCTGACCGGAAAAGCCTTCCGGCGTGTCGGGGTCGTAGACATAGCCCTCGCCGTAGCCTTCGTCTTTCATGAGCTTCGTCGGCGCATTCAATATGTGCTTGGGTGGCAGGAGCGAACCGGTTTCCCGAGCCGCGCTCTTCGCCGCGCTCATGGCCTTGTAAGCAGCATTCGATTTGGGCGCGGTGGCGAGATAGATGGTGGCCTGTGCCAGCGCGAGTTCCCCTTCCGGACTGCCCAGAAAGTCGTAAGCGTCTTTTGCCGCAAGCGCCTGATGCGCGGCTTCGGGGTCCGCAAGGCCGATATCTTCATACGCCATGCGCACCAGGCGCCGGGCGATGTAAAGCGGGTCCTCGCCCCCTGCCAGCATCCGCGCGAGATAATAAAGCGCCGCGTCCGCATCCGATCCGCGTACGGACTTATGAAGCGCGCTGATGAGATTGTAATGCCCCTCTTGCGCCTTGTCGTAAACGGGCGCGCGGCGCTGAACCGTCTCGACCAGCGCCTTGGGGTCGAGCGGCGCCTCGGCTTCAAGCGCGAACAACTCTTCGGCCAGCGAAAGCACAAAACGGCCATCGCCGTCGGCCATGGCCTTGAGGCTCACGCGGGCGTCCCCGGTCAGGGGCAAGGTTTTTTCCTCAAAGGCTTCTGCGCGCTGCAACAGCGCCTCCAGCGCGGCTTCATCGAGGCGGTGAAGCACCAGCACCTGTGCGCGGCTGAGCAGCGCCGCGTTAAGTTCGAACGACGGGTTCTCCGTCGTCGCCCCCACCAGGATGATGGTGCCATCCTCCACATGAGGCAGGAAGCTATCCTGCTGGGCGCGATTGAAACGGTGAATCTCGTCCACAAAAAGCAAAGTGCCCTGCCCGGCAAGCCGCCGGGCCTTCGCCGCCTCGAAGACTTTGCGCAAGTCCGCAACGCCGGAAAAAATCGCCGAGATTTGCTCAAAGTGAAGCCCCGCATGACCCGCCAGAAGCCGCGCTATCGTCGTCTTGCCGGTGCCGGGCGGGCCCCAGAAGACCACGGAGGAAAGCCGCCCTTGCGCGATCATGCGCCCCAAGGGCGCTTCGGGGCCGATGATATGGTCCTGCCCCACCACGTCTTCGAGGCGCGCGGGCCGCAGCTTGTCGGCGAGGGGGCGCGGCGCCCCTTCGTCCATGCCTGCTGCCTCGAAGAGAGAAGTCATCGCGCCCCGCTAGCCTCTCACGGAGAAGGACACAAGCTGCCCGCCCCGCTCAAATACGATGTCCCAGCGGCCCCGCCGCGGCGAGGTAAGCCGCAAGAGGTCGTCCACGTTATCCACGGTCTCGCCGTTCACCTGGCGGATGATGTCGCCCGCTTGCAGGCGCATGCGCCAGGCGGTGGAGCCGCGCTGCATCCCGAGGATCACCACCCCTTCGACAAACGGGTCGAGACCGTTTTCTTCATTAAAGGCCGGCGAGAGGTTCGCCACGGTCGCGCCATTAAAGGGATTGGGCCCGCCAACGTCGGTGGTATCGCGCGCGGGCGCCTCGGGCGGTTCTTCCAGGGTGACTTGTGCGGTGCGCTCGCGGCTGCCGCGCCGGTATTCGATGGCCGCGCTTTCGCCGGGGCGCTGGACGCCCACCCGGTACCTGAGCCCGCTCGGGTCATCGATGCGGTGGCCCCCGAACGACGTCACCACATCGCCTGACTTAAGGCCCGCGCGGTCCGCCGGCCCGCCTGGATAGATATTATTGACGAGCGCGCCCGAGCGGCTCGAAAGCCCCATGCTTTCGGCAATGTCGCCGGTGATCGGCTGGGTGCCGAGGCCGAGCCACGGCCGCACGATGGGGGTGCCTTCGATGGCGCTTTCAACAACGCGCCGGACCATGTTGGACGGAATGGCGAAGCCGATGCCGATCGACCCGCCCGAACGCGAGAAGATCGCCGTGTTGATGCCCACAAGACCGCCGTCGAGGGTGACGAGCGCGCCGCCCGAATTGCCCGGGTTCACCGCCGCGTCCGTCTGAATGAAGAACTGATAGTCGGTGACGCCGATCTGCGTCCGCGCGAGCGCCGAGACAATGCCGCTGGTTACGGTCTGGCCGACGCCAAACGGATTGCCGATGGCGAGCACGAGATCGCCCACCTGCAAACTGTCGGAGTTACGGAAAGCAGCGGTGGGAAGTTCTTCGCCTTCCGGGTTGATCCGCAACACCGCAAGGTCGGTGCGTTCGTCCGCCAAAATGACCTCCGCCGGAAACTCGCGGTGGTCCGCAAGGGCGACGGTCACTTCCTCGCTGTCGGCAATGACGTGATTGTTGGTGACGATAATGCCGTCGGCGCTCACAATGACGCCGGAGCCGAGGGAATGCTGTTCCCGCTCGCGCACGCCGCCGCCGCCGAAAAAGCGCTCAAAGAACGGGTCCGCCGCGAAGGGTGAGCGGAACTGCTGCACGACGCGCGTTGAATAGACATTCACCACGGCGGGCGACACGTCCCGCACCACCGGCGCATAGGAAAGTTCGACCGCCGTCTGATCCTCGGGGATTTCCCGGATGCCCGCTTCCGCGTTCGCCCCGCGCGGCAAGGCGGTGACCACCGCCCAGACAAGGACGGCCGATAAACCCAGCCAGAACGCCAGGGTGTTGAAATCTCTAACCATTTCCAGAACCCAATCCATTTCCTCGACACGCCCCACGCATCGGCCGTTACTCTAACATGGGGATTTGGGCGGCAAAATGAACATGCGGTAAGGGGTAAACCCTGGGCCAGACCAAAGAAAAAGGGGCCACCGAGATGACCCCTTCTTTGCAATTCCAATCCCTCAAGGGGCTAGTCTTCATCCTCGTCGTCTTCAATATCGACGGGGCCTGAGTCCTGGCCTTTGGCGTCCGGGTCACGGTCGACAAGCTCGATCACCGCCATGGGCGCCGCATCGCCGAAGCGGAAACCGGCCTTGAGGACACGGGTATAGCCGCCCGCCCGTTCGCCGTAACGATCCGCCAGTGCGTCAAATAGCTTTTCCACCATGGCGTCGTCCTGCAGCTTGGAGGCCGCCTGACGCCGCGCATGGAGATCACCCTTCTTGCCCAGAGTAATGAGCTTTTCCACGTAAGGCTTCAGCTCTTTCGCCTTGGGCAGCGTGGTCTTGATCTGCTCGTGCTTGATGAGTGCATTGGCCATATTGGCGAGCATCGCCTGGCGGTGCTCATGCGTTCTGTTCAGCTTACGGCCAGACATTCCGTGCCGCATTTCACTCTCCCTCGCCGGGCAACAAGCGCCCGGTCAGTAATGATCCTCGAACCGCTTGGCCAGTTCTTCGATATTTTCCGGCGGCCAGTTGGGAACTTCCATGCCGAGGTGCAAGCCCATGGAGGCCAGCACTTCCTTGATTTCATTGAGCGACTTGCGACCGAAGTTCGGGGTGCGGAGCATTTCCGCTTCGGTCTTCTGGATCAGGTCACCAATGTAAACGATGTTGTCGTTCTTGAGGCAGTTGGCGGAGCGGACGGAAAGTTCCAGCTCGTCCACCTTCTTGAGCAGCGCCGGGTTGAACTCAAGCTCGGGCTGGGTTTCTTCTTCCACGCGCTCTTGCGGCTCTTCGAAGTTGACGAAGATTTGCAACTGGTCCTGCAGAATGCGCGCGGCAAAGGCCACCGCGTCGTCCGGGTTCACCGTACCGTCGGTTTCGATATCAAGCGTCAGCTTGTCGTAGTCGAGAATTTGGCCCTCGCGGGTGTTCTCGACCTTGTAGCTCACGCGCTTCACCGGGCTGTAGAGCGAGTCCACTGGAATCAAACCAATGGGCGCGTCTTCGGGCCGGTTGCGGTCGGCGGGCACATAGCCCTTGCCGCTCGCCACCGTGAATTCCATGTGGATCGATGCGCCTTCGTCGAGGGTGCAAAGCACGAGATCCTTGTTGAGGATTTCGACATCCGCCGTCTCACCGATTTGCCCGGCGGTCACTTCGCCCGGGCCCGTCGCCGACAAGGTAATACGCTTAGGCCCTTCCGCATGAAGGTTGAGCGCGATTTGCTTGATGTTGAGCACAACGTCCGTCACGTCCTCGCGCACACCGGCGATGGACGAAAACTCGTGCAGCACGCCGTCGATTTGAACGGACGTCACCGCCGAGCCCTGCAGGCTCGACAGCAGCACGCGCCGCAACGCATTGCCGAGCGTGAGGCCAAAGCCCCGCTCGAGCGGTTCGGCCATCACGGTGCCGAGGCGCGCGGGGTCGTGGCCCGGCTTGACGTCGAGCTTTGTCGGTTTGATCAGTTCTTGCCAGTTCTTTTGGATCACGTCCAAGTCCTCACTGGTTGCGGCGCGGGGTTCAGGGGCGCGCCAGGTTCAATTTCGTTTACTTAAACGCGGCGCCGTTTTGGCGGGCGGCAGCCATTATGCGGGATCGGCGTCACATCCCGGATCGAAGTGATGGTAAAGCCCACCGCCTGAAGCGCGCGCACG
>JANQLJ010000161.1 GCA_028280665.1 Alphaproteobacteria bacterium
CGCCGAGCCGGTCCGCCACCGGAGGCAGCAAGGTGGGCGGTGCGATCAGCCGCACCCGCGCGCCCATCATGGACAGCAGATAGACATTCGACATGGCGACACGGCTGTGGGCGATGTCGCCGCAAATGGCAACGGTAAGGCCCTCGAAGCTCTCAAGATGGCGGCGGATGGTGAGCGCATCCAACAGCGCCTGGGAGGGGTGCTCATTCGTGCCGTCGCCCGCGTTGATGACCGAGCAGTCGACTTTCTGCGCCAGCAGTTGTGGCGCGCCCGACGCCCCATGACGGATCACCAACATGTCGGGCCGCATGGCATTCAGCGTCGTGGCGGTGTCGATGAGCGTCTCGCCCTTTTTGACCGAGGATGAGCTCACGGACATATTCACCGTGTCCGCGCCCAGGCGCTTGGCCGCCAGCTCGAACGAGCTTTGGGTGCGGGTCGATGGCTCGTAGAAGAGATTGATCAGCGTGCGCCCACGCAGAAGCGAGGACTTCTTGTCCACCTGCCGGTTCTGGATGACGTATTCGTCCGCAAGATCGAGAAGGAAATCCACATCCCCCGGCGTGAGATCCCGGATCCGCAGGAGGTGACGGTGCGCGAAGGCGCCAGTAGAGGTTTCAGTGGTCATGCTGAAGCGCACTCTATAGGGCCAACCCCGCACCGCCGCAAGGGCCTAACTGCGGCTGTCCAGGAAGCCCTGCAGGATGTAGGCCGCGGCCATTTTGTCGATCACTTCCCCGCGCCGTTTGCGGCTTGCGTCTGCGTCCAGAAGCGTGCGCTCGACTGCGGCAGTGGAAAGCCGTTCGTCCCAGAAGGCGATGGGCACGTCCGTCAGCGCCGACAGGTTCCTGGCGAAGGCGCGGGTCGATTGCGCGCGCGGGCCTTCGCTTCCATCCATGTTCATAGGCAGCCCCAGGACGATGCCCACCACATTGTTTTTGTTTATGAGCGCAAGCAACCGCTCTGCATCGGCCTTGAACTTTTTCCGCGCGATGGTCTCAAGGGGGCTCGCGATCATCTGGCCTTCGTCGCTGAGCGCCACGCCGATGGTCTTGGTGCCGAGGTCAAGGCCTAGAAGTGTGCCGGTGGAAGGGAGTTCGCTCACCGCGCCCCCACCTCAATGCGGGTCCCGGCGGGATCGCGGGTGAAGAACCTCCGAAGCCCGAAGGCATCAACCGGTTCGGGTTTCACTTCAAACCCCGCATCCCGCACCGCCGCTTCGGCGGCGGCAAGATCATCCACCAGAAAGCACACATGCCGTTTGGAAGGGGGCGTTTCTTGTTCGGGGTCCACGCCCAGATGAAGCTGCAGCGCGCCCACCTGAAACCAAGCCCCGCCACGAGCCTTGAGCGCTTCGGGCTTTTCGATTTCCGCCAGCCCCAGCACGTCCCGGTAAAAGGCGATGCAGGCGGCCTCTTTCGAGGGCGGGCAGGTCACCTGCACATGGTCGATGGCTTGGACCATAAAGCTCATGGGCGGGGTTATAGGGGATTTGCTCGCAGATTTCACCGTCATGCTCGGGCTTGACCCGGACATCTGGCTGACTTGGCCAACGGCACTGAAGCAGAAACAGGCTGCACCTCAGCCAGATCCCCGGGTCTCGCTGTGCTCGCCCGAGGATGACGAAGGAATGGACCCCACTATTAAGGAGATAAGCCCCGCTTGCGCCTCCGCCGCCGCCTTGCTACCTCTCCGGGCCAATTCCGCCCCAGGACGTGAAGGGAAGACCCCATGTCGGTCGATCAAGAGACGGTCCGGCGCATCGCGCATCTTGCCCGCATCGCCATCGAGGACAACCAAGTGGAGCCTCTAATGGAGGACCTCAACGGCATTCTTGCCTGGGTGGAGCAGCTCGGCGAGGTGGACACGGACGGCGTTGCCCCCATGACCTCGGTGGTAGACGCAAAGCTCCCCTTGCGTGAGGACGAGGTGACCGACGGCGGCTACGCACACGACATCGTCAAGAACGCGCCCCAGACCGAGGATCACTTCTTCATGGTGCCCAAGGTGGTGGAATAGGTCATGGCGGAGTTAACGGGTCTCACCATCGCCGACATGCGCGACGGCCTGCGCGGGAAAAAGTTCTCCGCAAAAGAACTCGTGGAAGCGCACATCGGCGCCATCGAAAACGCGCGGATGCTCAATGCCTTCCTCGTGGAAACGCCGGATAAGGCGCTTGCCATGGCCGAGGAAAGCGACAAGCACTTGGCAAAAGGCGAGGCGCGGCCGCTCGAAGGCATACCGCTCGGCATTAAAGATTTGTTCTGCACCAAGGGCATTCAGGCGACGGCGGGCAGTCATATCCTCGAAGGTTTCGAGCCGCCTTACGAAAGCACGGTCACGCATAGCCTGTGGCATGACGGCGCGATCATGATGGGAAAGCTCAACATGGATGAGTTCGCCATGGGGAGTTCGAACGAGACGAGCTATTTCGGCCCGGTGAAGAACCCCTGGCGGCGGCCGGGCTCCAATGCGGACCTGGTACCCGGCGGCTCGTCGGGCGGCTCGGCGGCGGCGGTGGCGGCGAAGCTCGTGCCCGGCGCCACGGGCACCGATACGGGCGGCTCCATCCGCCAGCCCGCGGCGGTGACCGGGATTGTCGGCATGAAGCCCACTTACGGGCGCTGCTCGCGCTGGGGCATTGTGGCTTTCGCGTCCTCGCTGGACCAAGCCGGCCCCATGGCGCGCACGGTGCGTGATGCCGCGATCATGCTCGGCTCCATGGCGGGGCATGATGCGAAAGACTCCACCTCGCTTAAGGTGGATGTGCCCGACTTCGAGGCTGCGCTCACCGGCGATGTAAAGGGGCTTCGGATTGGTGTTCCGAAAGAATACCGCGTGGACGGGATGCCCGGCGCTATCGACAAGCTGTGGCAGCAAGGGATCGAGTGGCTCAAGGCGGCGGGCGCGGAGATTGTGGAGATCAGCCTGCCGCACACCAAATACGCGCTGCCCGCCTACTATATTGTCGCCCCGGCGGAGGCGTCGTCTAATCTCGCGCGCTATGACGGCGTGCGCTACGGCAAGCGCGAAGACGGCGAGGACATTACCGATCTTTATAAACGAACGCGCGCGGCGGGGTTCGGGGCAGAGGTGCAGCGGCGCGTGCTGATCGGGACTTATGTCTTGTCGGCGGGCTATTACGACGCCTATTACCTGAAAGCGCAAAAGGTCCGCACTCTGATCAAGCAGGATTTCGAGAAAGCATGGGAGAAGGTGGACGCGATCCTGACGCCCACCACGCCGGGTCCGGCCTTTGCCATCGGCGAGAAATCGGACGATCCTTTGGAAATGTACCTGAATGATATTTTCACCGTGACCGCCAACATGTCGGGCCTGCCGGGCATATCGGTGCCCGCGGGTCTCTCGGACGAGGGCCTGCCGCTGGGCCTGCAAGTCATCGGCAAGGCGCTGGACGAGGAAACCGTGTTCCGCGTGGGCGGGGTGCTGGAAGATGCCGCCGGGTTCAGCGCTCAGCCGGACGTGTGGTGGAGGTAGGGCTCGGTAAGGTCTGTTATACGAACAAATTCATTGGAGACTGTCATGCATTACACGATGGAGTGGCTCAAAGACGGCAACACCGAGGTAATGGAGTACTACCGGCTCGCATTTGGGAAGTGGCGCAAAGTTTTTGAGGACATCCAAACCGTTTCTGTCGATGAATTGGCTCGTCGGATTCATCTTGAGCAAATCGGACACTTTGAGACTCATTGTGGAGGGCGATTTGAGGGGCAAGAGGTAATGGCATGGTCGGCCATTGCCTATTTCTACACGATTGAATCCGGGTTCGACGGCAATGAGGCCAACGTCAAAAAGCTTATTGAAGCTTGGAAAGAAAGTGGAGTGAGTATCGAAGTGCACCATCATTTTCGGGAAGCGATCCGTGCTTACGACGCCGAAAACCTCTAGGATGGGAACGGAATGACCACCAAGGATCCCGAAGCAACCACCGGCCAAAAACACATTGAAGGCGCCACCGGCCCGTGGGAGATTGTGATCGGCCTTGAGGTTCATGCGCAGGTCACGTCGAGCGCCAAGCTCTTTTCGGGCGCCTCAACTTCGTTCGGTGCGGAGCCCAATGCCAATGTGAGCCTGGTCGATGCGGCCATGCCCGGCATGTTGCCGGTGATCAATAGGTACTGCGTCGAGCAGGCGATCCGCACGGGGCTCGGCCTCAATGCGGCGATCAATCTTTATTCAGTCTTTGACCGGAAAAACTATTTCTACCCGGACCTGCCGCAGGGCTATCAAATCTCGCAATACAAACAGCCCATCGTGGGTGAGGGCGTGGTCGAAGTGGACATGCCCGACGGCTCGGTAGTTGAGGTGGGGATCGAACGGCTGCACCTGGAACAGGACGCGGGTAAGTCGATCCACGATCTTCATCCCAACATGTCTTATGTGGATTTGAACCGTTCCGGCGTCGCGCTGATGGAGATCGTCTCCAAGCCCGACATGCGGTCCTCCGAGCAAGCGGGGCTTTACGTGAGCAAGCTGCGCTCGATCCTGCGTTATCTCGGCACGTGCGACGGAAACATGGAGCAGGGCTCCTTGCGCGCGGACGTGAATGTCTCCGTGCGCCGCCCGGGCAAGCCCTTCGGCACCCGCTGCGAGATCAAGAACATGAACTCGGTGCGTTTCATTCGCGCGGCGATCGAATATGAAGCCCGCCGCCAGATCGACGTGATCGAAGGGGGCGGCGTGATCGATCAGGAAACCCGGCTCTTTGACAGCGTGAACGGCGTCACGCGCCCCATGCGCTCCAAGGAAGAAGCGCACGATTACCGCTATTTCCCCGACCCGGACCTATTGCCCCTGGAACTTGACCAGGTGTGGATCGAGGACATCAAGGCGACGCTTCCCGAATTGCCGGACCAGAAGAAAAAGCGCTTTATCGATGAGTTTGGCCTCTCGCCTTACGACGCATCGGTACTTGTCGCCGACCGCGACCGCGCGGGCTATTTCGAGGAAGTGGCTGAGGGGCGCGATGCGAAGATGGCGGCAAACTGGGTGACGTCTGAGCTGTTTGGTGCGCTCAACAAGCAAGGCCTCGATATCACCGAGTCGCCGGTGAAGGCGGCTGCCTTGGGCCAGCTCATCGACCTCATCAAGGACGGTACGATCTCGGGCAAGATCGCCAAGCAGGTTTTCGAGATTATGCTTGAGACGGGCGGGGACCCCGCCCACATCGTCGAGGAGCGCGGGCTCAAACAGGTCACCGACACCGGCGCCATCGAAGCGGTGGTGGACAAGATCATCGCCGCCAATCCGGACAAGGTCGAAGAATACAAGGCAAAACCCAAGGCGCTCGGCTGGTTCGTCGGTCAGGTCATGCAGGCGACGCAAGGGAAAGCCAACCCCAAGACCGTGAACGAGCTGCTTAAGAAAAAACTCGACGGGTAACGTCCAAGGCCTATCCTTCATCTCAAACCGGGGCGAAGGAGGCCCGAAACCATGATCGACTTTTATTCCTGGTGGACGCCGAACGGCTGGAAGATCGGCATCATGCTCGAAGAGTGTGGGCTGGAATACACCGTGCACCCGGTCAATATCGGCGCGGGCGATCAGTTCTCGGACGAATTTCTCAAGATCAGCCCCAACAATCGCATTCCGGCCATCGTCGACCGAGACGGCCCGGGCGGTAAGCCGCTATCTATTTTCGAGAGCGGCGCCATTCTGCAGTATCTCGGCCGCAAGACCGGCAAGTTCTACCCCGGGGATGAGGCGGCCCGCGCTAAAGTAGACGAATGGCTTATGTGGCAGATGGGTGGCTTCGGCCCCATGCTGGGCCAGGCGCATCATTTTCTGCTCTATGCGCCCAATATCGAAAAGCGCGAGGGCGCGCTCGACTATGGCCAGAACCGCTACCGCAACGAGGCACACCGGCTTTACGGCATTCTGGACGATCAGCTTACGGATAATGAGTTCGTCGCGGGCGAGCTTTCCATTGCCGACTTTGCCATTTACCCTTGGGCCATCCCGCACAAACTCCAAGACGTGGATTTCGATGAGTTTCCCAACGTGAACCGGTGGTTTGAAACCTTGCGCGCACGGCCCAAAGTGCAGGCGGGATACAACATTCTTAAAAAAGAACGCGACGAAGCGCGGGAGCTTGCTTCGGACGAAGCGGCCAAGAACCTCTTTGGCGCAAAACAAATGGAACGCCACAGAAAGGCGGACTGACCAATGATCGAGCTTTACACCTGGACCACGCCCAATGGCCGCAAGGTTTCCATCATGCTGGAAGAATGCGGGCTGTCTTATGAGGTGAAGCCCGTGAATATCGGCGCGGGCGAACAATTCGATCCTGCTTTCCTCAAGATCAGTCCTAACAACCGCATCCCGGCGATCGTTGACCCGGACGGGCCGGGCGGCAAACCCATCGCGCTGATGGAGTCAGCGGCGATCCTCATCTACCTCGCCGACAAGACGGGAAAGTTTCTCGCCCCGGAGGGCGAGGCCCGTTACCGCCAGCTTGAATGGGCCATGTGGCAAATGGGAAACATCGGCCCCATGCTGGGTCAGCTTAATCACTTCGTGAACACTGCCCCGGAGCAAATCCCGTACGCCATCGGCCGCTATCTTGATGAGAGCGTGCGGCTCCTGCGCATTCTGAATGACCGGCTGGGGGATGCGGACTACGTGGGCGGCGATTACTCCATTGCCGACATGCTGATCTATCCGTGGGTCAAGGTCGCATTCCCGCGCCTTCTTGAGATGAAGGGCGGGGAATTCGGTAAAGGCAAGAACATTGCGCGCTGGTTCGAGGCGCTGGAAGCCCGCCCCGGCGTTCAAAAAGGCATGGCCGTTCCAGAAGTTTAATAGTCTGCCTACAGAGTAAATATTACGCAACCATTCTTAACGCGCGTTTACGTAAAACTCTTCCGCCATTAACTCCGCATTTAGCAAGCCCTTGGCATGCTCTTCATACCGGCATTGGGGAACAGCCGGCGGGGCCGGTGTTTTCCGGCCCATGGGGACGAGCCTGGGAGGTTTAAATGGCGTGTCTGGCTAAGGGGGAAACTGAGCTGCGGCGCATGGCGCGCGAAGATCGCGCCGCCGATGCCATGTACAGCTTGGGGATTATGTATTCGACGGGGCAGGGCGTGCCGCTCGATTTGGTTCAGGCGCACAAGTGGTTCAACTTGGCCGCCATGATGGGCAACGGCGAAGCGCGCCAGTGGCGCGGGCAGTTAGCCGCTGAAATGAACCAAACGGACATCGCCGAAGCACAAAAGCAAGCGCGGGCCTGGCTTGGCCGGGGAGACGCGCAGCGCAACGGGGCCGCATAAGGCCTTATTGCTGAGCTGCCTCTTGCTGAGCCGCTTGCGCCGCCATCTGCCGCGCCATTTTCTTTTCTTGTTCAAGGCCGGCGTCGTCGGTGAAGAAGGTGAACATGCCGAACCGTTCGCCTTCGGTGACGGCAAGCGCCTCGTGCAGCAGTGAACAAGAAAAAATAACCGCCGCGCCCACACCGGGCTGATAGAGCTTGCGCCCGAATTCGGGAAAGCGAAGCTCACCCCCCTTATAATCACCTGTGTTGAGATTGAGCGTCATGGCAAAGCGCCGGTGTGCGGTGTAAGGGGTCGTGTTGTCCCGGTGCCGTTCAAAGGCGCCTTGGTCGTCGGCCGTGTAGCAACCAATGCGAAGGGCCTCCATCGAGGCGATCTTCATGCGGAAGGTCCGGTCGATCATCGGCAAAACGCGGCGCGCTATACGCTGCCGGATATCGTTGAAAAGATCGCCATCGGGAATGATCGCATCGGTGCGGCGTTTGTAGGTGGATTGAACCGCTTCATTGCCCTGCTGGGCGCTTGCCACCTCGTCTTTCGTCTTTGGCGCCGTCTTCCAGAACTCGATGGCGCGGGCGCAAAGCTCCGGCTCGAACACGTCAGGCAAAATGAGCACGGGCGCCACGCTCGTGAGGACCTGAGGCTCGTCGGCGCCATACGCGGCCTCGCAGAAGGCGGTAGC
>JANQLJ010000177.1 GCA_028280665.1 Alphaproteobacteria bacterium
GGCCGAGCAGATGCGCGTCGATTTTATCGCCAATGCGAGCCACGAGCTTAAAACCCCGCTCGCCTCGCTGTCGGGATTTATCGAAACCTTGCGCGGTCCCGCCAAAGAAGACGAAGCCGCGCGCGAAGATTTCCTGACCATCATGGAAGAACAAGCCGCGCGCATGAAGCGGCTGATCAACGATCTTCTGTCGCTGAGCCGTATCGAGCTGAACGAGCACGTGGTGCCCGCCGACATTGTCGATGTGGACGGCGTGGTGAAAGATGTGATCGACGGCATCGCGCCGATTGCCGCCCAGGCAGGCGTTGCGATCAACTTTCAGGCGCCGGACGATTTGCCCAACGCCATCGGTGCGCGGCACGAGCTTTTTCAGGTTTTTCAAAACCTCATCGACAACGCGATCAAGTATGGCCGCGCGGGCAAGAAAGCCGATGTTGTTCTTTCCCTGGAACAAGAGCCGCAGGACGACGGCAGCACGAGTCCATTTATTTGCGCTGTCGTGCGCGACTATGGCCCTGGCATCGCGCGCGAGCATGTGCCGCGCCTGACCGAGCGGTTTTACCGCGTGGACCCGGACATGTCCCGGCGCGAGGGCGGCACGGGCCTCGGCCTTGCCATTGTCAAGCACATCATCAACCGCCACCGGGGCGAGCTTGAAATTGAAAGCCGGGTCGGCGAGGGCACCTCGATCATGGTTAAGGTGCCCGCAGTAAGCGGCGGCGATTCGGACTAGGCGCAACCGGGCCCTGGCCGGGGGCTTCCGAAAAGCCTTAAGAAAATCATTACTTTAAGGGCTGTCATCAAAGGTTCACGCACGCGTCGTAAATGCTGCGCCGAAGCCTTCGATTGTGCGCCCGACCGAGGAAGAACCGGCGGGTAACGAGTGGAGTTCTTCTTTACGCGACCAAGCCGTCTCATGCCTAAGAGAGGGGATGACTGGAAGCGTCAGCCTGAGTATCGGTCGGACGATGACAATTGAGACACTCAAAGGAGATGACTGTGAAGGTCAAAACTCTCGGAATTGCAACCGCAGCCGTGGTTGCGCTTACAGCTTCCGCGATGGCGCAAGCCCCGCGTGACAGCATTTGGAGCGTCGGCTCCTCAACCGTGTTCCCCTACACCCAAGCCGTGGGACAAGAATTCAGCGACTTGGGAAACACCTCGCCGTCGATCGAATCGACCGGCACGGGCGGTGGCATGCGTCTTTTCTGCGGCGGCATCGGCCTTGAATACGCCGACATCACTGGCGCTTCGCGCGCCATGAAGCAGTCGGAGTGGGAGCTTTGCAGCAGCAACGGCGTGACCGACATCACGGAAGTCCAAATCGGCTCCGACGGGTTGTCGATTGCCGTTTCGCGTAACGGCACGGCGTTCGACGTGACCCGGGCGCAGCTCTTCCTCGCGCTGGCGGCGGATGTGCCTTACAACGGCCAGATCGTCCCCAACCCGTACACGCGCTGGAACCAGATCGATGCGTCACTTCCCAACGTTGAAATCACCGTTTACGGCCCGCCCCCGACGTCCGGGACGCGGGATGCGTTTGTCGAGCTGGTGATGGAAGAAGGTTGCGAAGGCTTCGCTGAAATCGAAGCCCTTGCCGAAGCCGACGAAGACCGCGCCGAGGAAATCTGCCAGCGGATGCGGACCGACGGTCCCTTCATCGAAGCCGGTGAGAACGACAACCTGATCGTTCAAACCCTGAACAGCAATGCGAACGCCTATGGCATCTTCGGCTATTCGTTCCTTTACGAAAACCTGGACTCACTTCAACCTGTTCTGGTTGAAGGTGTGGCCCCGGAAGCGGGCACGATTGAAGACGGGTCCTACCCGGTGTCGCGTCCCTTGTTCTTCTATATCAAGAACGCGCACCGCGGTGTTGTGCCGGGTCTTCAGGAGTTCGTGGAGCTTTACACCGATGAAGACACGTTCGGCCCGGATGGGTTCCTGACGGAACGCGGTCTGGTGCCTCTCGGTGACGACGCGCGCGGACGCGAGCGTAATGAGACCGTGAACGGCGTCGGCATGACCCGCTACGCCAATAACTAAGTTGGTGTTTGCGTAACCAGTTCCTGGCGGGCCGTTGCTTTAGGTTCTAGGCCTTGAGGCGATGGCCCGCCGGTTTTGACCCGGCCCGCAGAGCTCATCTGGTGAAGCTCTGGCAGATAAAAAGACGAGGGCAGGGTGCGTGTATTCGGCGGGGCGCTCTTTTGCCATTTGGCGTTTCCGCACAACATCTGTTTTAGGGCGAGACCGCTCCCGTGACCCGCATCCCCACGACCCGCATCATTGTAACTGCGCTTTTACTGACCATTGGCATTTTCATTGCCTGGTCGCTTCTGGGTCCGTGGCCGACGGTCATTCTCACCCTGCTTTCGGGACTTGGCTGGCTCATCGGCCTCACGCGCATTCGCGGCGCGGCGCAGCACGCCAGCACGGGCGCGCGGCCCCATTCGCTCATGGGCTACTACGCCACTTACGTTGCGTTGTGGACGGGGCTTCCCTCTTTTCTTTTTCTGCTGGCGTGGGTCTTTCTTCAGGGCCCCGTAATCGAACAATTGCTGATCGCCTCGTTGCCCGCGGCAAGCGCCGGGGACCTGACGCCGTCTCAGATCAGCCTGCTGATTTCGGAAATTCGCAACGTCGCGGCGGGCCGCATTTTCAGCGAGCCCGAGCCTTACGTTCTTGAAGCGGCCGAACGCTACGGCCGCTGGGTTGCCATTTCCGGGCAGATGAAGCTCGCGGCCATCGCCGCGGTGGCCTTGCTCGGTCTTTCCCTTTCCGCCTCGCGCATCACCATGGCGTTCCGCGCGCGCCAAGGGGTCGAGCGCATTGTGAACGTGCTGCTCCTTGTAAGCTCGACCCTTGCCATCCTTACGACCATCGGGATTGTCGCTTCGCTCGCTTTCGAGGCTTTCCGCTTTTTCGAGCGCGTGCCCGTCACCGAATTTCTGTTCGGGCTAAGCTGGGAGCCGCAAATCGCCATCCGCGAGGATCAGGTCGCCTCCGCCGGCGCCTTCGGCGCGGTGCCAGTCTTTGCCGGGACGATCCTCATCAGCGGCATCGCCATTTTGTTTGCAACGCTCATCGGCTTGCCGTCCGCCATTTATCTTTCGGAGTTTGCGGGCGAGCGTCAGCGCAACATCATCAAGCCGATCCTGGAGGTCCTGTCGGGCGTACCCACCATCGTTTACGGGTTCTTCGCGGTGCTGGTTATCTCGCCCGCTATCCGCACCTTCTTCGGCGGCACCTTGGGCCTTGAGACCTCGCCGCAATCGGCACTCGCTGCCGGTCTCGTCATGGGCGTGATGATCGTGCCGTTTGTGTCGTCGCTTTCGGACGACGCCATCAGCGCGGTTCCCCAGGCCATGCGCGACGGCTCGATCGCCCTGGGCGCCACCCGCGCCGAAACCATGCTGCAAGTGCTTTTGCCCGCGGCCTTGCCGGGGATCGTGGGGGGGATGTTGCTCGCCGTGAGCCGCGCCATCGGCGAGACCATGATCGTGGTGATGGCCGCGGGCATTATCGCGTCACTGACCATCAACCCCCTCGACAGCGTCACCACGGTGACGGTGCAGATCGTGACCCTGCTTATCGGCGATACGGAGTTCGACAATCCCAAGACCTTGTCGGCGTTTGGGCTCGGGCTTTTCCTTTTCATTTTTACGCTCGGGCTGAACGTCATCGCGCTTCAGATCGTGCAGAGATACCGGGAACAGTATGAGTAGCCGCGAAACACTTTTTGGCATTCCCGCGCCGGACTGGGCCGATCCGGCCATGCAGCGCCGTATGCGCCGCCGCCACGGCGGCACGCACCGCCTGCGCTGGCTCGGCATTGCGGCGATCACCGGCGCCATCGGCTTGCTGCTGCTTCTGCTCGTGTCGATCTTTTCCATCGGCTACAGCGCGTTCACGCAAACCGTGGTGACCATCGACGCGCCGGTGGCGGCGGAATTCATCGACGCGGACGATATTACCGAAAGCAACTGGAACCGCATGGCGCGCGCCGCCATCGCCACCCTGTTTCCCGATGACGCTGCGGGCGTGCGCGATCCCGATTACCGCGAAGTTCTGAGCCGCGGCGGATACAATGTCATCCGCAACACCTTGCGTGATCGGGTGATCGCCAATCCGGAACTGGTGGGCGAGACCCTTCGGATCACGGTGCAAACCGCCGATCCCTTCGACCAATTGGCAAAGGGTCTCGTGCGCCGCGACACGCCTGAAGACCGGCGCCGGGTCAACAACCGGCAGATCGCGTTCTATGACATGCTGGTCGAAGAAGGCCGCATCGAGCGCCGGCTGAACTTCTGGCTGCTTACCAATACCGACAACCGCTTTCCGGAAATGGCGGGGCTTGCGGGCGCGCTGCGCGGCTCGGCCTTTGCATTGATGGTGTGTTTCCTCATCAGCTTTCCCATGGGGATCGCCACGGCGGTCTATCTCGAAGAGTTCGCGCCCAAGAACTGGGCGACGGATCTTATCGAGGTGAATATCAACAACCTCGCCGCCGTGCCGTCCATCGTCTTCGGCCTTCTGGGTCTTGCGGTGTTTTTGAATTTTTTCGGTCTGCCGCGCTCGGCGCCGCTGGTGGGCGGCATGGTGCTCGCGCTCATGACGCTCCCCACCATCATCATCGCCACGCGCGCGGCGCTGAAAGCGGTGCCGCCGTCGATCCGCGAAGGGGCCCTCGGCATCGGCGCTTCGCCGGTGCAGGTCATGACCCACCACGTGCTGCCCCTCGCCATGCCGGGCATTTTGACGGGCACCATTATCGGCCTCGCTCAAGCCCTGGGCGAGACCGCGCCATTGCTCCTGATTGGCATGAACACCTTCATAACCGACGTGCCGGAGGACGTGTTTTCCAAGTCGACGGCTTTGCCCACGCAAATCTATATCTGGTTCGACAGTCCCGAGCGCGGCTTTGTCAGCCGCACCGCCGCTGCGATTATGGTGCTGCTCGGGTTTTTGCTCTTCATGAATGCGGCCGCGATTTTCCTGCGCGCGCGCCTTGAACGCCGGTGGTAGGAGGCGGATATGCTAGACCGTGTGAAAGAAAAAATGGACGACCGCAAGAAGGTACAAATGGACCATCCCACGGGGCGCGTTGAAACAAGCGCCGGGACAAAGATCCAGTCGCGCAAGGTCAACATGTGGTACGACCAGACCCAGGCCTTGTTCGACGTTTCGCTCGATATTCCCGACCGCACGGTGACCGCGCTGATCGGCCCGTCGGGCTGCGGCAAGTCCACATTCTTGCGCGCGCTCAACCGCATGAACGACACCATTCCGGGAACGCGCCTTACGGGCCAGATCGTTCTGGATGGCGTGGACATCTACAAAGGCGATCTCGACCCGGTGCAGTTGCGCGCGCAAGTGGGCATGGTGTTCCAAAAACCCAACCCGTTCCCGAAATCGATCTACGACAACATCGCTTACGGCCCGCGCATTCATGGGCTCGCCACGTCGAAGTCGGTGCTCGACGGCATTGTGGAAACCAGCCTGCAAAAGGCCGGCCTTTGGGACGAGGTTAAGGACCGCCTGACCGAGCCCGGCACGGGGCTTTCGGGCGGCCAGCAGCAGCGCCTTGTGATTGCGCGCGCCATTGCGGTAAGCCCGGAGGTGATCTTGATGGACGAGCCCGCCTCCGCGCTCGACCCCATCGCCACCGGCCGCATTGAGGAGTTGATCCACGAGCTGCGCGAGAACTATTGCATCGTGATCGTCACGCACTCCATGCAGCAAGCCGCGCGCGTCTCCCAACGCACCGCTTTCTTCCATTTGGGCAAACTGATCGAAGTGGGCGATACGGCGGACATCTTTACCAATCCCAAAGAACAAAAGACGCAAGACTACATTTCAGGACGATTCGGGTAGGGTGGGGACCACAGCCATGGGCCATGCTGAATGAAGGATACCCCGATGACTGAACGCCCTCATATTCAGCTCGACGACGAACTGGAGAACCTGACCGCGCAGATCACGGAAATGGGCGGGCTAGTCGAGCTGCAACTCGCCAATGCGCTCAACGCCATGTCCAAGCGGGATTCCAAAATGGCGCAAGACGTGATCGCCATGGATCACGACGTCAATCTGCAGCAGCAGGAGATCGACATTGCGGCGGCGACGGCGCTGGCGCTGCGCCAGCCGGTGAGCCGCGATTTGCGCGAGATCATCGCCACCATCAAAATGTCGGGGGATCTTGAGCGGATCGGTGATCTCGCCAAAAACGTCGCCAAGCGTGTGCTTGTCCTCAACCAGGAAGAGCCGGTCACCCTGACCCATGGTCTTGGGCGCATGGGCCGGCAGGTGCTGTCGCAAATCAAGGACGTACTCGATGCCTACACGGCGCACAGCGTTTCCGGCGCCATGGAGGTGTGGACCAGCGATGATGAGATCGATGAGCTTTACAACAGCCTGCTGCGCGAGTTCCTCACCTATATGATGGAAGACCCGCGCACCATTGGTCTTTGTACGCATCTTTTGTTTATTGCCAAGAACCTTGAGCGCGCGGGTGATCACGCCACCAATATCGCCGAGATGATCTATTACATCGAAAAGGGCGAGCCCATGGCCGAGGACCGGCCCAAAGGCACGCCCAACAAGTTGACGGATGTGAAACCAAAGGCTGATTGACAAAGGACGATCAAGCCGGTCCCAAGAAGAAACGAAACGTAAGCCAATGAAACCGACAGTTCTTGTTGTTGAAGACGAAGCAGCCCTGATGACGCTGCTCGTTTACAATCTCGAAAGCGAAGGCTACCGCGTGTTGCAGGCAACGGATGGCGAAGAGGCGCTGTTGCTGGCCGACGAGGAAACCCCTGACCTTGCGGTGCTCGACTGGATGCTGCCGCAGCTTTCGGGCATCGAGGTTTGCCGCCGCCTGCGCGCCCGGCCCGCGACCGCGAACATTCCTATCATCATGGTGACCGCGCGCGGCGAGGAATCGGACCGCATTCGTGGGCTTGATACGGGTGCTGACGATTATATCACCAAGCCTTTTTCCACCGCCGAGCTGCTCGCCCGCGTGCGCGCGGTGATGCGCCGCATCCGGCCCGCGCTCACCGAAGACCTTGTGACCTTTGGCGATCTAACCCTCGACAAGGTGACCCACCGGGTGCGCCGCGGCGAACGCGAGGTGCATTTGGGCCCCACGGAATTCAGGCTCCTCCAGCATCTCATGGAATATCCCGGCCGCGTCTTTTCCCGCGAACAGTTGCTCGACGCGGTTTGGGGCACGGACGTTTATGTGGAAGCGCGCACGGTGGATGTGCATGTGGGGCGTTTACGCAAGGCGCTCAACGGAAGCCAGGAACGCGACCCCATCCGCACCGTCCGCTCGGCAGGCTATGCGCTTGATGAAACCTACGCCGCTTAAAGCTGGTTCCTAGCCGCTGTTTTGACGGCTGCGATCCCGGCGCGATTGCGCGGGCTGAAAGGCCATGCGCGCGTGGCCGTCGCAATAGGGCGAGCCGGGCTTGGCGGGCCGCCCGCAAAAGCGGAAATCGGGCTGGGTCGGATCGCCGATGGGCCACTTGCACATGGAATCCGTCACCGTCATCACCGTGGCGTAGTCGCCATTGGCGAGCTTCACGGGCTCTTCGACCACGATGGGCTTGGTCATTACGGGCTTGGCCTGGGGCTTGGGCATGGTGATGCGCTTGGGCCGGTCCGACCGCGAGGGCGAGCCGCGCCCGGAAAGCCCCAGGCGGTGCACCTTGCCGATCACCGCGTTGCGGGTGACGCCCCCGAGCTGCCGCGCGATCTGGCTGGCGCTCAGGCCCTCGGCCCATAGTTTCTTGAGTTCTTCGACCCTGTCGTCGGTCCAGCTCATGACCGCACCCCTCCTTGTTTGGTTTGCTCCCGGCGGTCCAGAGGGACGCTAAGTGCCCGGAAAACCTGACCTTTTTCCCTGACGCGCGGGTATCTAGTGCCCGCTCAAGCTCCAACCGCAAGATATAGTACCAAGAGGCGGCGCCGAATCAAGATGCTTGGTAAAGATTTGTTAAGACCCCAAGATATTGGGGTCCCACAATGCAGTGATTCGCATGGCGGGGCTGCTTGATTCGCCGTTGCGCGGGTGCGCTTTCACCCCTTAGGGTGCGCTGCATCATCGATTAGAGGACGGCATGTCGGACCATATCCCCGCCTGGGGCGAACGGCGCTTCGGGCGCTTCAACACGCTTGGCGTTTGGACGCTCTACCGCAAGGAAGTGCTGCGCTTTATCAAAGTGATCACGCAGACCGTGCTGGCGCCGGTGGTGCAGTCGCTCTTGTTCCTGTTCATTTTCTCCGTCGTATTTGCGCGCACCCGGCCTGAGGTCAACGGCATTCCGTTCCCCGCCTTCATGGCGCCGGGGCTCATCATGATGCAGGTGATTCAGAACGCCTTTGCCAACACCGCCTCGTCCCTCCTGGTCTCGAAGGTCCAGGGCAACATTGTTGACTTTCTCATGCCGCCCCTTTCGCCGGGCGAGCTGACGCTCGCTTTTGCCGGTGGCGGGGTGACCCGCGGCATCGTGGTCGCGATTATCTCCTGGATCGTCATGGCGCCGTTCGCGCCCCTCGGCGTGACGCACGTATGGGCGCTCGTCGTCTTTGCGGTCGGCGCGTCCATGGTGCTCTCGTTTATCGGAATCCTCGCGGGCATGTGGGCCGACAAGTTCGATCACATGGCGACGGTCACCAATTTCATCATCATGCCGGCGGCGCTTTTGTCGGGAACGTTTTATTCGGTCACCATGTTGCCGCCCATGTGGCAGCAGGCGAGCCTCTTTAATCCCGTGTTCTACATGATCGACGGTTTCCGCTACGGCTTTACTGGCCAGGCGGATTCGAATCTTGCCATTGGCATTGGGCTTCTCGTCGTATTGAATGTGGTGCTGGGATTTTGGTGCCACGCGCTCTTCCGAAGTGGATACAAGCTCAAGGCGTAACAGACGATAACCGAAGATGTACGTTTGTGCGCCGCCTGGCCCCAAAGCTGGCGGCGTTCTTTATCAGGAACCGAACCATGATCGACCCCGTACTGCCGACTTACGCGCGCCAACCGCTTTCCTTTGAGCGGGGAGAGGGCGTGTGGCTTTTCACCAAGGACGGCGAGCGCTACCTCGACTTTGCCGGGGGCATTGCGGTTACGGTCGCGGGCCACGCGCACCCTCATCTGGTGGACGCGCTCAAGACCCAAGCGGACAAGCTGTGGCACACGTCGAATCTCTACCGCATTGAAGGGCAGGAGCATCTGGCCGAACGGCTGGTTGCGGCCAGTTTCGCCGACACGGTGTTTTTCTCAAACTCGGGCGCTGAGGCCGTCGAGGGCGCGATCAAAATGTCGCGGCGCTATCATGACGGCGCCGGTAATCCCGAACGCTATCGCATCATCACTTTTGAAGGCGCCTTTCACGGCCGCACCTTTGCAACCATCGCAGCGGGCGCGAAGGAAAAGCTGACCAAGGGGTTCGGCCCGATGATGGAAGGCTTTGACCAAGTACCCTTCGGTGATCTTGATGCTGTGCGCGCGGCCATCGGCCCCGAAACTGCGGGCATTTTGTTTGAGCCCATCCAGGGCGAGGGCGGCATTCGTGCGCTTACCCCTGAAACGCTCCGTAGGCTGAGAGAAATTACCAATGAGGCGGGGATACTTCTAATCCTGGACGAAGTGCAATGCGGCATGGGCCGCACGGGCAAGCTCTTCGCTCATGAATGGGCGGGCGTCGCGCCCGACATTCTTGCGGCGGCCAAAGGCATCGGCGGCGGCTTTCCCTTGGGCGCCATCCTCGCGACGGAAAAGGCGGCCCGCGCCATGACCACAGGCAGTCACGGCTCCACCTATGGCGGCAACCCCCTCGCTATGGCGGTGGGGAACGCGGTGCTCGACATCGTGCTGGCGGATGATTTCTTGTCCCACGTTCAGCAAATGGCGAACCAGATGCGCCAGGGCCTTGAGGGGCTCAAGGACACCCATCCCGGCATAATCGAAGACGTGCGCGGGGTGGGGCTCATGCTGGGGGTAAAGCTCCGATGCGGGCCCGCGCAAATGATCGCCGCCCTGCGCGATGAACGCATGCTGGCGGTGGGCGCGGGCGAGGGCGTGCTGCGTCTGCTGCCGCCGCTTGTCGTAAGCGAAGATGAAATTTCTGAAGCGCTGGCGCGAATAGACAAAGCGTGCGGGGCGCTCGAACAAAACGAGACAGACAAATGACCACGAAACATTTTTTGGACTTGGCGGATGTTCCCGCCGCCGACCTGCGGGCCATGATCGAGGCGGCGAAGAAGTGGAAGGCCGCGCGCGTGGGCCTCGACAAGGGTGCGCCCGACCCCGAACCGCTCCTGGCGGGCAAAATGCTCGCGCTTGTTTTTGAACAAGTTTCCACGCGCACGCGGGTTTCTTTTGACATCGGCATGCGGCAAATGGGCGGCGGCACCATGTACTTGACGGGCTCGGAGCTGCAGCTCGGACGCGGCGAGGCGGTGTCGGACACCGCGCGGGTGCTCTCTCGCTATGTGGACGCCATTACCATCCGTACACTGAGCCATGATTATCTTCTGGATCTCGCAGCGAACGCCACGGTGCCGGTGATCAACAGCCTTACGAAACGCAGTCACCCCTGCCAGCTCATGGCGGACGTGATGACCTTCGAGGAAGTGAAAGGCCCCATCGAGGGCGCGACGGTCACCTGGTGCGGCGATGCCAACAACAACGTGGCGACCTCGTGGGTCCACGCCGCCGGCAAGTTCAATTTCAAAATGCGCATGGCCTTTGCCAACGGCTACGGGCCCTCCAACGAGACGGTGGCATGGGCTGGCGAGAATGGCGTTGAACTTGACCTCACCGCCGATCCCGCCCAGGCGGTGGCGGGCGCCGATGCGGTGGTGACCGATACCTGGGTCTCGCTCGGCGATGAAGAAGACGTCTTTGCCCGTCACCGGCGGCTTTCGCCTTATCAGGTGACGGACGATCTCATGGCCAAGGCGGATGACAAGGCCATCTTCATGCACTGCTTGCCCGCGCACCGGGGCGAGGAAATGACCGGCTCCGTCATCGACGGCGAACAGTCCGTGGTGTGGGACGAGGCGGAAAACCGCCTTCATGCACAAAAGGCGGTTCTTGCCTGGTGCTTCGACAAATTGCCAGGGGCGTGAGCCAAGGCATGACCGAACTTGAGCGACAACTCACCGCCGATGACCGGGTGCTGCCGTTTCAGGTAGAATGCACCGGGGTGCGCGGGCGCGTCGTCCGACTCGGTCATCTGGTGGATGATGTTCTGAGCCGCCACGACTACCCTGAGCCCGTGGGCCGCCTTTTGGGCGAGGCGCTGGCGCTCACGGCGCTTTTGGGCGAGTCGCTCAAGTTTGACGGAACCCTCACCCTGCAAACCCAAAGCGACGGGCCCGTAAGCCTGCTCGTCACCACCTTCACCACGCCGGGCGGGATGCGCGGCTATGCGCAGGTGGAAGACGAAGCCTTTGAGGCGCTTCGCAGCTCGGACGCTGAGATCACCCCGGCGATGCTGCTGGGCAAGGGGCACCTTGCCCTTACTATCGATCCCGCCAAGGAAATGGACCGGTATCAGGGGATCGTGGCGCTTCACGGGGAAAGCCTTGCCGAGGCAGCGCACGAATACTTCCGTCAGTCCGAACAAATCGCCACGTCGATCAAGCTGGCGGTGGGGTGCGTTGAAAGCGCGGGCGGCAAGTCGGTGTGGCGCGCGGGCGGGATCATGATCCAGCACTTGGCGGCCTCCGGCGGCATTCAGGACGAACGCGAGCGCGCGGCGCGCCTCGAAGCGGGCGAGACCCGGCAAGTGCTCACCGAAGGTGGCGAGGACGTGGAAGAAGCGTGGGCCCGCGCGGCGATCCTCCTTGATACGGTCGAAGACCACGAGCTTTTGGACCCGCTGGTCGCGCCGGAAGAGCTTCTCTACCGGCTTTATCACGAAGACGGCGTGCGCGTTTATGAACCGCGCGCCCTTGCCCGCGAATGCCGCTGCTCGGAAGCGCGCACGCAAAACATCCTGCGCAGTTTTCCTCTCGAGGACCTCAAGGACATGGCCGAGGACGGCAAGCTCCGCGTAACGTGCGAGTTCTGCAACGAGGTTTATGACTTCGATGCGGAAACCCTGGAGCCGGTTGTTTGAGTACACAACCTAGTTGCCTGTCCTGTTGTTGAAACAAGTGTCAGATCACACTGGATTGAGTGATCTTCCTAAAAAATGAATCGTACCCTCTGGCTCGACCAGAGGGTCTGGCTGCCTGTCATTTTGCTGCAGCGGGAGCCAGATGCTCTGGTCAAGCCAGAGCATACTGGATGGGGTGGTCCGCAAGGCCTCCGCGCCTAGCGGCTCAGCTCGTCCATCAGCCTACGGAAGAATGCAACGCTCATCTCCACCTGCTCAAGGGTGATAAACTCGTTGGGCTTATGAGCTTCGGTGATGGAGCCGGGCCCGCAAATAACCGACGGCACACCCGCTTTCTGAAACAGCCCCGCCTCGGCGGCGTAGGACACCGTCTCCGCGCGGTTCGCGCCCGTGAGCTTGAGGGCCAGCGCATCGGCGGGATTGCCTTCCTCCGCGGTCAGCCCCGGCACGGCGACCAGGTCTTCCGTGGTGATGTTGCCGTCATCGCCCGCTTGTTTCTTGAGCCGCGGCAGAACGATGTTCGTAACGTGGCTTTCGAACTCTTTCTTGATGCAGTCTTGATCGACGAAAGGCAGCGGCCGGTATTCCCAATCGAAAGTGCATTCGCGCGGGATGATGTTGGTCGCCGTGCCCCCTTTGATGACGCCCACGGACGTGGTGGTGTAACCGGGGTCGAAGCGGCCTGAGGCATCGCCCAGGTCTTCCATTTGCCGCGCGAGGTCCTGCAAGTGCGCGATCAGCTCCATCGCATAAAGGATGGCGCTGGCGCCGCCCGCGGGCAGGCTCGAATGGCTTTCCTTGCCTTCGACCGTGGTGCGGAAACTGCGAATGCCCTTGTTGGCATTGACTACTTTCATGTCCGTGGGCTCGCCGATAATGGCGCAGCGGGGCGTGGGGATCGCGCTTTCCAGCCCCTCGATCATGCTGACGACGCCGGTGCAGCCCACTTCCTCGTCGTAGGAAAGCGCGAAATGGATCGGCGCTTTGAGGTCCCGCTTGAGGAACTCGGGCACCAACGCCAGCCCGATGGCGGAAAAGCTCTTCATGTCGCAAGTACCGCGGCCATAAAGCTTGCCGCCCTCTTCCGTCACTTCCCAGGGGTCCGTGACCCAGGGCTGGCCGTCCACCGGCACCACGTCCGTATGGCCGGAAAGGATGATGCCGCCTTCCACGCCTGGCCCGATGGTGGCGAGCAGGTTCGCCTTGGTGCGGTCTTCATTGTAGAAGCGCGTGCAAGATGCACCGTATGCGGAGAGATAATCCTCAACAAAGTCGATAAGATCGAGATTGGAATTGCGGCTCGTGGTGTCGAACGAGACGAGCTTGGCGATCATCTCGCGCGGGGTATAGGTTGCGGCCATCGCGCTTCTCCTGAAGACCTACTGCCGCCAGAAACTGGGCAGGAAAAGAACCAGAACGGTAAAGAGCTCGAGCCGCCCCAATAGCATACCGGCGGACAAAATCCACTTGGCCGCATCGGGCAGGGTTTGGAACGAACCCGCCGGCCCGACGGTGGGCCCAAGCCCCGGTCCCACATTGGCAAGGGCCGTTGCCGCCGACGACCACGCGGTGATCGAATCAAGCCCCAAAAGCGAAAGCGCGATTGCCATCAATGCGAAAAGCGAGAGGAACAGGAACACGAAACTCATCACCGAGGAGATCACCTCGCGGGGCACCGGCCGGCGGTTATAGCGGGCGGTGAAAACGCCGTGGGGGTGGACGATGCGCTGCACGTGCGTGCGCGCGGCGGCCTCGATCACCTGAAAGCGGAAGATCTTGATGCCGCAACTGGTGGAACCGGCGCAGCCGCCAATGAACATGGCGAAAAAGAAAACGCCGACGGAAAACGTGCCCCAAGCATGATAGTCGTGGGTGGCATAGCCTGTGCCGGTAAGGATCGATATGCCGTTAAAGGCCGCCGCGCGGAAGGCCGCTTCGCCGCTCATGAGGTTCGCGGTGATCAAATAGGCCGCGAGCACGCCGGTCACGAGCGCCGCCACCATAAAGAACCCGCGCACTTGCGCGTCGCGGACGACGATCCCGGGCTTGCCCGCAAGGGCCTGCAGGTAAAGGGCAAAGGGAAGGCTTGCCAGCAACATAAAGACAACGGACGTGTACTGAACGCCCGGCGCGTCCCAGCGGGCGAGCGAAAGGTCCGAGGTCGAATACCCCCCCGTCGCGATGGTGGTCATGGCATGGGCGACGGCGTGGGCGAAGGGCATCCCGAAAAGCCAATAGCACGCGGCGCAAATGGCGGTCAGGCCTACATAAAGCGCGACGATGGAGCCCACAATCGCTTGGGCGCGGGGCAAAATCTTTTCCGAGGTGTCGGAGGATTCAAGCCGGAAAATCTGCATGCCCCCCACGCGCAGCATGGGCAGGACGGCGATCGCCATGACGATGATCCCCACACCGCCCAGCCATTGGAGCAGCGCGCGCCACGCCAAAATTCCCGGCGGCGCGGCGTCGAGGCCCACAATGACCGTCGAGCCCGTGGTGGTGAGCCCGGACATGGCTTCGAAAAACGCGTCCGTATAGCTCATCTGCATACTGGGGGAGAGGGCGAAGGGAATGGCGGCAAAGGTCACCAGCGCCGCCCAGGAAAGCGTCGTCAAAAGAAACGCCTGCTGCATGTTGAGATCGCCGGTGAAGCCGCGGTTGGCAAACCAAAGGGCCATTCCAATGAATAGAGTAAGCCCGCTCGCGGTGCCAAAGACCTGCCAGTCCGGGTTCCCCACCGCAAGGTCGATGGCGGCGGGCAGCATCATGGCAAGGCCCAAGGTGGCCAGCAAAATGCCTATGACGAGAAGGATCGGCCTGGGGTCGGACAAGCGGCGTCTCGCGCGTGGTTTCTTTTGGCTCTCGTTGCGCCCGCCCGTGGGGCGGGCTGCCCCTAAGCGCTACCGCTCCGGGACCTGGCCGTCAATCGTGGGGGCGTCAATCGCGGGGCTCGAAGCCGATTAGTTCACGGTCCGGCTGGCGTAAGGGCTGTCGAGCGAAAAGGCAGGAATGATCACATCGAGCAGGTCGCCCTCCTCGGTCGAAACCTGATAGGTGCCGCCCATGATGCCCGAGGGCGTGTTGAGCGGTGCGCCGGAGGTGTATTCGAACCGGTCGCCGGGGCCGAGCACGGGCTGTTCGCCCACCACGCCCTCGCCATGCACTTCCTGGGTGCGCCCCAGGCCATCGACGATGCGCCAATGGCGGTTACGCAATTGCACCGTGTTGCCGCCGTGGTTTTCGATGATCACTTTGTAAGACCAGACGTAGTAATCCTCCTCGGGCGAGGATTGGTCTTCAAGGTACGAAGGCTCCACACTCACGCGAATGAAATGCGTCTCAGCGTCGTATTGATGGCGCATGATCGCCCCCTTTGCTGGCCCCGCCCAACTGGCCTCATACGGATAATGACGGGGCGGGCGGCCCGGCACTAGTGATTTTGGGCAACGCCTTTGGCCTTAAAACGCGCAGGTTAAGCTTACCGCCGGGCTGTACACGAATCGTGAGATGGTTCTTGCCCGCGCTGCGCGAGAAGCGCAGGACGTGCGGGCCTGTGGAAAACTTTGCACTTTTTGCGGCGGCGGTTTGAGCGCATTGGGGCCTCCGCCGACCCGTGATAGGAAAGGCGCCTGATGACCAGCCTCGCCCTCGATCAGAAAGCGGACCAGCAGGTGAGCCAACAAGCGGACCTTGAAATGCCCGCGCCCGGCGTGCTTCCGGTGCAGCAGCTCAAAGAGCTTATCCAGACCGGCGCACTCGCCGCGCAAGGGCCCATCACCAATGCGCAGCTTCAGCCCGCGAGCCTTGATTTGCGCCTGGGGCCCAAGGCCTACCGCATCCGCGCGAGCTTTCTGCCCGGCCCCCGGCGCACGGTGGAGGACCGCCTTGCCGATGTGGTGATGCACGAGATTGATCTCACCAGCGGCGCGGTGCTGGAAACCGGCTGCGTTTATCTGGTGCCGCTGATGGAATTTACTGCGCTTCCCAAATCCGTGTCGGGCCTTGCCAACCCCAAAAGCTCCACGGGCCGCATTGATGTTTTCACCCGGCTCATCACCGACCGCGCCAGCAGCTTCGACCAAGTGGACGCAGGGTACGAGGGGCCGCTTTATGCGGAAATCAGTCCCAAGACGTTCAGTGTGCTGGTGCGCGCAGGCAGCCGCCTCAACCAGTTGCGCTTGCGCGCGGGCGCGGCGGCGCTTGACGACAAAGCGCTTCTTGCGCTTCACGGCGAAGTGGGTCTTGTGGACGGCGAAGCGGACATCGACCAGGGGATCGCGGTGTCCGTCGATCTTAAAGGCGATGCGGAAACGGGCTTTGTCGGCTACCGCGCCAAGCGCCACGCGGGCGTGATCGATGTGGACAAGCCCGGCGCCTATGACCCGGCGGATTTTTGGGACCCCATTTCAGCGCGCAAAGACGCAACGATGATCCTCGACCCGGATGAGTTTTACATTCTCGCAAGCCGCGAGGCCGTTCACGTGCCGCCGGATTATGCGGCGGAGATGGTGCCGTTCAATCCCCTGGTGGGGGAGTTCCGCGTTCACTATGCGGGCTTTTTCGACCCCGGCTTCGGGCACGTGGCCGCGGGCGGTTCGGGCAGCAAGGCGGTGCTCGAAGTGCGCAGCCACGATGTGCCCTTTATCATCGAGGACGGGCAGATCGTCGGGCGGCTGGTTTACGAGCCGCTAACCATGGTGCCCGACTTCGTTTACGGCATGGACATCGGCTCTCACTACCAGCGTCAGGGTCTCAAGCTCTCCAAGCATTTCAAGCAGTAACCATTCGCTACGTGCCGTTTCGGAAGGGGACAAGCCCGGTTGGCACGGCCCTTGCGACGGATGTTACGCGGCGCGCGGGTTGGCACCACTGACGCGCGCCCAAGCGGGAAAAGGTCATAAAAGGTCAGAGGGGACGGGACACACCGTCCCGTAAGGTGGGGTGGGGCGAGTGCGAAAAACGCGCTCGCCCCATTTCTTATGCCTACATCCCGATCAGGTGCTTGGAGGCGAGCATGCCCCACAGCATGGGAATGGAAAGCAGCGTGTTGGTGCGGCTGAACAGCATGGCCGTGCGCGCCGACTTGGCTTTTTCCTCGGCGCTGCCGTCCACGATCCCCAGCGCAACCTTTTGATTGGGCCAGATCACGAACCACACATTGAACGCCATGATAAGGCCCAGCCACATGCCGATGCCGATCCAGGTCAGATGCACCGAGCCCATGCCCCAGCCGAGCAGGAAGGCCTCGAACAGCCAGCCCTGCTGCCAGCCGAGGATGACCCCGAACAGCACCGTCGATGCGGCGGCCCAGCGGAACCAGAACAGCGCCGCGGGCGCGATGTGTTTGCCGACGGCCGGTTTCAGGTCGTCGGGGATTTTCGGCATGGTCGGGATTTGCACAAAGTTGAAGTAGTACAAAAGCCCGATCCACATGATGCCCGAAATGACGTGGATGAAGCGGACCAGAAGTCCAAAATCAAAACTCTCCATGGCTCTGCTCCTCCCTTACGCGATCAAGGGTGCAACGAACCAGAGGATCACGGTCAGCACCACACCGGCGGCGACCGTGTATCTGAGGTCGGTTAGGATTACGTCCATGTGTATCTCCCCCTCGTGGAGTTGGTGATGCGAGCCCCCAAACCATGAAGGGCGCATGCGAATCACTACCAAAGCATGTGATTCGGTTTAACCCCTGGCGTTTTAGGGGAATCCCCGACAAGCGGCCTGGACAAAGAGAAAGGCGCACCTCCTGTTGGAGATGCGCCTTCCCGTGTCGTGGATTGAATACGGCTTAGTCGAACTGGTCGGAAACAGCCACGTAGCGCGCGAAGTCGGGCGTATCGAATGAGTGGCCGTTGCGGTCATTAAATTGCAACGTCCCGCCATTCCAGTACCAGCGGACGCCCACCCGAATGAATTGTTGATTCATCGGATCGTCTTCATCGCAGTTGCAGAAGTAGCCGTGGTCATAACGGCCATAGACACTAACGCCATTGGGCAGCATATGTTCGACTTCGATGGCCCAGAAATCGAGCGGGGCCTGGTCGTCGCCTTCCACATAGCCCCGGCCAATGCCGAACTCCCCTTCAACAACCGTATTCGGCGTGATGAAGTAACGCCCCGTCAGCCGCATATACAGCAGCTCGTAGAGATGCCGGCGGTAGCATTCCGAGCAATCATCGACCGGGTCGAAATATCCGGCTTGGCCGTAAAGGGTGAAATCGTCCCAAAAGAGCTGCCCTTCCACGCCGGCGAGCAGGTAGGTATTTACTTCCGGGCCGCCGCTCGACTGAATGACATCGTAGCTTCCCACGCCCGCAAACACACCGGCCGCATGGCGTTCGGGATTGCGCGCGAACAGGTGAATGACCCCGCCATAGTTAAAGAACTCATTGCCAACCGATTGGCCTTCCATCCCGGTGCCGTATTGCACGGAAGCCTCGGCCTGGTAGCCGTAACCAGGGCCAATCGGCGCCTGATAGATGACGCCGCCGCCGATAAGAAACGGATTAGCGCCGTCAAAGTCACTATCGTCACTTTCGATGTGGCCGACCGACACATATCCATCAAGGGCGCCGGTGGACCCATCATTGCTGGCCAGTGCCGCCGGAATTGACAGAACCGCCATCAGGGCGATTGAGCCCATACCAACAAAAAACTTCATCTTCCCCTCCAAGGGCCTGTGAAAGACAACAAAAACGCGAGAAAGATTCGTGACACTCCGAATCGTAGCCTATTTGCACCATAATTCGCAGAAAGACAAAAGGAATTATCTCCCGCTTGCCCCCAGGGACCGGGAAATGCCGTAGCTCTGTGACTTTTTCGATTCACTTTGCCCGGGCGGCCGCCCTCGGATCGGGCGGGGGTTCATGCGGCCTTCGCGCCAGCGGGTGGGGCGCCAGCAGGTGGGAGGAATGGGATCTCGCGCCGGACTTTAAGATTCAGCGCTCGCGGGGCTGGTTTGATGCGGAGGACTACCAGCGTCAGCGAGACGATAAGCGAAAGCAGGATCAGGACGTGTTCGGATGCGGTCATGGGCGCGGAGGATAGGCTTTGATTCAATTGGGGGTGGCTTCAGTGGAACGCTCGAAGAAAGCTGCCCGCGTTTGGAGTATTTTCTAGTTTGGAGATCATACGTCTTCAACTTGACCGGTCGCCGGGCACTGGGTGGTTTTCCTTAACCTGATATGCTCGGAACACACCAGTTGTCTTGGTGCTGATTCGAGCATGAAACACTGTTTGCGGGGAAATCGATATGAACCTGGCCGTCATAACATTGATCGTGGAAGTGTTTGGTGTCGCCGCCATCATAACTTCCTTGCTATACCTCGCAATTCAGATCAGGCAATCAAATCGGGCAACTCAATCCGCAACGGCAAGCGAGATTTCGGCGCGGTTCGTTACATGGATGGAAAAGTTCTCATCCATGGAAAATCTCAAATTCATAATGACGGATGAAAAGAAAGCTCTCGAAGAACTCACGGTTCCAGATCTCGTGGAGATCTTTGCCGCAATTCAAATTACTTTCAAGATGATAGAGGAAATGCACTACCAGTACTCAAAGGGATACATTGACGAAGAATTGTGGATCGGTTGGAGGGCATGGTTTGGCAATGTAAAGTCTTATAATATCAACGAGGTTTTCTTCGCGGCAAAACGAAGCAATTATTCGCCGGCCTTTGCGAAATTTTGGAATGAACTCCCCAATTCAAAGGGCGATAACCTGGTAACCTTGGCTGTCAGTTGCAAGAAGTCTGATCAATAAGACCGATAACTTCCTCACGTACCAATCGCACCGCTCTGGACCTTACACACGTTTCCATACAGTATGCCGCCACCATGGCGGGTGTAGCTCAGTGGTAGAGCATCAGCTTCCCAAGCTGAGGGCCGTGGGTTCGATCCCCATCACCCGCTCCAATTTTTCCAACCATCAAGAGACCGCTTTGTTGGACATTCACCTCGCCAGCTTTCCCGCCGCCGCCCGCAACGCCAAAGGCGCGCTGGTAGCGATTGATGTCTTCCGCGCTTTCACGACGGCGGCTTATGCCTTTGCAAGCGGCGCGTGCGAGATCGTCATGGTGGACGGTCTGGACGAAGCGCTTGCCCTTAAGCGCGGTGCCCGCGTGGACCTTGCCGTGGGTGAGCGCGGCGGGCATAGGCCCGAAGGCTTTGACCTTGGCAACTCGCCGACTGCTTTAAGCGAGATGTCCTTTTCCGGTACGCGCCTTGTGCTGACCACCACCAACGGCACCGCGGCCCTCGCCGCCGCGCCGGAAGGCACTGAGCTCTATGCCGCGTCGTTCGTGAATGCCCGCGCCACGGGGCTGGCCTTGCGTGAGGTAAAAGAGGCGACGGTGCTCGCCGCCGGGCGCAAGGGCGAGACGCGCGCGGACGAGGACGAGCTGTGCGCTCTCTATATTCGCGCCGTGGCGCTCGGCCATCCTTACAACGCGGATGCGTTGCAAGAGCTTCTGACGCGATGGTTTGCGACAGACGCGTTCCTGGCGACGCGCGCACAATACGGCCCGCGCTCGGACTGGCTTCTGGCCCTCGATTTGGACCGCTTTGACTTTGCCATTAAAGTGACACGAAAAGACGGTTTGCTCATCGCCCGCGCGGAATAGTGTGCTCAATGCGGCGGGTACTGAGCAGTGGAGGGGAGTGTCGGAAAACAAATGGCGGGCAAAGCGCGTATTCCTTTTGACTTGCCTACCCGCGTGGAAAAACCGCGCGAGGTGGGGCTCACCAATGCTCTCGACGGCGGGTTGGGGCTTGCGGAAATCGCCGACACTCTTGCCATTTGCGGCGCCTATACAGATGTGGTGAAGCTCGGCTGGGGCACCGCGCACCTGACCCCCAATCTTTCCGAGAAGCTCGCGCTTTACAAAGCTCACGATGTGCTCACCTCGCCCGGCGGGCTGTTGTTCGAGCTGAGCTACTGGCAGGGCAAAATGTCCGCCTACGAAGCATTTGTGCGCGACGCGGGCTTTACGCTCGTTGAAGTCTCCAACGGCTCGCTTCCCATTCCCGAGGCGGAAAAGGCCCGCGAGGTGGAACGGCTCGCGGGCGCGGGGTTCAAGGTACTTTCCGAAGTGGGCAGCAAGGACGCGGACTTTGTGATGGAGCCCGAAGCCTGGGTCGCCGCCATCAAGGCGGACCTCGACGCGGGCGCCTGGAAAGTGATTGTCGAAGGCCGCGCGGACGCAAGCGCCGGCATCTATGCGCCGGGCGGCAAGGTGCGCGACGATGCGGTGGAAGCGATCCTAAGCTCAGGCATCGACCCGGATCGGCTGGTCTTCGAAGCGCCGTTCAAGCCGCAGATGATCTATTTCGTGAAGCGCCTGGGGCCTAATGTAAACATGGGCAATGTGCCGCTCGCCGAAGTGCTGAACCTTGAGACCTTGCGCCTGGGCCTGCGCGGGCACACGGTGGAACACTTCCACGCGCCGGGTCACGAAAGCGCCCACGAGCCGGGCGAGAAAGATTAGCGCATCCGCCGTCCCTGACCCACCTCGATCCCCGAAAGGGCGAAGATGTGGGTGAGCATGAGGACGGCGACGACCCCGGCGAGGATCATGATGATGTTCCAATTGATGTAGCGGGGCACGCCGGGCTCATACGGTTGGTTTGCCTTCCAGCGCGCGAAAGCGGCCACCGCGATGGCCGCCGCCATGATAATGATTGTGAGAACAAAGCCCATGAACGCCTCCCGCCCGGTCCGAGGCGCGTAACTTAGGCAGCCTGTTCGCCCGCGTCCACTGCCGAAAAATCGACCTCGTGGCCCCACAGGCGCTCGATGTGGAAAAGCACTTTTTCTTTCTGCTTTTCATCGAGCGGGATGCTGCCATTCATGATGTGCTGCAGGTGCAGTTTGCGGTCGCCGCGCACGTTCGCTTCCACCACCTGAAGGTTGGGTTCCAGCCGCCCGATGTCGTACATTTGTGCCAGCGTGTTGCGGACTTTACGGAAGCCCGTCTCGTCATGGATGGCGGAGACGATGTAATTGGGGTCTTCCGACTTGTCGTAAATGGAAAACAGGCGCAGGTCCCGCATCACCTTGGGGCTCAGGTATTGCTGGATAAAGCTCTCGTCGCGGAAATTGGCCCAGGCGTATTTCAGCTCCTCGCGCCAATTGCCCTTGCCCGCAAGATCGGGGAACCAGTCTTTGTCCTCGTCCGTGGGGTTCTCGCACATGCGCTTGATATCTTCCATCATGGCAAAGCCGAGCGCATACGGATTAAACCCTGAATAGCGCTTGTCGTCGAAGCCGGGCTGGAAAATCACAGACGAATGCGAATGTAAAAATTCGAGCAGCGCGCCGTCGCTGATCTGACCGCGCCGGTGCATTTCGTGCATGATGTAGTGATGCACAAAGGTGGCGCATCCCTCATTCATCACCTTGGTTTGCTTCTGCGGATAGAAGTACTGCGCCACATTGCGCACGATGCGCACGATTTCGCGCTGCCAGGGGCGCAAGACGGGCGAGTGCTTTTCAAGGAAGTAAAGCAGGTTTTCCTCGGGCAGCTTCATGCGTTCCTGATCCTCGGCGACCATTTCCTCAACGGGCGTCATGGTCTCGGGCGTGCCGCCCTCCTCGCCTTCTTTCTTCGGCAGGGTGCGCCAAAGATCGTTGAACGTCGCCTCGTCGTGGGCCAGGCGCGCGCGCACGCGTTCAAGCTGTTCGGCCTCGGAAAGCCGGGGCGGGCGCTGATAGCGGAAAACGCCCTGGTCCATAATGGCGTGGGCGGAATCGAGGATCGCTTCCACCTCGGCAAGGCCGTATTTTTCCTCGCACGTGGCGATGTAGCGCTTGGCAAAGCCGAGATAGTCCAAAATGCCTTCCGCGTCGGTCCATTGCCGGAACAGGTAGTTGTTCTTAAAAAAGTGGTTATGCCCGAAACAGGCATGCGCCATGACCAGGGTCTGCATGGTCATGGTGTTCTCTTCCATCAAAAACGAAATGCACGGCACCGAGTTGATGACGATCTCGTACGCGAGCCCCGTATAGCCCTTCTGATACATGGTCTCTTCGCGGGCGAAGACCTTGCCAAAGGACCAGTGATTGTACATCAGCGGCATGCCGTGGGCTGAATAAGCGTCCAGCATTTGCTCGGACGAAATGATCTCGATCTGATTGGGAAAGATGTCGAGCTCAAGATCGTTCAGTGCTATGTCTTCAACGGCGTTGAAGGCCTTGTCCAGGAGGTCGAAATCCCATTCGGCATCTTCGAAAACAAGCGCGCTCATTTCTTCACGGCCTCCAGGTCCTTGGAAAAAAGCTCGCGGAAGACGGGGAAGATGTCTTGGGGCCGGGCGATGCGCTTGGTGGCGAAGTTGGGCCAGTCCCTATGCACGGTGCGGTAGGCGCGCCACAGCTCGGCGCCCTGGTCCTCGTCGGCGAAAACTTCCATTTCACGCTCATCGAGGATCTCGATATAGGCGTAGTACTGGGAGAAGGGCATGACGTCGCTGTTGAGAAGTTCCACACAGCGCGCCGCGTCGCCGCTTTGGGTATAGCCGTCCGAGGCCTGGGCCACATAGATGTTCCACTCCTCGGGCGCGTAACGGTCTTTCCAGACCTTCAGCATCTCCTCGATGGCGGTGGAAACGATGGTGCCGCCCGACTGGCGCGAGTAAAAAAATGTGTCTTCGTCCACTTCCTGCGCTTCGTGAGTATGGCGGATGAAGACCACGTCCAGCCGCTCATACCGCCGCTTGAGGAAAAGGTGCAGCAGCATGAAAAAGCGCTTGGCGAGATCTTTTTCCCGCTCGCCCATGGAACCCGAAACATCCATCAGGCAGAACATGACCGCGCGGCTTACGGGCACCGGGTACTGCTCGTAGGTGTTAAAGCGCACGTCGATGGGATCGATGTAGGGAATCCATTTGCGCTTGGCTTCAAGGTCTTCGAGCTGCTGCACCACGTCGATGCGCTCGGCGCGCTGTTTCTCCGTCGGCTGGGCGATGTTCTCAAGCTCGAACAGGCGCTCTTTAAGCGCGCTGACCTCTTCGTTGCTAGGGCGCTTTAAAGCCAGCCGCCGGCCAAAGGCGTTGCGCATGGTGCGCATCAGGTTGAGATTGGTGGGTGAACCTTCGGTGGTGAGTCCGGCGCGCTTCCACGAGGTGGTCGTCAGTTCCTTGAGCGAGGTCTTGACGAGGTTCGGCAACTCCAAATCCTCGAAAAAAATGTCCAGCACTTCGTCCTGGGTCAGCGTGAAAGTAAAATCGTCCTCATCTTCGCCGCTCTCGCTCGCCTTCTTGCCGCGGCCGCCCGCGCCCTGGCGCGGCTTTTTGATCTCGTCGCCTTCCATGAACTCTTTGTTGCCCGGATGGACGAAATCGCGCTCGCCGCCCTGGCGCGAGAACCGGAAGCGCGGCTCCTCGGTGCTCTTAGACGAGATGTTGATTTTTTGACCCTTGTCAAAATCGCCGACTTTGCGTTTCTTCATCGACTTCTGGACCGCGTCGCGAATCTGACCCTTCGCCCGGCGCAGGAAGCGCTGGCGGTTGCCCAGGCTTTTGCCTTTGGGGTTGAGCCGGCGGTCGATGAAGTGGGGGGCCATGGATTGTGCTCCTTCGAGGCGGGTCCTTCCCGGGGTGCCCTGACCCCGGGAA